>NZ_WRPR01000050.1 GCF_010367455.1 Candidatus Laterigemmans baculatus | reverse complement strand
TTTCCCCCTCATCCGCGTTCTCCGTGCTATCCGCGGTCCTTCCCTCTCCGCGCATGAAGGAAGGGTGGGGAATTGAACCGCAGATAGCTCGGATAACACGGATGTTTGGCTTCTAGATTTCCCCTTCATCCGCGTTCTCCCTGCTATCCGCGGTCCCTCCTCTCTCCGCGCTTGAAGGAAGGGTGGGGAATTGAACCGCAGATAGCTCGGATAACACGGATGTTTTGCTATTAGATTTCCTCTTCATCTGCGTTCTCCGTGCTATCTGCGGTCCTTCCCCTCTCCGCGCACGAAGGAAGGGTGGGGAGTTGAACCGCAGATAGCTCGGATAACACGGATGTTTTGCTTTTAGATTTCCTCTTCATCTGCGTTATCCGTGCTATCCGCGGTCCTTCCGCTCCGCGCACGAAGGAAGGGTGGGGAGTTGAGCCGCAGATCACTCGGATAACACGGATGTTTTGCTATTAGATTTCCTCTTCATCTGCGTTATCCGTGCTATCCGCGGTCCTTCCCTCTCCGCGCACGAAGAAACGGTGGGGAGTTGAACCGCAGATAGCTCGGATAACACGGATGTTTGGCTTCTAGATTTCCCCGTCATCCGCGTTCACCGTGCTATCCGCGGTCCTTCCCTCTCCGCGCTTTTTCGTGTCCTTCCGTGGCCACCATTCGTTTAATCCGTGTCATTCGTGGTTGTTCCCGCTCCTCACCACGCTCCGCCTGCGGTGGACCGCTTCAGAAATTGACTCCGATCGACCGCATGACGAGCGTCGACACGACCGCGGATGCAAATAGTGCTGCCAAGCGTTGCCACGTCGGAATGTAGAAGCCACGGAGATTATTGGAACTGCTACCCGCATCGGGAGCAGTGTAGGGCCGGAACATCACCGCCCAGGACAGGCGATGGCTCCTCCTCAGGTAGGCGACGTCCACCGTCGAGTACAGGACCGGTGCGATAAATCCAACGATGCCCCACAGCAGGGAAAGCGTGAGCCGCAATTCCATGTGCGCGGCAAATCCTTTCAGAATTGCGTTTGCCCCCAGAATGTACAGGGGCATTACGATCAGCCCCGTCAAAACCGCTGCTGGTAGGGAAGGAAAGACAAGCGAGCGGCGTCGCGTGGGATTTTCCCTCATGCCCTCATTCCTCTCGCTTCGGTGGCAGTGATCTTCCGGGAAAAACAGGGAAAGAGGGGACGCACCTCAATTCCAAAATCCGTCTTTTCCAGAGAAAGAGGTGCGTCACGTTTTTACGTTCTTTTTACGTCCAGATCAGGTAACACGCTCATCCCCTTGGTGGGACACGTGCTCAAGGGGTGAAGGGAACAATCTCGAACGGTCCAGACGGCAAAATCACGTTAATATCGCTTGCGGACTCGATGCTACGAATGGTCGCTGGTGTCGCAAAGTCGTCGTCAACAAAAAGTGTCTTCAGCGAATTAGGCCTCCGCATCGCACCGAACGTTTCAAAGGTCACGCGAGTGTTCCTTACGGACAAATAGTCGACGCTCGATCCTGCAATGAAGTCAAGGTCACCACCCGTCACTCGCGTGGAATCGAGTTGCAATTCCTGAAGAACCGGCAAGCTGCCTAATTCGAGTGGCGCCAGATTGCGCAACGGGTTGCGTGACAAGTTTAGCGACTCCAGGCACTTGAGGCCTCCCAGTGAGACGAGATCCTCATCCGTAAGGTCGGCGCCGATGATCCACAATTGCTCTAGCGAACGCTCGGTCGCGATGTGCCGCAGCAGTTGCCGGTCGACAGGAATATCCTTGATGACCAGCCTATGGTATCCGCCAATCTTAGGGAGGATTCTTGAAAACTGGTCAGCATTGGCCATAAAGCTATCCCCACGGATGGAGATGCTCGAAATGTCATACAGTAAGTCGTCCGGAACGACATACTCCAATATCCGGAACATCTGTTTACCACGGACGTCCCGGGAGTGGCCGATGGCGGCACCGGCCTTTCTGAGTCCGTGAATAGCGCGAGCCTGCTTCAAGGCGTTCTGGACCCACCAGGCAACCACGGCGCAAAGAAGCGTCGCGACAAGAAGGTATCTGATGCTGATTTGTCGCTTCCGCAAGGCCTGTCGCACTGTAAACTCGCTTTTGCTGCAGCTGGTCGTTCCATCAAGCAATGGTCGGGAAATCGTCTCTAAGGATGTTGTAGGTTCTCCTGGTACAAAACACTTCGCAGGTGCGCATATTCGGCAGATTGGCGGCCGCCAACGTGGCAGCGGCGCGGCTGGAGGGCAATGTTGGTCACGTTGAGGTCGAGCAGTAAATCCACGACGCGTCCCGTGACGATGCAGCTACCCAATGGTTGGCCTACAAAATCGTTTCCGTCCCAGTAGTCGAAGTCCAGCACGGATCCGAGTCCATTGTCATCAAATCCGGATTGAAGTGTAGTATCCACTGTTCTCGGATCTTTGCTGAGCAGGTTGCCGCCCCAGGCCGCCTTGCTACAACTCGGGCAGAAAGACTCGAACGACGGGCAAGTGGGGCAGACGATTGGAGAAAATCCACAATGAAAGCAGCGATTCGCTTCGGGTGGGTCGACAGCGAAAGGGCGACGCATATCGCGACCATCGAAGCAGAGGGTGCGTATTTCCTTTAAATGCGACGGTCCCGGGCCGTCTAGCTCTACATGCGTCTCGGCGAATCGAGTTCCGTTGAGTCCGGCCCCCAGGAGTGCTTCTTGAAGCCGGCGACCAGCGTGAATGAATTCGAAGTCGTGGTGTCCGAAAGCGTCGCCGTCGTCCCTTCCGAAGTTGCATATCAAACAGTGAATGTACTCGTAGCGACGAATGTCCACGAAATCTGGATGATGCGGGCATCGTCGCGAAGACAGGTCGGTTGAGCGATCTTCGTAGGGACTGACCTCGGTTGGGTGTCCGGACGGCACGCCTCTCACAATGACCCCGGGCAGTTCGTAATCGTCTTCAAAAAAGGGTCCCGTCCAGATCCGAAAAAAGATGTTGTTTACGAGTTGACCACTTTGGTCGTGGTGGATCTTGCCACGTGGAGTCGTAGGCATTACCGCCGCCCTTTGTTCATGGAGTCTGATCGCATTGCTGATATTGGATTGAAGCGAACACGTGTGTCCGGATATCCGTAGTTCGGGGACCGGAGTCCGCTCGACGAGCTCGTCGGAGATTGAGCCGATCAGTAAGCTGCCTATGTCACTGACGGCGGTCCCTCCCGCTGCCTTCCTCCGCCATTACACGGAGAAGTTCGCGTCTTGCCTCCTTCAGGTCCTCGAGCGTTCCAACCACTGCCCAGAATTCTGTTCCATCGTTCGTGCCACCCACAGTTCTGAATCGCACTTCGTCATCTTCCCCAATCACGGGCTCCCAGGAAATCGAGTCGCCGGTAGTGGTAACTACCTGTAAGTCAGAACGCCATTCTAGGAAGGGATTCTCTCCCCGCGTTACCAGCATGCCAGACTTTGGAACCCGAAAAACGAGCGTGTTTTTATCACAGACACGGGGTTTGCCTGATTCGTCGAAAACAAGCCGAATCGTGCCGCTAAACCCCGTCGGAACGACAATCCGCACGGAGTAATTTCCGGCGAGACTCTCGCAGCCACAAAATGCGACGAGCCAAAGAAGGGCTATCGAATTCCATGCGCGGGTACATTGTGCAGTTTCATGTAGCATCGAATGGCCGCCCGGTCATAGGAGAATCGTACGGCGAGCGAAGGGTACTCGCACAAAGGGCCCTAAGCTGAAGAAGCCAGGGCCGGGGGGGAGGGGACGTACTTCGATTCCAGGGTCGAACTGCGTCTTCTCGTGGAAAAGAGATGCGTCGGCCTCTGCCCTAGAGACTGGTGATGTTCCGTTCGCCCGGCAGCACTCGGAGGATTTCCAGGCGGTTGCTTACGAAGCGGTGGAAGATTATGTAGCGACCGATGCTGTTCGCTCGAACGCCCGCACCAAGTCTCGGCATTGCTTCGCCGATTTCTGGGGACGACGCAATCAGCAGACACTTAGCTTCAATTTTCTCCACCCATTCGGTGGCGGCATTCGGTTTGTCCTGCGCGATGAATGCGAGGATCTCTTCCAGGTCGCGGATTGCTGCCGAGGTATAGAACGGCTTGGGCATCAAGGGTTGCGCGGCATGCCCGCGTCCGCCAGCGTTCTCAATCGTGCGAAAACGGTATCATGATCGACAAGTTCTCCCCGGTCCGCCTGCTGAATCCCGACTTCAACCTCCTCACGCAGTTTCTCCGCCGACGCCAGTAGCCGCACGCCCTCGGCCAAAGCTTCGTCAGCCGACCGGAAGCGTCCTGACGCGACTAGATGCTCGACGATCGCCCTTTGATCCGGCGGCAAGTGGATCTCCATGGATAACACTCCTCAACGTCTTTCGGAACCGGTTCTCTGGCTGCCTGCTGACTGCACTAGGGCCGAGCTTAGTGAACATCCATGATACACCCGCTCGTGAGGTGCGTGGTTAGGTAGAGGGGCCAGTGAGCGAGTCTCGGCCGGCCGAGCGGAGGGTACGGCGAAGTTCTCAGTGTCGAAGGACGTACCGCGGTGGGCGACGCGCCAGATGGCCACCAGGGTGCATCTCTCAAGGATTCCGCTGATGGCAACTGAATTGTCGCCGGAGTGCAGCGAGCAATGGGTGCTGAAGCTACTCGACCGCGTCGAGGCGTACCTCCGAGAAGGTCGCTGAAGCAATGCTGCGACCGGGGAGAGGTTGAGAAGAAGGGTGGATGAAGGGACTCGAACCCTCGACTTTCGGAATCACAATCTCTCCCGGCCGACCCGAAAACGTCGCGTTTTCCCGAAGAAAACCAGCTTATCGGCCTGAATCGGCTGTCGCAAGCTCTCGCGTAAAATCTCCCTGAATTGCCGGGTGTCGCGGTATGACAGCAAACGCTAAGACGGTATTTCGCCAGGATATCCCTCCCGTTTCTTTGCGTTCCACCGGACACGCCCGAAATGCGACTGAAAGTAGTCCAAGAGTTCGCCCGAAATCAGCTGGTGCTCGCCAAGGACTATTCTCGGCGGATTAGCTTCCACGCCAATGCGAGAGAGAACCGTGTAGCGGAAGCTGCACAGCGACGCAGAAACTCCGAGGGGGTCAGGTGGCCCAGCGAGCTGTGGGGCCGACGGTCATTGAAGTCCTCTCGCCAGGCCCGGGCCTTGACACGTTCTTCCTCCAGCCCCGTGCGCTCCGATTGGTCCAGGTGCCGTCTTGGAAGCGGCTGCCGAATCTTTCGCACTGGCAGTTCTGCGAGGGAGAGCCTGGCTCGATGTATAGCACCTCCACACCGATCAGGGCTAGTCCGTCCTCGATCGCCGTGGAGGTGAATCTAGGCTGTTGCCCTAGTGGAGCCTCTCGACAGCCGGGCATCGCGAAAAGTCCTATTGCGTTTCCACTGGTGATGCTCCGGCGATGGCTTTCCGTCCTCCCTGTCGGTTCGTACGTGAAACGCAGCGCAGCTCCATAATTGCCCATCCGGGTCGTCTGATGACGAGATTCGACTCAATGTGAGGCGGGCTCTGCAAGTTGTACTTCTCAATGACGTCTTTTGCGAGCAGTTCATCTGCAAATTCGACACGAACGATGTCGCGCTCGTAACAAAGTCGCGTAAGGTCCGGGAGCAAAGCATCTATATCCGGCAAGGAACCGGGCTCAGCCTGGACGCAACTGGCATCCTCTGGCACGCCTGTGGGTCTCCACGGGGCGAAGCTAATTGCGACCCAGTCTTCACTGTAGCAAGTCCATCCTCCGTGTTGCGCAATCGCTTCAATAGCTTGGCTGAATCTTTGGGTACGGTTATAAGCGAAGAAAACGGCAGCAATCCCGACGACGAACAGTAACTGCCGAAGAGATAGCCTACATGTCGCTCGTTTGCTCATCGTAGATCCTGCGGCGGTCGGTTTGGTCCACTAGGAATCGGAGAGACAGTCTCTCCCGTCAGGTCGTCCGTTGTCGAAAATATCCCGGGCGTGAGTCCCCCGTTGCATCCAAATGTAATCTCATACCGCACCGTGCGTCGCCCGATTAGCTCAGTGTCGCCTCTCACAGGACGATCGGTGACTGTCCCAATTTCATCAGGTTGGTGCCCCGGGTAGTCTCCTTTGATGCCACCTTCGTATGGAGGGAGGAATTGCTTGCGGACCTTTTCTGACGGAGGGCTGGCATAGAGAAGGATCACCGTCGTAACCGATACCTTCCCCTCGTACTCGGCGCCTGACGCATAAGCCGCGTTAAACATCTGGTGGTACTGCCAACCTTGGTTGCCGCGGTCGTTAGAGGGATAAACGGGGACTTCGTCCAGGCCAGGGATCACCTGGATTTCATAAAGCCTACGCGATCGACTGGACCCTGACAGATCAGTATCTTGGCCGCATGCTCGGCAGGCGATTCGAACGTAATCCTCGACAATGAAGTATCCACCACCAGCCAGCGCAATTTTAGCCATCTCGTCTGGCTCAGGTCGCATCCATACAGAACCGTAAATTCCATTTCTTTGTCGGTCAGGATTTGGCGAGGTGAATCGGTCGCCAACGATCTGCACTTCGATTCTCCCGCTAGGATCGGTCGACATCGATGGTCCATTACTGCCGTACCGGTACAGATTCGCGTCTCCCGCCTCAAATCCAATTGGATCCTGACTCGCCCATCGCCCGACCACTGGATCGTAGTAGCGGTCTCTGTTGTACTGCAGGCTACTTTCCGTATCTCGCTCACGGCCTGTGAAGGCAAACGGAAAATCGACGGACAGATTAGATTCTGATGCTATGCTTCCGAAGGCATCGTACGCGATGTGACTCGCAATGAGAGTGGATCCAGTGCTGTTTTCGTGTTCAGCTATGTCGCGGACCGTTCTGAGGTTGTCTGCGAGCGGCCAAAGGACATCGCCCGCCGCCAAAGTGGACGCTACTTCCTCGCTTGCCAAAACTTCATCGACTGCAGCGCCATACAGATAGCGGTCTGTGAGGGCATCGGCTTCGTTAAGGGCGAGTAAAATATGATCTCCTGCATTGCCGCGTTCTTCCCGCAGGCCGTCGTAGATGTAGACCGCCTCCTTCGCGACTCCAGGGCCCGTACCGTCCTCGTCTATTTCTTTCGCGATCCGTCGGTTGAAGGCGTCATAGGTGTACTCGACCTCGTGGGTGATTGCTCCTAACGAGTCTCTTGACGTTATCCCTGTGAGCCGGTTGCGATAGTCCCACCGGTATTCGACCGAGTCGCCGTTTGCAATATTCGTTTTTGTGAGTCGGTTGCCCTCGTCGTCGTAGGTGTAATTGTACGTGCCGTCGGAGAGGAGTTGGTTGTTGCTGCCTGCTGTGTAGCTGCCGGTACGATTGCCGTTCGCGTCGTACGTGTAGGACTCGTCGTTCGATGTGCCATCGCGATCCGCCGTGGCAAGTTGATCAGTGTCGTCGTAGGTGTAGGTGACGTTCTCGTCGGAGTAGCCCGCCACAAGAAACTCGGTCAACCGGTCAGCCTCATCGTAGCCCCAGGAATAGCCGGCTAGCGTAGCGCTGCTGGGGCCAGTGTGCGTGAGGCTGGTCAAACGATCGGCCGCGTCATAGCCGTAGGTGCTGGTTGCGACTAGCTGCGTGCCAGCTAAGTCGGCGTAGCGAGTTACGGCTGAGTACTGCATGACTTCGTCGGTGCTGTAAGTGTAGTCTACACGCTTCTCCGCGACCGCGTTCCCACCCGATTGTGAGCCTTGCGTGACTCGTGTCATGCGGTTCATGTAGTCGTAGTGGTAGGTATTCGCCAAGTCCGCAGTACCATTGATTTCAGCGGCGAGGCTAATGCGGCGGTTCAGAGCGTCATAGGCTTCGTCGATAACGACATCAAAACCGAGAGTAATGAGGTCGTGAACCGTGCTCGTGTTGCGTCCGAGTGCATCATAGGTGAATGTGTAAGTTGCCGCTGGATCGGTTGCTGAGGTGAGTTGTGAAGCGGCGTCGTACGTGTACGACAGTGTGCGTATCACCGCCACGCCATCCATCCACTTTTCGGCGGTGCGCCGGTGTAGATTGTCGTATTCGTATACCGTGACGCGGCCGTTTCGGTCGGTTTTCTCAATGAGATTGCTTGCGGAGTCGTACTTGAATGACCGGGTGTCGTTGAGTTCATTCGTTTCGCTTATGACTCGGTTCAATGAGTCATAGGTCCAGGTGGTCGTGTTGAGTACTGGGTCGGTTAAGGTAAGTCGGTTGCCGACGGCATCGTAGGTGAAAGACGTTTCGCCTTGTTCAGCATCAGTCTTTTTGACAAGACGCCCTAGGTTGTCGTACGTGTAGCCAGTCGTGTGGCCGAGTCGGTTGGTTTCGGCTATGACTTGTCCCTGCGCGTCATAGGTGTAGACAATCCACGAGGATACGAGAGGTCCATTTTGGCCACTTATTCCTTGGGTTGCGCCATAGTCTGCGTCCGGGTCCGGCTGCGTGATCTTTACGACCCGCCCCAGATTGTCGTACTCGTAGGAAGTGACGCCATCATCGGTTGACACCGCTACGAGATCTCCAGCGGCGTCGTAATCGTAGGTGACGGTGGGGGATGCGAGTGGCCCGGAGCCGTCGGGATCTGGCGACACTACGAGAGTGGTGCGGCCTAACGCATCGTAGGAATACTGCGTGACGCCCGTGGGGTCGGTGACCGACTCGATCTGGCCCGTGGCGTCGTACTCGTAACTGACCGTTTGCGTCTCTGCATCCACCACGCTAGCTAGGCGACCGCTGCCATCATAGGCGTAAGACGTGACTGGTGACGCAAGCGGCCCCGTTCCATCGGGATCTGGCAAGGTCTCGGAAAGTAGCCGTCCCATGGCGTCATAGGTATAGTCGGTCGTTCCCCCCAGCGGACCAGTCGTGCTGAGCAGTTGGCCAGCGGCGTCATATGTATGGGTGGTCACGGGCGATAGGTCCGGCCCTGCGCCATCAGGGTCCGGCTCCACGATTGACAGTCGCCGGCCGAGATTGTCGAACTCGTAGAGCGTGACGTTTCCGAGCTCGTCAGTGACCTGAGTAAGTCGCCCAGCTGCATCGTAGCTATAGGATATTTCGGGCGCGGAGAGGGGGCCTGAGCCGTCCGGATCAGGAAGGGTCTCCTTAATTTTTCGGCCCAATGCGTCGTGCTCATAGCTGGTGACGCCTCCATTAGGATCGGTGGTGGCCAGCAGGTTTCCAACGGCGTCATACGCATAGCTGGTGACGGGCGCAGACAAAGGACCATTTCCGTCAGGATCGGGGGACACGACTTGCGTCAGTTGCCCGAGCGCATCATAGACGTAGCTGGTTACGCCTCCGAGGGGGTTCGTTTCGGTGAGCACATTCCCCGCGTCGTCGTAGGTCGTGCTCTCTACGGGAGCTGTTTGCGGCCCGGAGCCGTCCGGGTCGGGGAGTGTGACGCTCGTGCGACGGCCCCTATCGTCATATGTGTAGCTGGTCGTTCCTTTCGGAGTAGTGACCGTCAGTAGGTTGCCCGAAGCTGCGTACGTATAGGTGGTCACCAGCGAGACAAGGGGCCCGGCGCCATCTGGATCAGGTGTCTCCTCGCGTACGACGCGATTCTGTTCATCGTACTGGAAGGTCGTGACGCCGAGTGCGGTCGTCTCGGCGACCTTGTTTCCTTCCGAATCATAGGTAAAGGTGACCGTGGTGCCGTCGAATGCGGTCTGGCTCGCAATCCGCCCAAACTCGTCATAGGCCGTGGAACTGCTGAGTGCCTGAAGTGGGCCCGTGCCGTCGGGGTCCGGAAGAGTAACTGAGACTTCGCGGCCTTGACCGTCGTAGGCATAGCTGGTTACTCGGCCCAACGGATCAGTTTCAGTCAGCACGCGCCCCATGTCGTCATAAGTGTAAGACGTTACGGGGGCAGTAAGTGGTCCGGAGCCATCTGGATCGGGCCGCGTTACGGAAGTCAGCAATCCGTCCGTGTACGAATTAGTAGTGACATTCCCGAGCGGGTCTGTAACCGTCAGCAGGTTACCGGAAGTGTCGTACGTGTAGCTGGTAACGGGAGCTAGTAGCGGTCCAGTACCATCGGGATCCGGATCGGTTACCGACTCGAGCCGACCATTTGCGTCGTACGCAAAGGAGGTTGTTCGGCCGCCAACGGTTTCACTTTCTTGCTGGCCCTGATCGTTGTACGTGAATGTTGTGACTGTCGCGGTTAGTGGTCCAGCATCATCGGGATCAGGCGTGGTGATTGACGTCTGGCGATTGAGATCGTCATAGGTGTAGGTGGTGACGTTGCCCAACTCGTCCGTTCGGCTAAGCACGTTCCCGTGTGCATCGTACGCGCTCGCGGTAAACGCCTCGTCCGCGGTGCCGACCGCATAAATGGTTTTGGTGCGTCGGCCTTGCGCGTCATATTCATATTCAGTGACAGCGCCGCCAGCATCCGTGACGGAAGAGAGCATTCCCTGAGGTGGCTCTGTGGCGAGCGTTGGAGCCGCGGTGTAGCTGTAAACAATGGTCAAGTCGTCAGTTTCCAGGTTGAATTCATCGTCAGGCTGTCCGACAACGCGGGTTTCACTGAGGACGAGTTCGCTTACCGGATCGTATCCGTAGAGCGTGGCCTGGCCGTTGGCATCGGTGTAGCGGATGGGCTTGTTCCAGGTCGTGTGGTACTCCCACTCCCGTACCGAGTCGTCGGGAAGCGTCTCGGTGAGCCTGTTTCCGCGGGTGTCGTATGTGTATTCATACACTGGAGCTTCGAGCGGACCTTCTCCATCAGGGTCGGGCAGGATCGTCTTCAGCAACGAGCCATTGGAATCCCGGTAATGCGAGGTAATATTTCCAATCGCGTCGATTTCACGAACGACGTTTCCAAAGCTGTCGTATCCGTACTGCCTGGAAATCCCCTGCTCGTCTGTTACGGTTTCTATCGCGGCCCCACCGGAAATTGCCGCTTGCTGGGGCGACGTGTAGCTGACCGTTGATCCGTCTGGGGCGTCGACCGAAGCAAGGCGACCGGTCGAGTCATACGTGTAGGTTGTGACGAGACCTCCGGTGGCCGTCTTGGTCTTCAGCCTGCCATAGGCGTCGTACGCGTAGCTGGTGACATGTGCTGGCAACGGTCCCGCGCCGTCGGGATCTTTTTGGGTTGCCGTCGATAGCAGGCCTGCCGAGTAGCCAAGACTCACCCAGTCGCCGATCAAGTTCGACGCTTGGACGAGTTTGTCGCCAGAGTACGTGAAGGTCGTCGTAAGAAACGGACCTTCGATCTCGGAGATAAGCTTCTCGTTATTGACCGTGACATAGCTATAGGTCGTGGTTCGCCCCTTTGAATCCGTGACCGTCAGCACATATCCGTCGCTGTCGAAAACATAGGTGCTGTTGTTCCTGTCCACTAGCTCGTAACCTCCTGCAGAGGGCGAGAGCTGCGAGAATGCACCAGGGGCATCGTCGTACCCTCCGGCACCATCGGCGGGGTAGTAGAACACGTCGCTTCCAGATGAGTACATGGCACCATCCCCACTGACCTCCAGTCGTGGGATCGGGCTGACGCTTACTTTGTCGTCACCGAAATAAACGTGTCCAGATGCAGACTTAGGCCCGCCCTGCATGCGATAGAGAGCCGGGCTGCCATAGGCTTGGCTGGTGAGCGTAGCCGAGTAGGCCGCATGATTCTCAGTAAAATCGCTCCTGTCGAAGTCAAATGCGAAGCGAACAATCGTAGGTTCCGTGTCGGCCGAAGTTCGTGTGAATGATTTCGTTGCTGTGAATGTCTCGTTGCCGAACGTTCCACTCAAAGTGAGGGAGTCGCTGCCAACCGTCGACGGATCGATTTCGACTTCATAAGAAAGCACGATCTTCCCCGTTTGCTCTAGGTGGATGGTATAGTCGCATCCACAGGAAGCAAAGGGGATTTGCTCGGTCATCCCAACTTGATACGACAGTGTGGTGTCGTTGAAATCCGCCTCGTATTGCACCTGGCCGGAAACTGAGAAATTGTAGATATCTTCGACATCGTTGGGGTCATGATACGGATCGCCGTAGTACCAGTACTGGTCGCCATCGTTCGTGGCAAAAGAGATTTCTCCCGAATACTCGCCAAGACTTGTGGCGTCCAATTGAACCGTGAACGAGACGCTCTCTCCTGGCGGAACCGTGTATAATTCGGGCTCGCTCACCATTGAGAACCCAGCGGGAAGGCTGATGTTGCCTAAGACGAGGTCCGTATGGGTGTCTGTATTGTCTACACGAAAGGTTTTTTGCACCGGGCTACCGACGGTGGTCGGAGAAAATTCTACGCTACCGGTGTTGTCTGGCACTTCGGTTGCGCCGTCGAAAAGTTCAATCTCCGCGCCGGGGTAGGCGATCTCAGCATAGAAGAAATCACCCGCAGATGCTCCGGTTCCCCCTGCTTGCGTATTGCCGCCCATGTGGAATTCGCCGATCCAGAGACCGGCGCCCGGCGTGACGTAGAGCTTTACAGGGACCGAGTTTCCGTCCGAGAGGCCGAATGCCGTATCTCCCCCTGCTGTACTGTGGGAGATTCCATCAATGTAGAGTGGGTCCCAAAAGTTTCCACCGAAAAAGTCCAGTTCAGCGAAGTCTTCTCCAGCCGTGCTGGTGTTCTTAAAAGCGACTTCGACGTAGTAGCCCAGTTGGTCCTGCTGCAGATCATCCGCTTCGAGAAACAGGAAATTCCCGAAATCGCGAACCGGCGTGCCTTGGTAGGAGATTTCAGCTGCGACAGCGAGAAGCTCTCTTTTCTCAAGCATTTCAATCCGTGACAGCCTCCGGTTTTTGCGGGCGCGACCGCGGGTGGAGTTCCGGGAGGCTTTGCTAGAAAACGCAGAGTTGAGAAAACGCCGAAATTCCATTTTAGGTCCTTCCAGGAGGGCATGTTCCGCTGGCGACGGATCAGCGCAGGAGCGCAATGCAGAAGATTCGCTCCCCCCCTGTGTAGCGGCTCGGTGCTGCCCTAGCAAGCGACTGATCGAGAAAATTTGCGAGAGGATAAATTAACTTTGAAGTAGTCGTGGGACGGCGGCGAGGGCGAGGTTGTCAAGGCTTTAAATACGCGAGGAAATTGCGGAAATGATATCAGGTCGGCGGCGGCGCCCCCTTAGATGGTATGTGGAAAAACACCAGAAGTTCCAGTTCGCCGAGAGTTCGCTATGGGCGAAGGCTGGGGGGATGGGCAGGAGGGGGTGGTTGCTGCCGGAGTGCCGTAGGCACTGAGGAGCTATTTTTGGTGCCGAATTCGGCGCTGAGTTGTTGCCCCATGTAAGAGGGGCGGGGAAGAGGGGGCGCACCTCGATTCTCGGATCGTGCTGTGTTTTCTTGTGGAAAAGCTTCTTGGTCTTAAAATCTCTGGCTCTAACGAAGTCGACGCGCCCTTAACCGCCTGAGGGATTCCAAAAGGCGGTGAGCCACGGGGGGCACGAAGTGCACGAAGGAGTGGTGTGGAGCTGAACGGCAGGTCACTCGGATAACACGGATGTTTGGCTTCTAGATTTCACCGTCATCCGCGTTCTCCGTGCTATCTGCGGTCCTTCCCCTCCGTGCACGAAGGAACGGTGGGGAATTGAACCGCAGATAGCTCGGATAACACAGATGTTTGGCTTCTAGATTTCCCCCTCATCCGCGTTCTCCGTGCTATCCGCGGTCCTTCCCTCTCCGCGCATGAAGGAAGGGTGGAGAGTTGAACCGCAGATCACTCGGATAGCACAGATGTTTGGCTTCTAGATTTCCCCTTCATTCGCGTTCTCCGTGCTATCCGCGGTCCCTTCCCTCTCCTCGCATGAAGGAAGGGTGGGGATTTAAACCGCAGATCACTCGGATAACACGGATGTTTGGCTTCTAGATTCCCCGTCATCCGCGTTCTCCGTGCTATCCGCGGTCCTTCCCTTTCCGTGCTTTTTCGTGTCCTTCCGTGGCCACCATTCGTTTAATTCGTGTCATTGGTGGTTGTTCCCGCTCTTCGCCGTGCTCCGCTTACGGTCGTGGCTGCGGCGCGTGTGTCATGGCAGGTTTCGGTTGATCAAGCGGCGGGTGTTTGCGGCTGAGTAGCGGCCGTCGCTTCGTGAGCTGATCCGCAGCAAGCCGTACGGAATGGCCATGCCCCGCTTCGCGATCCGCTCCCGGGCGATTCTGCAAACCATCCGGCAGCATCTGCCGCGGGAGTTCAGCGAGCAATTAATGCTGACGCGACTCGACCGCGTCGAGGCGTGCCCCCGAGAAGGTCGCTGAAGCGATGCTGCGACCGGGGAGAGGCTGAGAAGAAGGGTGGGTGAAGGGACTCGAACCCTCGACTTTCGGAATCACAATCCGACGCTCTAACCAACTGAGCTACACCCACCGTGTCTAGAGGCAGAATTTAGTGTCGCAGACGCTTTGGGTCAACGGCTGATCGGGGGCGATTTCCGTCGCCGTCGCCTGCGGCCGAGCCCTGGTGAGCCGCCTCTGGAGACGACTGAACTCTGCTGGCCCTCCCCGGGCCTTAGAGCCCGACCCTCCCGGGGGGTGGGTGATGGGGAGGGCGGTTTTTTGGCCGCGGCTAGCGGACTGCCAGCATCCGCTCGAGAGCGATCAGCGCCCACTTGGTGACTTCGGGCTCGACTTCGATGACGTTCACCGGGTGGCCGTCGCGGAGGTTTTCGAGGCTCCAGCAGAGGTGGGCCAGGTCGATGCGGTACATCGTCGCGCACATGCAGACGACCGGGCTGAGGAAGTGAATCTCCTGCTCGGGATGCTCCTGCTTGAGGCGGTTGACCAGGTGCAGCTCGGTGCCGATCGCCCATTTCGTTCCCGGCGGGCTTTCCTCGACCGTTTTGATGATCTTGCCGGTACTGCCCGAGACATCCGCCAAGTCGTTGACTTCGCGGGGACATTCCGGATGGACCAGGATCTTGATTCCCGGGTGCTGCTGGCGGAACTGGGCGACATGTTCGGGGCGGAACATCTGGTGAACGCTGCAGTGCCCTTTCCAGAGGATCACTTTGCTGTTCTGCAAAAACGCTTCGGTATTCCCGCCGAGCTCCAGCTGGTAGGGATCCCAGACCGGCATCTGGTCGACGCCGATCCCCATTTTCAGGGCCGTGTTGCGGCCGAGGTGCTGGTCGGGAAAGAAGAAGACTCGCCGCCCACGCTCAAACGCCCACTCGAGGACCGCCGCGGCGTTGCTGCTGGTGCAGACGATCCCACCGTGGCGACCACAGAACGCTTTGAGGCTGGCCGCGCTGTTAATGTAGGTGACCGGAATGACTTCGGAAGTGTCGATCACTTCGCCCATGTCTTCCCACGCCGCTTCCACTTGGTTGATCGCCGCCATGTCGGCCATCGAGCAACCAGCCGCCATGTCGGGAAGGACCACTGGGACGCGGACGCCGTTGCGGGCTGCCATTTTGTCGGGGCGATTGGCGAGCAGGTCGGCCGTCTCGGCCATGAAGTGCACGCCGCAGAACACGATCGCTTCACAGCTTTCGCTCTCGGCCGCCATCTGGCTCAGCTGGTAGCTGTCGCCGCGAAGGTCGCAGTGGGCAATCACTTCGTCCTGCTGGTAGTGGTGGCCGAGGATCAGCAGCCGGTCTCCAAATTCCCGACGCACCGCTTCAATCCGCGCCTGCAGGACTTCGTTCTCGAGTGACTTGTAAGGCTTCAGCGGATGAAGTCCCTCGGATTGCGTCACGACGCTCAATTCGCCATTCCCCAAAAAGTTTTCGGTGCCACGGAATCTTCGCGAGGAATTATACGCCAGAGCAGGCAATACCGGCCACGCCCAATTGCTGCAGCTTCGCCTCACGGAAGGCTCGTGCCAGAGTCGTATGCCGGCCAGCCGAAGCTGAGCTGAAACACAGTCGCCTGCGACTTGCCGTTAAACGCAATCCCGTTCGTTTTTCTGATTGTCGCAGGATCAGCCGCAACGCGCTAGCGTTCGGTTTTTGATGGGGTTTGAAGAAACCGGGGGCTAGCGCCCTGCGGCTGATGAGATGAAAAACGAACGGTATTGCTGTTAAACGAGCACGAGCGGCCAGCGGCTCTGCGGGGCGACGCGGCGAGCCGCCGCTGCGTCGTCGACGAACACGAACGCGTCGGACTCGTGGAGCTGGTCGAGGTCGAGGCTCCCGGCGACTCGCCATTCCTGCTCCCGCCGCCAATCGAATGTCCGGCCGGTTGCCTGAAATCGCCATCGCTCGTCCTCGGCGAGTCCCGCGTCGGCCAGCGTCGAGCCATAGACGACTGGCCGGCCGCCGAGTGCCTCGAGCCGCGAGCGGCGGATGGCGATCCCAAACGGCTCGTAGTCCCAGCGGCCCAGATGGGGACGGTAAGTGCGGCGGGCGAGTAGCTCGGCGAGCGGGACTGCGGAGAAACAGACGACTGGCCCGGTCGAGGTGACCGCGGCAGAACCCCGCAGTCGACCCTCGCGAAGGATCCGCTCGAGCACTTCCAGAGGGCTCAGCGGCTGGGCCCCTTCCCCGCCGAGCAGAACTTCGTCCCGCCACTGCGTTTCGCTCTGCCACGGCCATCGCCCGCAGTGGCCACGAGTGCAGTGCACGAGCCAAGCGTCGTGCTGGGCAGCTGCGCTGCGGAGCGTGAGCAGCTCCTCGGTCCCCGTTTTGGGCCAGGAAGCAGCCGCCTGCGCTGGAGCCGGCTCAGCGATCCACCAGCCGACCGCGCCCCGGTCGACCAGCGAAGCCCCGCAATCGTCCGGGTCGTCATGGATTGCCACGTAGACGGCGGGAGCGGCTTGCTCGAAGCGTTTCTCGGCGGCGATCCGCTCGGTGACCAGCCGTTCGATTTGGCCGCCGCGGCGGGCACGAAGGACGAACAGGCGGTCGGCGAGCTCGACGAGCACTCGGTCGCGGGCTCGCGGATCGGCGACTTCGACGCGGACGAGCGGCACGCGAAACAGCTCGGTCGCTCGCACGACCCACGGTTCCGGAGCCGTTCCGGCAACGACCAGCAGCGCCGCGCGGTCGGCGATCGCTCGCTGCACGGAGCGCTCGAGCAGCGCGAACCACCGCCGCCGCTTTTCCACCACTCGGCCGAGCCGCGACGAGACGACCGCGTACCAGGGGGCGCAGACGAGGCTGCTTGCGTCGGAGCCGTTGGGCACCACTCGCCAACCGTCGCCAGCGAGGGGGCGGGGCGACGGGGAATCGGCGGCGGACGAGGTGCTACTCGAGTTCGCTGGCTGCATGGAGGATCTCCCTCACGCGAACCGCGTCGTCGTTTAACGGCAAGCCGCAGGCGACTGTGTCTGAGAAAGCAGTCGCCTGCGGCTTGCCGTTAAACGATCTTTCCCGCGTCTAGGCGCTGACGGCCGAGCGGAGGTTATCGATGCTTTCGTTGACCAGCCGTTCGACGCCCGGTTCGTGGTCAAACACTTCGACGCTGATCCAGCCGTCGTAGCCGATTTCCTGTAGCGTTTCGAGGACCGGGGCGACCGGCACTTCGCCCATTCCGGGGCCGCGGCCGTTGGCGTCGTTGGCGTGGACGTGGAGCAGCCAATCGCGGTTGGCACGGATCAGCTCGGGCATCGGCTCGGCTTCGCTGCTCATCGCCTTCATGTCCAGGTGCAGGCCGATCGCGTCGCTGCCGACCATCTCCTGCAGCCGGCGGGCGTCGGCGGCGGTGTTCATGAAATTCGTCTCGGCCGGTCCGAGCGGTTCGAGGGCCAGCTTGACGCCGGTCTCTTCCAGCGTTTTGACGACCGCCCGCAGCACATTGGCCGCGTGCATGTAGGCTTCGTCCATCGTCAGCGTGTCGGCCACTTGCCGCTGCTGAGGCGAGCCGAGAACCATCACCGAGCCGCCCAGATCGTGGCACAAGCGGGCCAGCTCGCCGAGGTACTCGGCCGTCTGTTTGCGCACCCGAGCGTCGGGGCTCGTGAGGTGATATCCCTCGGTCTTGGCCAGCAGCCAGTGCAAGCCGACGACCTCCAGCCCCGCTCCGACGACCGCCCCGCGGTATTCGGCCCGCTGCGTTCCCGACAGTTCGTAGATGTCCGGGCCCAGCATGAACGGAGCGATCTCCCAGCCGGTGTAGCCCGCTTCGGCGGCGAACGCCAAAGCCCGGTCCAGCGGCCAATCTCCGAACGTTTCATTGCAAATCGCAAACTTCAATGCATTCACCTACTTAAGAGTTGTCTTTCGCAGAGCCCCGCCCCGTTGCGGCGACTCGCCCTCCGCGTCTCGATCCACCCTAGGTTCTGTCAGAAAACCCAGTGGTTTCGGTTTCTGAGCCGTAGGCGCTAGCCTCGGGCCTCGCAGCCCCGGAATTCTCGCTGCCGCACCCGCGGCTAGCGCCGTCGGCTCAGGTATTTGAGCCGTAGGCGCTAGTCTCAGGCCTCGCAGGGCCTCGCAGCCCCTTCGGCCCCCCGACAGGAGCGGTCATGCAGGCCCACTTAAGAGTAGAAGCGGGGGGAGTCGATTTTCCCACCCCAAAAATGGGCCGCCATGACCAAAGGTGTCCCGAGGCCCGGCGATGATGGTTGCAGGCGAAGCAGGCAGGTCGGTCGGGGGTTTCTTGGCGAGCGACCGCGGGGGAGTTCCGCGGGAAAATTTTTACGACTTCGACAGGTTTTCCCCAGCCGGGGACGGGACTCGGCCGCCGGTTACTAACCTCCCGCCAGCGTTCGGTTTGCGTCGCTGGCGGCGGAGCCAATCGGCTTCCCTTGCCCGACCGGTCCACTGGATAACCCTTTGCTAGCAAACCACTTAGGCCGCAGCCGCAATTTTCATTGACTGCAAAAGGAGGCCTCGATAACATTGCCCGCTACCAGATGTAGTGCTAACCTTGCCCGCTACGTACTATCCCTAGTAGGTACGCCAGTTGCTAGCAATTTTCAGCTGACGCTCCTCTCCGCCCTCGATCGGGCTTTTCCGGGTTTCTCTGTCGTCGAACCTCGTGGCGTGGGTATAGACAAAGGTTCACTTCGTCGTCCGCATTATTCGGTTTGTTTGTCGTTTCCGCTTTTCCAGGTCGCCCCGCGGCGCTCGCACTGAAGCGATGCACCTCGAGGGGGGCGTGGCCCAAGGATGAAAATTATGGCTCCCGCTGCAACCTCCGCTGCGCTCGATCTCGCTTCGGATCAAGAAGCCGCCTCCGTGGGAGGGCAACTCCAGCACGGAGTGGATTACGCTCGGCAACGATTTGGCACGACGCTGCGGGGGGACCGCAGCGGGCTGAAGGTGGAGTCGGTGTTCTGTCCGAGCGACGCCGACTCGCCGTTCGACACGACGGCGTGGGAGCTGCGTTCGGCGACGATCAAGGACGAGTCGGGCAAGCCGCTGTTCGAGCAGACCGACTGTGAGATCCCGGCCGCGTGGAGCCAGTTGGCGACGAACGTCGTGGTCAGCAAGTATTTTTACGGCGACCCCAAAAACCCTCGGGAGCGGGAGCGGAGCGTTCGCCAATTGGTGCACCGCGTGACGCGGACGATCGCCGACTGGGGGCTCGAGGACGGTTACTTTGACACGCCCGAGGATGGCGAGAACTTCTACCGCGACCTGTCGTGGTTGTGCTTGCACCAGCACGGAGCCTTCAACAGCCCGGTGTGGTTCAACGTCGGGTTGTTCCAGCAGTACGGGGTCAGCGGCGCGAAGTGCAATTGGCGGTGGGATCGCGAGACGCAGACGGTGACCCAGCCGGAGAACTCGTACGAGTATCCGCAGGGCTCGGCGTGTTTTATCCAGAGCGTCGGCGACAACATGGAAGACATCATGCGGCTGGCGTGCAGCGAAGCGATGTTGTTCAAGTTTGGTTCGGGGACCGGCACCGACCTGTCGACGATCCGTTCACAGCGCGAAAAGCTCTCCGGCGGCGGGACCCCCTCGGGGCCGCTGTCGTTCATGAAGGTTTATGACTCGATCGCCGGCGTGATCAAATCGGGTGGCAAGACGCGGCGGGCGGCGAAGATGCAGTCGCTGAAAGTCTGGCACCCGGACATTTTGGAATTCATCGAGTGCAAATGGAGCGAAGAGAAGAAGGCCCACGCGCTGATTCGCGAGGGTTACGAGTCGAACTTCAACGGCGAAGCCTACTCGTCGGTCTGCTTCCAGAATGCCAACCTTTCGGTTCGGCTGACCGATCCTTACATGGAAGCGGTTCGCGACGGTCGCCGCTGGCAGACGCGGTGGATCAGCGACAAGGCGGCGGGCTTGCCGCCGGAGTATGACGCGCGGGAATTGCTCAACAAGATGGCCGAGTGCGCCTGGCACTGCGGCGACCCGGGCGTGCAGTACGACACGACGATCAACAAGTGGCACACCTGCCCGAACAGCGGCCGGATCAATGCGAGCAATCCGTGCAGCGAATATATGTTCCTGGACAACACGGCTTGCAACCTGTCCAGCATTAACCTGATGAAGTTCGTTCGCGGCGACGGCACTTTTAACGTCGAGCGTTTTGAGGCGGCCGCGCGGCTGTTCTTCATCGCCCAGGAGATCCTGGTCGACCACGCCAGCTACCCGACCGAAGAGATCGCCGCCAACAGCCACCGCTTCCGTCCGCTGGGGCTTGGCTACTCGAATCTCGGCAGCGTGATCATGACCTCTGGCGTTCCCTACGATTCGGACGCCGCCCGCGGGCTGTGCGGATCGCTGACCGCGCTGCTCCACGGCACGGCGAATCGGACCAGCGCCGAGATGGCCGGCGTGGTCGGGGCGTTCGATGCGTACGAGGACAACGCCGAACCGATGTTGGGCGTGATGCGGATGCATCGCGAGGCGGTCGAGAACATCGACGACGACGGTCCGGCCGAACTCAAGGAAGCCGCTCGCCGGCTGTGGGACAAGGTCATCGAACTCGGGGAGCGGCACGGCTACCGCAACGCCCAGGCGACCGTGTTGGCTCCAACCGGCACGATCTCCTTCATGATGGATTGCGACACGACCGGAATCGAGCCCGACATCGCGCTGGTCAAGTACAAGCAGCTGGCCGGCGGCGGAATGCTGAAGATCGTCAACCGGACTGTCGCCGCGGGGCTGCGGAAGCTCGGCTACAGCGAGCCGCAGATCGAAGCGATGATTAAGTTCGTCGACGAGAACGACACCATCGAAGGAGCTCCGGAACTTCGCGACGAGCACCTGCCGGTCTTCGACTGTGCGTTCAAGCCGGCCGGTGGCGTTCGCAGCATTCCCTGGCAGGCCCACATCACGATGATGGCCGCCGCCCAGCCGTTCCTCTCCGGAGCGATCAGCAAGACGGTCAACATGCCGACCGACGTGACCCCGCAGGACATCGCCGACGCGTACCAGTGGGGCTGGGAGTTGGGGCTCAAGGCGATCGCGATCTATCGCGACGGATCGAAGCAGTCGCAGCCGCTGAACACCAAGAGCGGCGAAGGCAAAGAAGCGGCCGCCACGAAGGAGATCATCAAGACGGTCGAAAAGGTCGTCTATCGCCCCCGCCGCGAACGGCTCGAAGACACCCGGCAGAGCATCACCCACAAGTTCTCGATCGCCGGCCACGAAGGCTACCTCTGTGTCGGCCTGTATCCCGACGGTCGCCCGGGGGAGATCTTCATCACGATGGCCAAGGAGGGCAGCACGATCGGCGGGATCATGGACTCCTTCGGCACCGCCCTCTCGATCGCCCTGCAGTACGGCGTGCCGCTCGAAGTGCTGGTCAACAAGTTCAGCCACACGCGGTTCGAGCCGATGGGGCATACCAGCAACAAGGACATCCGGATCGCCAAGAGCGTCGTCGACTATATCGCCCGCTGGCTGGGGATCACCTTCCTCTCGGGGCACCCCGAGTACGGACGGAGCGTTCCCCACAGCAGCCCCGCTCCCAATGCCCCGGCTGCTGCGAGTGGCCCCGCTGCTGCGAGTGGCCCCGCTGCTGCGAGCACGCCGGCTGCGGAAGCTCCGGCTACCGAAAATCCGGTCGCCGCAGCGATCAGCGAAGGGAACGGGCCGACGGTCGAGTCGTCCGAGACGCTCGCCCGGTTCACCGGCGAAGGTTTGCCGCCGGTCGATTTTGCCGCGTTGGAGCGAGCCGGGATGGTGCTGCGGAACGCGGCCAACGGCAGCAGCAACGGCAACGGAAACGGCCATGCCCACGCCGAGGGGGAGAGCCTGGTTAGCCGCGCCGACCAATTCGCCCGCTTCCAGAGCGACGCCCCGAGCTGTGACAACTGTGGCAGCATCACGGTCCGCAACGGCAACTGCTACCTCTGCCACAACTGCGGCAACAGCATGGGCTGCAGCTGAGTACGTCAGGCTTTCCAGCCTGACAATTCACGTCTGACCCAGCCGCGTAGCGGCGACAGAGAATAGCCAGGGGCGCGAGCCCCTGGACCGCGGACCACCTTCCCTCGAAAGCCCCAGCGGGGCGACATCGCAGGGCCGGTCTGCGTCGATGTCGCCCCGCTGGGGCTGGGGGGCGTTTGGAGGGGCATCGATACCTGCGGCTCACGCCGCAGGCTATTCTCTGTCGTCCCTCCGGGACTGGGGGCTGACGTACGAGTTACTCGTACAGCCACTGCACCGGGATGCGGGTGATCTGCGTCGTGTTCAGGCCGCCGGTGCGGCGGTCTCCGGCGCAGTGGCCGAGCAGGACGTGGTCGTCGACGAACGCCATTGCGGTGTAGCAGTACCAGCCGTGGGGATCATCTTCGAGCGTTTTGACGTTTTCCCAGGTGCGGCCTTCGTCGCGGGAGATCGCCGCGTTGTAGGGTGTGCGGCGGCCGCGGATTTCGGGAGTCACGTTGGCGTGGTTGTTCCACACCAGCAGTAAATCGCCGGTCGAGGGGATCCGCTCGATCGTGGCGGGAGAGACGGGCGAGTGGATTTCGGAGGGCTCGAACGCCGTCCAGGTTTTTCCTTCGTCGCTCGAGTAGGAGAGGTACTGGCTGCCGTGCGGCGTGCGGCAGAACATCATGCAGCGGCCGTCCTCGAGCTGGACCAAGCCCGGCTCCTGGAGAGTCAGTCCCTTGCCATCGGCTGACGGGGCGGGAGCCACTTCGCCCGGTTGCCAAGTCTTGCCGGAATCGTCCGAGTAGTGGCAGCGGACGATCCCCTTGGGGTCGAAGCTCTTGGTTTGCGGGTCGTTCGGATGGAGGGCCACCGGGAGCACGATTCGGCCGCTCTGGAGCTGCACGGCGCGGTCGTTGTTCATCACGTTGTATCCTGGTTCGGCGATGCACATCTTCGGCTCGCTCCAGGTCTTCGCTTCGTCGCTCGAAATCCGCATGGCCGGTCGGCAGTCGGTGAGCGAATTTTTCACCAGGTAGAACAGGGCGATATCGCCGTTGTCGAGTCGCAGCAGCGAGACCGACATCACGTTCATGCCCCCTTCGTTCTCGACGATCGGCACGTCTTCTTCGCTCCAGGTTTTTCCGCCGTCGCTCGAGAACCGTCCAGCCAAGTGGGCGGCGGCGTGATCGCTGCCGCCCCCGGTGAAGTGGCTGTAGACGAACAGCACGCGGCCGTCGCGAAGCTCAATAAAGTCGCCTTCGCTGTTCCGAGGATTGTTCTCGGTGGGAGGGAGCAGACGAATTTTGTCGACCCCGGGAAGCTCTTTCGTCACCAGCGAATCGGCGGCGTGGAGCGTGGGCAGTGAAGCGAAGAGCAGGGGCAGCGTCCAAGCGGTGCGGGCCCACGTCCCGACGAGCGAGCATTGCATGGTTTCGACCTCGGAGAGGGGAACAGGAAGCAAGTGAGGCAGTTTTCACTCCGGCGTTCAGCTTAGCTGCTCCAGAGAGGCGGTGGGGTTCCGGATTCTGCGTCCCGAAGGGGCAGCCGAAGTCTGTGACGCCCCTTCAGGGCTTCCGATTCGGTCTGGATCGCGATCCCCAGGGCGACGCTCCGCGGCTTCGCCGCTGCGCTCTGCCCTGGGCTAGTCTGTTGCCACCCTTCGGGCGGATGTAGGATCCCCAGGGCGACGCTCCGCGGCTTCGCCGCTGCGCTCTGCCCTGGGCTGGTCTGTTGCCACCCTTCGGGCGGAGAGAAGGTAAATCCCGCTACTGATTCGGGCGGGGGTATTTGATCGCGTTGCGTTGCATCTTGGATTCGAGGGCTGCGGCGAGGTCGATTTGCAGGGCGGTGGCGAGCGAGAGGAGATACGCCAACACGTCGGCCAACTCGTCGGCCACTTCGCCCCGCTTCTGCTCGTCGCTGGCCGCGGCGAGCGCCTCTTCGGCGGTCGACCACTGGAAGTGCTCCATCACTTCGGCCGCTTCGATCGCCAGGGACATGGCCAGATTTTTCGGCGTATGGAACTCCTCCCAATTGCGCTCGGCGACAAATCGCGCGACCAACCGGCGGAGTTCGAGGATCGTCGTCTGGTGGTCGTTCATGCTGGCGTTCATGCGGCTGACTGCTGCGGCTGGTTTAGGCGGAGCGTTTGTCGGTGGCGAGGGGGCCGGCGGCGAGGGTTTCGGGCGAGGCTTGATCGGCGAACTTTTCGAAGTTGACGCGGAACAGGTCGGCCAGACCTTGAGCCGCTTCGTCGTAATCGTCTCCGTCGGACCAGGCATCGCGGGGCCAGAGGATTTTTGCATCGACCCCCTCGCAACGCTCGGGGACTTCCAAGCCGAAGTAGGGTTCGGTGCGGAAGGATTCTTGCTGCAGCGAGCCGGAGTGGATCGCGTCGATGATCTGCCGCGTCGCCGACAATCGCATCCGTTCTCCGAGCCCATAGCCGCCGCCGCTCCAGCCGGTGTTGACCAGCCAGGCGTGGGCTCCGTGCTGGCGGATTTTGTCGGCCAGCAGCTGCGCGTATTTCATTGGGTGCCAAACGAGGAACGCGGCTCCAAAGCAGGCCGAGAAGGTGGCGACCGGTTCGGTGACGCCCATCTCGGTTCCGGCGACTTTGGCGGTGTAGCCGCTGATGAAGTGGTACATCGCCTGATCGGGGCTCAAGCGGCTGACCGGTGGCAGCACGCCGAACGCGTCGCAGGTCAAGAAGATGATGTTCTCCGGGTGCCCGCCGACGCAGGGGATTTTGGCGCGCGGGATAAAATCGATCGGATAGGCGACGCGGGTGTTCTCGGTGATCGAGGCGTCGTCGTAGTTGACTTCGTGCGTGCCCGAGTCGTAGACGACGTTTTCGAGCACGGCGCCGAAACGGATTGCCGCGTAGATCTCCGGTTCGTTGGTCGGGCTGAGGTGGATGACCTTGGCGTAGCATCCCCCCTCGATGTTGAAGATCCCTTCGTCGGTCCAGCAATGCTCGTCGTCGCCGATCAGCTGTCGGTGGGGATCGGTCGAGAGGGTTGTTTTGCCGGTGCCGCTGAGCCCGAAGAACAGCGACACGTCGCCGCGGTCACCCTCGTTGGCGCTGCAGTGCATGCTGAGCACGCCGCGGTGGGGCATCAGGTAATTCATCACCGTGAACACGCCCTTCTTCATTTCGCCGGCGTACTGGGTGCCGAGGATCACCAGTTCGCCGTTCTCGATCGACAGATCGATGCTGGTCTTGCTGGTCATCTGAGCGGTGTAGGGATTGGCGGGGAACGAGCCGGCGTTGAAGATCACCAGGTCGGGTTCACCGAACTCGGCCAGCTGAGTGGCGGTCGGGCGGATCAGCATGTTGTGCATGAAGAGCGCGTGGTAGGCGCTGCTGGCGATCACCCGGATCTTCAGCTGGTGGCGGGGATCCCAGCCGGCGTAGCCGTCGAAGATGTACAGCCGCCGGCGCGTGTTGAGGTAGTCGATCGCCCGCTGGCGGTTGATGCTGAACGACCGCTCGGTCATGCGGATATTCACGTCGCCCCACCAGATCGAATCGTGGCTGGCCGGATCGTCGACGATGCGTTTGTCCTTGGGGCTGCGGCCGGTCTTGTCGCCGCTGCGGGTGGCGAGCGAGCCGCTGGCCGCAATCACCGCGTCGTGTCCACGAATCGCAAATTCGTACAGCCGTGCTGGGGTTGCGTTGCGGACCACGTCACGGACGTCCAATCCGTACTGGGAGAGATCGATTGCGTTGAGACTCACCGTCGCCACATCCTTTGTGGAAGGAACCATCGTGCGGTACTGCTGCCTGCTCGCAGGGTATCAGAAAACGGCGATAGTCGCCTTTCGCTCCGGGATAGTCGCCTTTCGCTCCGCGAAAGTAGCGTCGCTTTGCGCAACTTTCGCGGAGCGAAAGGCGACTATACAGCTACCGTTCGGCGGTGAAGCGGTAGTTGAGGGTTCGCCCGAGCCCTTGCTGTTCGGCGCGGAGCAACAGCTCCTGGCCGATCAGCTGCTCGCCGTTCTCGAGAAAGAATTCTTGCCGGACCGCGCTGCGGGCGGGGACGGTCAGGCCACGGCGGAGTCGCTGGCGGCCCGGAGCGTAGATGTAGCAGTCGAACCGCTGCGGGGTCGCCGCCTCGACGCTCAGCTCCGGGCGAACGAGCAACCGTCCGTCGGAGAGCAGACGCGTCGTGACTTCGACCTGAACGTCCTCGGGGCCGATCTCCAAATGCCTCCAGACGGTGAACCGCCGCGGCGCGTCCCCTTCGAGCTCGAAATCGATCGCCACCGGTTGGCGGCCGATCGTCGCGTCGGAGCGAAGGAACAACGCGAAGGGCTCGCTTTGCTCGCGGTACGGCTCGGCGACGAAGGGCTGGCTAAAGCGACCCACGTTCCAGGTCGCCGGGGGCCGGATCCGAAACGAACCGTTGAGCAACCCGGGCGCCGGGTTTTGGAAGTGCAGCCGGACCGTCTGCTCGCGACCGAGCAGGCTGTCGATTCGCTGCGGTTCCAGACGGATGCTCATCCGCCACAGCAGGGTGTTCCGGTCGACGCCGACGAGGAACGTCGGTTGCGTCCCAACCTCGATC
The DNA here is from genome assembly GCF_010367455.1 of Candidatus Laterigemmans baculatus. Classification (GTDB taxonomy): domain Bacteria; phylum Planctomycetota; class Planctomycetia; order Pirellulales; family Pirellulaceae; genus Laterigemmans; species Laterigemmans baculatus. The sequence goes on along the minus strand of NZ_WRPR01000050.1, from coordinate 16,984 downwards.
CGCTGCTCAGTCCGACCCTCGCGCTGCACTTCCTCGACCTCTCGAGTGCGTCCCCAAGCATCGATCTGGCGGACTTCGTCGCCCAGGTAGAGGACTTCGGTCCGCGGTGAGTCGCTCCACAGCACCAGCATCGCGCGGGTCTCGTCGATCAGGGCGACGTTCTGGCTTCCCGCGGGCAACTCGATCGAGCCGATCGGCCGGAGCGGGCCGAGCAGAGCGGCTGCGGTCCGCCACGGGAGCAGCATTTCGCCCGGTGTGCCGTCGCCGCGGAGCAACCCCTGCTGCGGATCGAAGGGATTGGAAACAAACGCGGCCGGAATCTGCTGCTGGCGAACGGTCAACATCCGCAGGATCAGATCGCGAATCCGCTCGCTCCGCGGGTAACGGTCCGCCGGCAGCGGGTCGAGCAGGATCCAGGGTCGCCGCGGCGGAGCATCGCCGGCGGGGGGCGGATTGCTGGGAGCCGCACCGGCGACGGGAGCATCGCCGGCCCCAGCGGCGGTGGAGGGAAGGTTTTGCGAGCGATCGAGGGCCGCGATGTAGGCAGCGATTTCGGCAGCCGTCGGCGGCAGCGCGTCGCTCAAGCAGACCGCTTCCCAGGAGCGGGAGGATTCAGGCGGGAGCGTCTCGAGCCAAGGCCAGCTGAGCACGAGGTTCACCGGGTGCCCGTAGCCTTGCAGCCCGCTGCGAATGTCCGCGATCCATTGGCTCAGCTGCGTGCGGCCGAGAAAGCTGTAGTCGCGTTCTTCGCCGAGCTGCCACCACTGCACTTCGGGACTGAGCCGCGCCATCACCGGCTCGAGCAGCGGAGACCAGCTGCTGGGGTCGCGAAACAGAATGGCGGCCGGGTCGTTCGCGGCGACCGCGAGCTTCGCACACACCGACGGGGGAGGTGCTGCGAGAACGCCCACCGGTTCGATTCCGCGGTCCCGAAAGCGGTGCAGCAGCTTGCCGAGCTCGTCGAGGAGGGCCGGGTCGTCGGGGGAGGTCCAGCAAGGATATTTGACCCAGCTGACATGGCACTGGGCGAGCCAGTCGGGGAGCGCCTTGGGAGGGAGGCCGTGCTGCTCGGCGTCCAGCAGCGACCAGCCGAACGGCCCTCGCCCACCCGGCAGTTCCCCGAGTACGGCCAGCGTGTGGGCGACGTCGAACTGGTCCGGAGGGTAGCCATCGAGCTCGAGTTTGACGCGATAAAAACCGGGGCTGAGTGGCGGCAGCTGCCACTCGGCCTCTCCGCCGAAACCGATGACCTGACGACCTCGCCGCGTTTGCCGCCGGAGCGTGGGGGAGGGAGGAAATTGATGGTGCAGCGGCAGCGAAGCCGCTTGCAGCTCCCGGCCCATCTCGTCCTGGAGGGAGAAGCGAACGGCGGTGACTTGGCTCGGCAGCCCCGATGCGAGGCAGCGAACGCGCGGCCGATCGCCGCTGGCGTAGATCCCGAGCGGCACGTCGCCTTCGGTGCGGATGCGGGGCAGCCGATCGACGCGGAGGTCGTCGAAACCCGCTGACCCAGTGATGTCGGGGGTTGCCCCCGGTTCGAGACGCAGGCGAACGGCGACCGCCGCCGCCGAGGCTGGTGGCGGAATCGGTCCGATTTGCAGCTCGCTCCACTCGGTCGTGCCGCCGAGCCGCTGGCTTTCGACCGCCCGCAGCTCCTCGCCCGCAGCGTCGTAGAAGACGAGTTCGGCCCAGGCCTCGTTGTGCGTCAGTCCCACAGTCCGCAGCCGCAGTCGCAGCCGGTAGTTGTAATCGGCAAACACGTCGACCGTGGGGCTGGTCGTTTGCAGGGCTCCCCCGTCGAGCTCCGCATGGAGGTAGCGATCGACGAACCAATCGCTCAGCGAGGGCGGAAGCGAGGGCAGCCAGGGGAGGTACTCGCGGAGCGGTTGCCAGGATGCGAGCAGGCGGGCGTCGACCTGCCGCATCCGCTCGGCGTAAGCGGCGTCGCGAGGTCGGATCTCCAGCGCCAGATAGCGGGGGTACGCGGGCCCGTCGAGCCGCTTCCAGTGATCCGGAGCACCGTCAAAATTGAGGTCATCGCGGCGGGAAAAGTTCCACTGGGCGATGGCCTCACTACCGCGGACCGGTGGTGCCGAGGCGAGGCAGAGAAACGATAGAATGACCCCCAGCGGCACGCTCCAGCGGACCGCCGGAGCGTTGATTGTCCCTTTCCATTGACCGTTGAACCGCATCGTGCCCGACCTTCGAATTTCTGTGCGTCTCTCCGCTCTGCGTTTGCCACTCAAGAAAGCCTTGCTCGCCGCATCGCGTCTCGGGGCGAGAGGCGTGGAAATTGATGCGCGTACCGAGATGCAGCCTGCGGATTTAACGGATACCGCAACCCGCCAGATTCGGAAGATGATGGATGATCTGAATTTGCGGGTCAGCTCGGTCCGCTTTCAGACCCGGCGAGGCTACGACGTGTTGGCCGATCTCGACCGCCGGATCGAAGCGACCAAGGCGGCGATGCGGATGGCGTTTGCGCTCGGCGCTCCCCATGTGGTGAACCAAATCGGGCGGGTTCCCTCTGATACCGAATCGCCGCGGTGGGAGCAATTGCGAACCGTGATGGAGGATCTCGGCCGCTACGGCGCCCACATCGGTGCGTTTCTAGCAGCCGAAACGGGGACCGAGTCGGGCGAGGATCTGGCGCGGCTGATCCAGGGGCTCGAGAACGCCTACGTTTCGGCGGCACTCAATCCAGGCCAGCTCGTCGTCAACGATTTTTCGGTCGCCGATGCCGTCCGTGCCCTCGGCGCCGACATCGGCGTCGTCGTCGCCCAAGACGGCGTCCAGGACTTGGCACGCGGACGAGGCATCGACGTGCCGCTCGGCCAGGGCTCGGCCGATTACCCGCAAATCCTCGGAGCGCTGGAAGACTTCCGCTACCGCGGCTGGTTCGTCGTCGGACGCCCCGGCGGCGGCGAGGCCGAAGCGGCCGAGGCGGTCGAGTATTTAACGAACCTCTGAGGCAGGCCGAGGGGGTTTTAGTCCCCTCTCCCCCGAATGTTTCGCGACGACAAGTTCCATTGAAATCGACGACTCTACCGCGAACCATTTGGGGGAGAGGGTTAGGGTGAGGGGGCTCCGGCAATGGGGGTGGCCTCCGACGTAAACGCAGATCCTTCAGCAATCGCTCGGTCGGTTCTCGGATCCTCGACGTGCGGCGGTCGGCGAGCCTGCCGCTTATTCAGGCCCCCTCACCCCGTCCCTCTCCCCCAAACAGCCGGCGGCGAAGTCGGTGGCTTCCGATGAGTCTTCGGGTTGCCGGCTGTTCGGGGGAGAGGGGGCAAGAAGGGCTCCGCCCCTTTCCCCTTACGCCTCTGCACGTCCCCGCGTTGACCAGGCGACGAGTGCCGCTCCGAGGAGGACCGCTGCCGAACCGGCGGCGAACCACAAGGGCGGCAGATGGGTCTGCTCCTCGACGCCGATGCCCCAGGCGAGCAGCTCGTCGCGGTAGCGAACCGCCAACTCCAAAAAGCCGTTGTGCGTTAGGTGCAAAAGGATTCCTGGCCAGACCGAACCGGTTCGCCACGCAATCCAGCCGAGAACCACTCCCAGCATCGCCGTCGGCAAAAACCGCTCGAGGAGCAGCGTGCTGCCGGTCAGCACGTGGAATAAGCCGAAGATCACGGCGGTCACGCCGATCGCTTTGGCTGGAGACCCTTTCTCGGCTAGCGCGCTGAACAAGTATCCGCGAAAACAGAGCTCTTCGACGATTGCGGGGGTGACCGCTAAACAGGCCAGGATCAACCACGCGGGAATGGTTCGAAACTCCGCCACCATCGCTTCAACGCGGCTGATCTTCGAAGCATCCAAACCCTGAAGCCCAAACATCTCGGCGATCAAAAACAGCTCATGGGCCCAGGTCCACAGTCCCAGTCCCATGATCGCCGCTCCCAAGACGGCCGCGGCCGGCGGAGCTTGCAGCCGGTAGGTCGTTCGCAAGGTGTCGCGACAGTAGAGGGCGGCCAAGAGCGGCAAGCCTCCAAACACGGCGAACAAGACGAGCGCGTTGACGACGAGCCGCGGGGCGATCTCGGCCGGTGCGAGCTGGGCGAGCAGATTCGAAGCCAGGTAGTACGTGGGGAACAGCAGAGCCAGCGTCATCGCTGCTTCGCTGAGCGAGGGCCGCGGGCGAGGCTGCTCGGGCCGCCGGACTGCCGCTCCGATCGACAGCTCCGACCCGCGGAGCACCGCATCGCTGCCGAACAGCCGAGCGGCGATGGCCAGGGCTGCGGCCGCATAGGCCAGCGTCGAAAGGACCGCTGCCAAAAATGTGACCGCCGTCGCCGAACCCGCCAGGATCTCGCGCGAGAGCAGGATGATGTTCAGCAGCGGAACGACCGCCAACGGACCACTCAGCTCGACCCCCGGCATCAGGCTGAGCACACCCGGGGTGAGCGACAGCAACATCAGCGGAATGAGGTAGGCCTGGGCCTCCTTGAAGCTCCGCGCAAAGCTGGTCAGCGCCAATAGCACGGCGGAAAAGAAGCAGCTGAACAGGACCAGCAGCCCAAGGATCTGGAGGAACTGAAACCAAGGGATCGGCTCGCCCTCGCCGACCAGCAGGGGCAGCAATCCGCCGGCCCAGAGCGTCGTCAACATTGCGCCCAGGTTCGCAATCGCCGTGAGCAGCGAGACGGTGACGACCGCCACGTATTTGGCGAACAGCACCGCTCCGCGAGCCACGGGCGAAGCGACCAGCGACTCCATCGTTCCCCGCTCTCGCTCGCCGGCGGTCAGATCGATCGCCGGATAGACCGCGCCGGTGATCGTCATCAGCACCAAGACCAGCGGAACGATCGCCACCAGCATCGATTCGTGCTCCGCTTGGCCGATCCCCCGGGCTTCGATCTCCAGGCTCAGCGGCGGACGGATTTCGGCGGCGGCAAGCGTCTCGGCGGCGAGTGCCTTTTCAAAGTACAGCAGGCGTTCGGCCAAAATTCGACGGGCTAGCTCGCTGTTCCCGTTGCCGTTGACTGCGGTCAGGGTGACGCGGGCAAACTCGCCGCGGCCGAACCGTCCGCCCCTCCGCTCTCGCTCGGGCGGCGGAGCGTCCAAGTCAACTTCAGCGATGACGTCGATCTCGTTGGTCCGCAGCAACTCGCCGAGCTCTCCGCTTCCGGTCGGAGTGGCGAAGCGAAACTGCGAGAGTTGCCCATCGGCGGCCGCCGAGATCGCTGCGGGAGGCCCGCTTCGCGGATCGAGCAATACCTCTTCGAGCCACCGCCCTTCTCGCTCGCTGGCCACGCCGACGATGAACATCGGCTGGCCGCCAACCTGCCCCGATGTGAGGAGAAAACGGTTCAGCGTCATGCTCAGAACCGGGTAGATCAACAGCGGCATCAGGACCAGCGTGATGATCGTGCGGCGGTCGCGGAGCGTTTCGCGAAGCTCTTTCTGGCAGAGGCGGAGTAGCCGACCGGCGGTGGAACTCATCGCAGCGGCGTCTCGGAGGTGGAAGACGCGTTAGCCGGGCCCGAGAGTTCAGCGGGGTCCACCGCAATGCCCGCCCGGGGTGGGGCGGCGGGAGCGCGAAGCAGGTCGACGAAGATCTCGACCAAGTGGTCGCGGCCGGTCGCCGCACGGAGCTCGGCGAGCGTTCCCTCGTATCGCAGCCGGCCGCGATGCAGCAACCCGAAGCGATCGCACAACCGCTCCGCTTCGTCCAACCGGTGCGTACAGACGACCACGGCTTTCCCTACTTCGCGAAGATGACCGATGTATTCAAAGATGGTCTGGCTGCCGACCACATCGAGACCCCGCGTCGGCTCGTCGAGCAGCATCACCGGCGGATCGTGGATCAGTCCGCGGACCAAGGTTACCCGCTGCCGCTGGCCGGTGCTGAGAGCCCCGGCACGGCGGTCGAGCAATTCGGTGACGCCCATCAACTGCGCCAATTCGTCCAGCCGCTGTCGAGCGACCGGCGGATCGACCGCGTACAGATCGGCGAAGAACAGCAGCATCTCGCGCACGGTCAACCACGGATAGACGCCGTCGCTGGCCGAGACGAAACCAAGCCTGGCTTTGACTTCGTCGGGCGATTCGCTGGTGCGAAAGCCGTCGACCTCCGCATACCCGCTGTCGGGACGCAGCAAACCGAGGATCATCCGCAAGGTCGTCGTCTTGCCGGCTCCGTTGGGTCCGAGCAACCCATACACTTCCCCAGGCTCGACGCGAAACGAGAGCCCGTCGACCGCGCAAATGCGACCCTCCGGCACCGAGAACCACTTCGATAATTCGACGGCGGACAGCATCAGCGGCTTCTCGGCCTCCACTCCTCGTTAAGTGCCCGCACCGGCTCGTTTTTCGGGGGTCGCACGATCAGCCGCGGTTTCGATCAGCCGCAGTTTCGTTTAACGGCAAGCCGCAGGCGACTGCTTTTTGAAACACAGTCGCCTGCGGCTTGCCGTTAAACGATCCTGTTGCTGCTTCAACAAATCGTAGCCGCTGGCGGCCGATCGAGTCGACCCGGGCGCTCTCAGAGCTCGGCGCGGAACACCCGCCGCGGCTCTGGTGGGGCCTCGGCATCGGGATCCCCAGCTTTGGGCAGCCGATCGGGCAGCGGGGCGGGCAACTCTTCAGCTTCGGGAAATGCGTCGCGAGTGTCTGCGTTTGGCCGCCGCGGGGCGGTCAGCCGGGGAGCGGATTTGGAGGGGGCCGTGGATCTCGGGGAGCTGAATTCGGAAGTCGTGAATGGCGAATCGAGCTGCGGTTCCTCTCCCGCTTCGGCCTCGAGGACCATCACCAGGTTCGTCAGCGCGCCGCGCGTATCCTCAAAACCCGTCAACCGCGTCACCCAGGTGAGTGACGAATTGGCAACCACGCCGTCAAAGTTGCCGAGCAGCTCGTGGGCTTCGGAGAGCGAGAGCGGTGCGAGGCTGCGGCTAGCGATCAGGTCGTCGGCCAACTGCTCCAGCTCGACGCAGCGCAGATACTCGGCCCAGATCTCTCCTTGATGACGCCGCTCAAGGGCCAGCCGAAGCCGAAGAGCCCCGTCCCGCAATCGCTCGGCGATCCGCGTCGGATCGGTGCCACTCGTCGGCACATCGCTCCACTGAAGCGGTTCCTCGAGCGGTTCCTGGCCGGGGAAGACTTCGGAGAAGCTGGGGATATCAAATTGCGGGGCAGGTGGCCGCTCGATCTCCGGAAGCGCCGGGCGGTAGACGCTCTCCGGAATCGGCCCGCCACGAAGCGAGCCGCCGTCGAGCGGAGCGGCCAGGATCTCGCCGTGCGGCTGGTCGAACCGCGGTGGTCGAGGGTCTTTGGAGTAATCGCGGTGGTAGCCACGAAAATAGGGAGCGTGAAAGTCGCGATAGGGGACCGCGTGCCCCGGCGGGATCGGCGCATAGCCATAGCCGTGAGGAGCCAGGTAATAGCGGTCGGAGGTATCGATCGCCGTCAGCGGAGCGCGGACACGAGTCCCGCCATAGGGACTCACGTCGACGCTGACAAAGGGAACCCGCACGCTGACGCCTCCCAGAGGCCCGATGCGGAGAATCTGGGCGTCGGCGACCGCGGGCCAGGCGAAGCACAGCGCAGCAGCCCCCACTAGAGTTTTGAACATCGCTCGAGTGCCAATCAGAGAAGTCGTGAGGTAACTTCTTCCATTGTAACTCAGCAAATTGCCCGGGGAGAGCGTGCGAAACATTCAGACTTTACCCAGCACCCTCCTGCCGGGAGGGTCGGGCTGGGATGGTGAAAAGCCCGGAGGAAAAGGTCGCCAGAAGTAGAAACGGCACGTCAAGATCTCACCCTCCCGCTTGCGGGAGGGTCGGGCTCTTATGCCCGGGGAGGGCAATGGGTTTCGGCACGAACTCTCGATTGGGACGTTAGAAAACAGCCCAATTCGTTGAGGAAAAAGGGCCGCGCGCACTCCTCACGCGAGCGTCTACCGGCCCCTCCCCACTCGTTCCTCGCGACCCTCCCGGGGGGAGGGTGACGTTCAGGCCCCTACTCCTGCTCGGCCTTTTCGCCTTCGGCTTCGGCTTCTTCTTTGCTGTCGCCGTTGGCTTCGGCTTGGAGGTCATCGAGGAAGCTTTGGAAGCGGTTTTTCATCGGGCCTTCGGCCAGCTTGACCGCTTGCTCTTCGGCGGCGATCGCTTCCTGGAGTTTGCCTTGGACCTGCAGCAACCGGGCGAGCGTGTCGTAGAGGAACGGTTTGCCCGGTTCCTCGACATCCTTCACGGCTTTCTTGAGCTTGTCGACCGCCAGCGAGACGACCGCGTCGTCGGGCTTGCCGCGCTGGGCGAGCGCGATCACGATCGCCGATGATTGGTAGATCTGGACCGGGTCCTCGCCAGCGTCCTCGAGCATCTCCTTGACCATTTCGCTGACTTGGCCACTCATGCTCGGATCGCTCATCAGCGCCCGCAGCTTGTACTGCTTGAGCATCGACAGCGAGTCTTCCGAATCGGTAGCCTTGATCCGCTCGTCGAGCAGGGCGACCGCTTCGGACGTTTTGCCGGCACGCATCAGCTGCATCGCCTTGGTCAACGCCAATTCGTTGGCTTGCTTTTCCTTGAACTCCTTGGCGAATTCCTGGCGATCCCAAGAGCCATCGACGACCTGGGCGAGCGGCTCGTCCATGCTCATCGGGTGCCCAATCCACTCGATCAATCCGCTCTTGCCGACGATGAACGCCGTCGGGATCCCGTTCTGACCGGCCGCCTGCATGTAATCCTGGTAGGCCGATTCATCCGGGTCGGTGGTCAGGGTGTAGGCGCTGGTCAGCTCGCCGAACGTCAGGTCTTCCTTGTCGGGAACCGGCTTTTTCAGGAACGTTTGGACCGTCTCGAGTTCCTCGTTGCTGATGCTCACCAAGCGGACATTTTGGTCGGCGTACTCGCGCTGCAACTCGGCCAAGTGCGGCATGCTCTGGATGCACGGTCCGCACCAGGTCGCCCAGAACTCGACGATGTAGGTCTTACCCTCCTCGAACTTCGTGACCGGCTGAAACTTGTCGTCGTCCTTGTGCAAGTAGTGCTCGATGTCGAGCGGCGGTGCTTTGGAGCCGATCGTCAGCACTTCGGCGGCTTCGGCCGAGTCCTGAGCGGGGGCCGGGTTGGCGGCGAAGAGGGCCGTTCCCGCAACGCCCGCCCAGGCCACACAAACCGCCAAGCGGTGGAAGTAACGTTTCATCGTCTGCTCAGTTTCGTTTGGAAGGAACGGCCGAAAAGGTGGGAACTCCAGCATCACCACAGCCGCGGATCGAGTCACCAGAGCTCAGCCGACAAAGCTCCGCTCGCAAACTCCGCGTCCACACCGGAATCCGTTATTGTCTCGCGGAGGGAGCCGAGAATCCACCAGAGGGAAATCAAGCGGCTCGCCTTTTGCCAAATTCGCGTCTCCGGAGGCGGAGACCGGAATCCGGTGTCCGGTGTCCGGTGTCCGGTGTCCGGTGTCCGGTGTCCGGTGTCCGGTGTCCGGTGTCAGGTGTCAGGTGTCAGGTGTCCGGTGTCAGGTGTCAGGTGTCCGGTGTCAGGTGCAGGAAGAAACTGAGGTTTCAAATCTGAGATTTCAAATTCTGATCTCCCGGCTCCCGGCTCCCGGCTCCCGGCTCCCGGCTCCCGAAGATCCGCGGCAAATCCTATTCCTCCACTTCTGAAGGGACCGTTGTGGCTACCAAGCTGTCGATCATCGGAGCTGGGCACGTCGGTGCGACCACGGCGTTTGCTGCCGTAATTCGCGAGCTGGTCGATACGATCGTGCTGGTCAATCGCACACCGGAAAAGGCGGAAGGGGAAGCGGCTGACCTCCGCCATGCTGCAGCGCTGGTGGGACGCTCGATCCATATCCATGCGGGCGGAGTCGAGGCGACGCGGCACAGCGACGTGCTGGTGCTGACCCACAGTGTGCCGACGAAGCAGGATTTCAAGAGCCGGCTCGAACTAGCCGAGGGGAACGTGGAATTGTTCCGCGAGACGATTCCGTCGTTGGCTGCGGCGAGCCCCGGGGCGGTGATCATCGTCGTCACCAACCCGGTCGACGTGATGACCTATGTGACGTGGAAGCTGAGCGGATTTCCCGCCTCGCGAGTGATCGGCACCGGCACGCTGATCGACAGCGCGCGGTTCCGCTCCTACCTGTCGGATCATCTGCAGATCCATCCGGACGATATCCGCGCGTACATTCTCGGCGAGCATGGCGACACCCAGTTTCCGGCGCTCAGCATCGCCGCCACCGGCGGGCGGACGCTCGACGCCGATCCGGAGATCGAGAGCTTGTTTGCCCGGACCCGGGCGGCGGGGCTGGAGGTTTATCACCGCAAAGGTTTCACGAACTTCGCGATCGCCATGGCGACGGCGGTGATCATCGAGTCGGTGATTCGCGACAGCCGCCGGACGCTGCCGGTCAGCACCTTGATCGAGGGCTTTCAGGGAGTCCACGATCTATGCCTCAGCGTGCCGGCGATCGTCGGCGCCGGCGGCGTGCTGCGAACGCTCAATCCGGCTCTCTCGGCGGCCGAAGGCGAGAGCTTCCGAGCCTCAGCCGCCGAGATCCGCAAGGTCCTCGACGCCTGCTGGCCCTAGTCACCCTAGTCGCCTTTCGCTCCGCGAAAGTAGCGTCTGCTCACCCTAGTCGCCTTTCGCTCCGCGAAAGTAGCGTCTGCTCACCCTAGTCGCCTTTCGCTCCGCGAAAGTAGCGTCTGCTCACAACTTTCGCGGAGCGAAAGGCGACTATGCCTCAATCTTCCGGCTCGATCTGGTAACCGCCTCGCCGGGCGCGGAACATCGCCGCGGTGAGCAGCCCGCCGCTGTAGAGCAGCAGGATCAGCAGGTGGGTCAGCGGATGGGCATCGGTGAACAGCATCTGGTACTGTTCGCTCCGCTCGCTCAAGTCGAGTTCCATCCACTGCACGAGCAGCGAGAGGAGCCGAAAACCGACGGTGAAGCGATTGATGGTCGCCGGGATCAGCGACAACGCGCCCTCGACCAGCACGATGTAGAGAATCGCCACGACCATCGCCCGCCGTTGGATCAAGGTGCCGATGAACGTGAACAGGGCTCCATAGGCGAGCACGGCTAAGAATGCCAGCGCGGTCAGCACGCCCCAGGTCCGGAGCCCATGTTCGAGCTCGGCGACGGGCACGGCGAGCGTGGTCGCCGCGACCGCCGAGGTGAACGACCAGAGGATGGCGACGGCGTACTTGCCGAGCACCAAGCTGCCCGGGCCTTGCGGACGCGTCGCCACGTACAGCCAGGTGCGGGCTTCGATCTCGCTCTGGACAGCCGGCGTTGCCCAGAGCAGCAAGCCGAGCACGCTGGCGACTCGCACGATCAACAGAAACAGCAGCGCGATCATCGCTTCCTGGGAGTACCCAGGGCTCATCGTCTGCGCCGCTCGCAGCTGCGTCAGCAGGATCAGCGCCATTGGGAACAGCGCGACCAACAGCCACAACGCCAGCCGGCCCGCCGAAAGCGAGCGTCGCAGCTCAAACCGCAGCACCCCAAGCGGGCCCCAAGGATTCATCCGGCGTACCCTCGGTGGCGACGGGTCAACACGCTGAACAGCGCCGACAATTCCCCTTCCGCCCCGCTCATCCGCTCGACATGCAGTCGATCGCTGCCGATCCAGTGAGTGACGTTGCGATACAACTCGCCCGCCCGCCGGGCTTCGATCCGCAGGGTCAGCCGATCCGGAGACAATCGTACGCTGTCGACCCACGGCTGATCGGCTAAGCGACCGGCCAAACGATCGACGTCGCGGCCGTAGAGCGTCACCTGCTGAGGAAGTTCGGCGACCAACTCCCGCAGCTCGTCCGCCGTTCCGCTGGCCAACAACCGGCCGCCGTAGATCAGCAAGAAGGCATCGGTCACCGCTTCGACTTCGGGCAACACGTGGCTGGCCAGGATCAGCGTCTTGCCCTGACCGATCCAATCCTGCAGCAGCTCGGTCATCTCAAACCGACCGATCGGATCGAGCCCGTTGAAGGGTTCGTCGAGGATCAGCAGATCAGGCTCGTGGGCGATCGCCTGAGCCAGCTTCACCCGCTGCCGCATCCCCAGCGAGAACGTTTCGATCGGCCGGTGCATGACCTCCTTGAGCCCCGTGCGAACCAGCGCCGATTCGGCTCGCTCGGCCGCGGCACGAGGCGAGTAACCCTGCAGCATCATCATTTCGACCACCCAGCCTCGTGCCGACGTCCGGGGCAAGAGCAGCTCGCTCGCCGGACATAAACCGATCCGCCCAAGCACATGCCGATGGCGGCAGGGATCGACTCCAAAAATCCGCACCTGCCCACGGCTCGGCCGCAGCAGGCCGGTGATCAGCCCGATCAGCGTCGTCTTGCCAGCCCCGTTGGGACCGACCAACCCGTACGCCCCCGAGGGGAGCGAGAGCGTCATGTCGTTGACCCCGATCACCGTCCCGTAGAGACGCGTGATCCGCTCGAGCTCGATCACCGGCGGAGGCACGTCGGCCGGGGGAACCACCGCCGGCTCAGGAGCGGTTGCCGGAGGGGCGTGGGGAGTTGCTTCCATCAATGCCTCAAACTCTCAGTGGCCTCAAACACGCAATTGGCTGGCGATCCGGTAGTGGGAAACGATCACCGCGGCGATCGTCACGACCGACACCAGGAGGATCGCCGAGAGCGGATCACTGCCCGTCGGGAGCGCCCCAAAAACGGCCGCCTGGATCTCGCCGAGGACGTGGTAGGGAGAGACCAAGCGAACGCGGTCGTCGATCAAGATCGCCGGCCCGGCCGCCGCCAGTTCGCTGCTGGTCAACGTCCCATAGGCCACCCAGCCGAGCGCCCAGGTCGTGAACCAGGCGAACGCGGCATAGCGACTCTCGGTCGTGAACGCGCTGTACAGGATCGCCAGCGCCGCGGTCGGAATCGCCAGCGTCGCCGAGGCAGCGACGATCCGCAGCGGCATGTCCCAGGTCTGGAGGATCGTCGAGGTGTCGGGGCTCAGGGCGAGCCCGATCGCGTACACTCCGAGCGCCGGCACCGTGCAGGTCATCGCCAACAGCACGATCAGGACCATCGCTTTGCCGAGCATGTACTCGGTTACCGACAGCGGCCGCGAGAAATACAACAGATACGCACGGCTCCGCAGGTCGTAACTGATGATCCGCGGCGCGACCATGCCGAACAGAACCACCATGTTCAACGACTGGGGGTAGCGGAAGAACGCCAGCAACAGCATCGCCCAAATGTCATGGCGGGCTTCGAGCGGATCGGCCATGATCCGAGCCGAGATGTCGGGGCGGTTGAACATGTTGGTAAACACCCCGGCGAGCAGCTGACGCCACTCGAAATTCTGCAGCGATTGCTCGTAGGCGAAAAAGCTCAGCCCCACCGGAATCGAAGGCAGCCACGCGAGCATCAGTAGCCGCCGCAGCCAGGGGGCCCGCCAAACCAGGTGGAGACTGGTCGAGCTGATCGCCAGCCAACGGAGTGGTCGAACCGAGCGAGCGCCCGCCCAGCGACGGTACCCGAGGTCAATGATCGGCATGGGAAACCTCCGCTGCCGCGAGCTTGCTCGATTCCAGGGCGCGCGGTTCCAGTTCACCGGAAGCGGCGGCCTCGCGGACGGCGTCGACGAAGGTCTGTTCGAGCGACGCCCGGGCCGGTTCGAGCTTGCGGATCGCCGCCCCGACTTCGTTCGCCCAGCCCCAGACGCGGGGAGCGTCTTCCGGCTCGAGCCCAACGATCCGCAGCTCGTAGGGGGGACGCCGCGTGGTCGCGATCCCCTCGGCTTGGACCCGGGCTTCGAGCCGCTCGACCCCTTCCTCCACCCAGAGATTCAACTCCGGCGTCGCCGGCCGACTCATCGATTCGAGGCTCGCCGAGAGCCGGACTCGGCCAGCGACCAAGATCACCACCGCATCGCAGACTTGCCGGACGTCGGGGAGGATGTGGGTCGAGAGCAGAATCGTCTTGCCGAACTTTTTCGCGAGCACGCCGATCCGGTTGAGCAACGCCTCCCGCTGCCCGGGATCGAGCCCCGTCGTCGGCTCGTCCAAAATGATCAAGGGAGGATCGTGCACCAGGGCCTGAGCGAACTTCAGCTTCTGCCGCATCCCGGTCGAATACGTCTCGACCTGCCGGTACCGCTCCTGGCCGATGTCGCAAAAGTCCATCACCTCGTGAGCCCGGCGGAGCGCTTCGAGACGCGGCAACCCCGAGAGCCGACCGCCGAGCTGCACCGATTCGACTCCCTGCAGCCCCGCCACATAGCAATCGTCCTCCGGCAGATAACCCACCAGGTCGCGAATCGCTCGCGCCGACCGAGGCCAAGGGTGCCCGAGCACGTGTCCGTCACCCGACTCGGTAGCCACCAGCCCCATCAGCGATTTGATCAGGGTGCTTTTTCCCGAACCATTGGGACCGAGCAGCCCGGTTACGCCCGGCTCAATTCGCAGCGAAACACCCCCCAGGGCCAGCCGTTGCCCATAGCGTTTGTAGACGTCGTTCAGCTCAATTACTGCTGCGTCGCTCAAGCATCACCTCGCGTGTGTCCCGGGCCACTATAACCGCCGCGTCCGATTTCGTCCGCCCACGGATCGAGCTTGTGATGAAACGCGGCTGCGGCGCAACAGTTTCCCACGCCGCGGACCGAATTGGGCCCGAGGCTAGCGCCTACGGCTCAACGGACACTTAAAATTGCGCCTGCGGCGGATTTTATCGATCGCCTCACAAAACCAGCCTACCCCGTTCCTCCGGAGGTGCTCCAATCGATTCTTCGCAACGTCGGACGCTCCGAGAGAGGCTCACTTCGCTGCTGAGTTTTCGCGCCACCGTTGGCCGCCGCGAGTATGCGGCGGTCGGCGTGGGGCTGGCGGTACTCAAGTACGCGGTCGAAGCGGCGGTGATCGGCAGCTTCACCGGGAAGAGCTACACGCCGCTCGATTTCGTCAATCCGCTGCTCTCGAGTCGCGCCCACTTCACGGCCGACGCACCGGCGTGGTTCGGGATGGGCTGGGTCCTGTGGACGCTGCCGTTTCTGTGGATCGCGGTCTCGATGAGCGTGCGGCGGGCCAGCGACATCGGCATCTCGCCCTGGTGGGGACTGGTCGTGTTGGTGCCGTTCGTGAACTTGGTCGGGATGTGGGCGTTGGCCGCGGCCCCGACGCGGCTGGTCGTCCCGCGAACGCCCGAGGAGCAGCAGAAAGAGGAGCAGCAGGCGGCTGAGATTCAGCGAGCCTGGAGTCCCCCGGCTACTGCCTCGGAGCTCCCTCCGGATTACGTGTCGCCGCTACAGCCGGTCTATGCCGCCTTGCTGGGCTTGACCGCCGGAGTGGGGTTCATGGTGGCGATCGTGCTGCTCAGCGTCTTCGTGCTGTCGAGTTATGGAGCGGTGCTATTCTTTGGTTCCCCAATCATCGCCGGAGCAGTCAGCGCCTACCTGCTCAACGCCGGCTCGCCGCGCGGCCTCGGGATCACAGTGCTGCACTCGCTCGCGACAATCACTGTGGCCTCGCTGGGATTTTTGCTGTTTGGACTCGAGGGTGCGATCTGCATCGTGATGGCGATCCCGATCATGGCGCCGCTGACGATCTTTGGCGCCGTCATCGGCTACAGCATTGCGACGAGCTTGGGACGTCCGGAGCAGAGCGAGCGCCCGGGGATGCTGGGCTGCATGATCCTGCTGCCGGTGATCGCGGTGGTCGAAAGCCGACTTGAGCCGCAGCCGACGATCGAGATCATGACTCCGATCGTGATCGATGCTCCGCCGGAGCGCGTCTGGGGGCACGTGATCGCTTTCTCCGAGATCGAGAGCCCGCCCGAATGGTTCTTTCGGATGGGGATCGCTTCGCCGCAGCGGTCACGGATCGAAGGGACGGGAGTGGGAGCGATCCGCTACTGCGAATTCACCACAGGGACGTTCGTCGAACCGATCACCGTCTGGGATCCGCCCCACCGACTGGCGTTCGACGTCACCGAGCAGCCAGAGCCGATGTTCGAGCTGACCCCCTACCGTCACATTCACCCGCCGCATTTGGACGGGTCGTTTCGGAGTTTGCGAGGAGAGTTCCGCTTGATCGCGCTGCCCGATGGCCGGACGCGGCTGGAGGGCCGCACCTGGTATCAATTGCGGATCCATCCCTTATCCTACTGGACGATCTGGACCGACAGCATCGACGACCGGATCCATCTCCGCGTTCTCGAGCACATCCGCGACTTGTCGGAAACGCCCTCCTCCGAAGTTCCCCTTCTGCACTCCCCCCATGCGCAAGACTGAACGCGCCGAGCACGTCCGCCGGCGGCTCGGTGAACTCTACCCCGACCCTCCGATCCCGCTCGACCACCGCGATCCGTTCACGCTGCTCGTCGCCGTGCTGCTCAGTGCCCAGTGCACCGACAAGATGGTCAATCGCATCACGCCCGAGCTGTTTCGTCTGGCCGACACGCCGCAAAAGATGCGTGCCCTGGGAGCCGAGAAGATTTTGGAGATCATCCGGCCGCTCGGGCTCGCTCCACGAAAAGCGGTCGCGCTGGAAGGCTTGGCCGGGCGGCTGATCGACGAGTTCGGCGGACGCGTCCCCGAAAATTTTGAAGACCTCGAGTCGCTCCCCGGCGTCGGCCACAAGACCGCCTCGGTCGTGATGGCGCAAGCTTTTGGACATCCCGCCTTTCCCGTCGATACCCATATCCACCGCTTGGCCCAGCGGTGGGGACTGTCGAGCGGCAAGAACGTTGCCGAGACCGAACGCGATCTCAAGCGGTTGTTTCCGGTCGAGTCGTGGAACGACCTGCACTTGCAGATCATCTACTACGGCCGCGAGCACTGTACGGCCCGCGGCTGCGACGGCACGGTGTGCGAACTCTGCCGCACGCTCTACCCCAACCGCCGCCGAGCCGTGCAGCATAAGAAGGCGTAGGGTTTGGGAAACGTGAGCCGCAAGGCGCTAGCCGCGGGTTATACATCAGCCGCCGGGCGCTAGCCCGGATATTTCATCCGCTGATGGATTTTAGGCTCGGGGCGGCTGATGCGGTTGGATTTTACGAGAAGAGGCGGGCGGGCGGGGTGGC
>NZ_WRPR01000049.1 GCF_010367455.1 Candidatus Laterigemmans baculatus | reverse complement strand
CGCCCCCTGCCCCCCGCCCCCTGCCCCCGGCTCCCGGCTCCCGGCTCCCGGCTCCCGGCTCCCGGCCCCCGGCCCCCGGCTCCCGGCTCCCGGCTCCCGGCTTTGCGGTCCTGGGGCGATCGGCTAGAGTGAACGGACCGAGCCGCGGAGGGGGCAACCTCTCCCACGAAGGAACTTTGTGCCCCCTTCGTCTAGTGGCCCAGGACGCCGGATTCTCAGTCCGGAAACAGGGGTTCGATTCCCCTAGGGGGTACTCTCACGTACGTCAGCCGTTCCAGGCTGACCTCTCCGCCCGCCGTCTACCATTGAGAGGGCCGGCATTCGCGACTGGCAATTGCCTGCCGCCTCTGTCAACCGCACTGTCGCAACTTTGACAAGCCTTTTCGCCGGTACGAGAATTAGCGAGAAGGCTCACTCAACTCCGCACGCGGTTTAAAGATGCCGACGTTAAAGTTCGACGTAAGTGACGCTCTTGCTGAGGGGGACGTCCGCAGTCAGCCCGCCTATTCCGCTGCGTTGGCGGGTCGGTATTTGAACATCCCCGTGTCAACCATAAACGCTTGGTTTTTCGGGATGCCGTATGGGCGACGCGGGCAAAAAAAGCATTTCGAACCGGTGCTTAGTCCGGCAGATTCGACGTCGAAGCTACTGTCGTTTGAGAACCTGGGAGAAGCCCTCGTATTCCGCACGTTTCGAAGGAACCACAATTTAGCGCTACCGATGATCCGAGAAGCCCTCGAGAAGGTCTCCGAGAAACTCGGCATTCAGCGACCATTGGTTCATCATGTGTTCTTTACTGACGGTGCGCGTCTCTTTGTGGAGCACGCTGGCAAGTACATCGATGCACAGCGATTCGACCAACTTCTCCTTCCCGATGCGCAGCTGGTTATGAACCGCATCGAGTGGAATCAGGACAATGATGAAATGCGGCGTCTGTTTCCGATCACTCGGAGCTCTTACGCGGATTCCCCCAAGATCATCGTCATAGATCCTGAGTTCGCTTTTGGTGCTACGACGATTGTGGATCGAGGAATTCCCACGCGGCCCATCCGGGAGCGGTGGATGGCAGGGGAATCGGTTCATGAGTTGTCGATAGACTATCGCTGCGAACCGAGGGCAATCGAGGAAGCCCTGCGTTCGGAAGCAAAGTTCAGCCGTGCCGCCTGATGCGACCTTCTTCATCGACAGAAGCCTTGGTTCTGGCGTTGTTCCGACGCTTTTGTCGCAGGCGGGATGCAAGGTGATCGTTCACGACGATCATTTCCCCGAGACTACGCCAGATACGGCCTGGATCTCTTTTGTCCGTATGAAGGGGTGGGTGATTCTCTCGAAGGACAACGGGATCGAGAAAAATCCGATGGAAGTGAAGGCGCTGATTGAGGCTCGGGTGCATTGCTTTCTGTTCCGCTCAGGTAATTGCGTCGGTGCGCAGATCGCTGAAGGCTTTATTGCAGCTATGCCGCAGATCAAGGAGCTGGTGGCGCGCCACGCCCCGCCGACACTGTGGGGAGTCACGAAGGACGGCAGGCTCACCGGATTCGTCGGATATGAAAAAATGGTGAGGCGGCTTCTCGGCTGACTAGTCGCATCGCTACTGCGTCATTCCACCCCCGGGCGCGGCCGGAATGGGTGTTGCGACGCAATCCAAGTGCGCGAGCTCGTGGCCACCGAGTATCGACATTGGGGCAACCACGAAGGACACGAAGAGCACGAAGGGCGGGGGCTGAACCGCAGATAGCACAGAGAACTCGGATTTTGGGTTCTCGACTTCTCCTTTCATCCGCGTTCTCTGCGCTATCTGTGGTCCTTCCCCTTCTGCATTCACACGAGGTGCAGGGACAAATCCAAATCCGCAGGACATAGCACCTCAGCCACGTACCACCTCCTTTCTCGGTTTCACGGTGGGGGGGCCAAGACTCGGGCATCGCTCCCTGCACCATCCACCGCCACGTTTCCCCCGCTTCCCCGTTGTAGATTATTCTGATAGCCGGTGGTGAGAGGCTGACGCCAGTGAGTGAGGGGTGTAGTGCCGGACGGAATATCGCAGCGCCAAACGCTGATCACGGCTGCATTGATTATTATTGTACTCATCCTCAACGTCGCGTCCTTTGGTCCATACCTGGTGCTGACAGAGCCGACGCGTGATCGCCCCAACACGCCGGTCTGGGTCATGGTGGGCGATGCAGTTTTCGCCCCAGTGAACTGGCTCGCAATGTCTGGCCCCGAACCAATTGACGATGCTATCCGGGACTATTGCTTGTGGTGCTACGAGGCAATGACTGGCGAGCCGTTTTAACCGCATCGTCTTCGAAACGCTCCGTTCGTCGTACTCCCTCAGCGTATCCCGTCCCCCGACCTCCCCCGCCGTCCGGCGCTGGGAAAATCTCTTGACGCCAATCGAGGGGGTGGTGTAGGGAGACGAGTCCTCCCTTTCCCGTAGGTGTGCCGCATGACGACAAGCCGCAGAATCGACCGCTGGACGCTCGTCGCTGTCGTGTCGGCTTGCACAATCATGGGGCCAGTCGGCTGCCGAACCAGCTTGCAACGTAACGAGTTTAGCGGCCTGACTCCGCCCAACCAGCCACTGGTGGCTCCTCCACCTCAAGGCGTGGCCGGGAAAATCAAGGAGGCGGCTGCCAAAACCTCCCGGGCTGCGGGGCTGACCGTTCTCGGCGCGCTCTGCCTCGGCCTCTTCTTCTGGACTGGGTACGACAGCGAGGACGGCTTCACTTTCGATTAGTAGAGCCTATCCACGTTCCTTCTCCCTCCGCGCATCCATTCGTTGGATTCGTGTCATCCGTGGTTGTTTTCCCAGCCAGCGTGCCCCTGAAGTCGCGGCACCACTCAGTCTGGCATCGTTCACTGCGTACCGTTAGGGCCGCACTTTTGTGGGGGCTGGGGCCGTCGGAGGGACTTCTCGCGGTCGGCGGGGGTTGGCTTACACTGGAAAGTCCTCCCGGGGGCCCGTCAGCGGTGACCCCTGCACGTTCCTTCCCTTTCTCGCTGACTCGCCTTGCAACCCGCCGTGAATATGCTCCGCATCACCCCGATCCGGCTCGTCCTGGGGACTCTTTGGGCTCTGACGCTCGCCGCCGGTCCTGCTTCCGCCGACTCACCCGCCTTTGTCGCAGGTAAACCGTACCGCGTGGGGGCCGCCGAGGCCGAGCTGAATTCCGCGACCACGGAAATCGTGGCCGACGAGCGACTCGCAGGCGAACAGGGAATCACCCTCCAAGCCGACGCCGAGGCGGCTGTCGACGGCGACCGCTCCGAGCCCGACGTCTCTTTCCGCATCGACGCTCCCGAGGCCGGCACCTACGTGGTCAGCAGCTACGCGGTCGTCGACGACGAAGGGGCGGCGCTGATGAAGAAGGCCCGCGGGAAATACGATTCGCTGTTCATGAAACTGCAGTTCGACGATGGCCGCCCCACCAAGCGAGTCGTCTACGTTCCTTGGAACCGCCCCCGTCAGGAGACGGGCAAGTTCGAACTGAGCGGCAAACCGCAGCAACTCAAGATTTGGCTGCCTCGCGGAGTGCGACTCGGGTACGTCGAGTTCCGGAGCTACACGCCGCCGGCCGTTCCCGAAAAAGCCCAAAACTACGAACCCGAGTTCGTCCCTCCCGCCACGCGGCCCCGCTTGTGGGTCAACCAAGATTCGCTCCGCATCGTCAAGGAGCGGTTGACGGTCGGCGAGAACGCGGAGGTCTGGGAGCGGTTGACCGAAGCGGCCAAAAAGCCGTTTGAGTTCGAATTCTCGCCCGAGAAGGAAGTTCCCTTCAACGCTCCGCTCGAGAAAGCGGCGGAGACCAAAGCGTTCTATTACTTGATGACCGGCGACAAAGCGGTCGGCCGCGAGGCGGTTGAGTTATCGGTCGATTATTTGTCGCACGTCGAGTTCGGCAACGTGCTCGATATCACCCGCGAAATTGGCCGGGCAATCTATACTGCGTCGCTCGTCTACGACTGGTGCCATGATCTGCTGAGTGAAGAAGAGCGTCAGATTCTTCAGACCCACTTGATGCGACTGGCTGCGGATATGGAATGCGGCTGGCCCCCGTTCAAGCAAAGCGTCGTCAATGGGCATGGCAACGAAGCTCAGATCCAGCGCGATCTGCTGGCGATGAGCATCGCCCTCTACGGCGACGACTCCCAGCCCTACCAGTACACCTCCTACATCATTTTGGAAGACCTGGTGCCGATGCGGGCCTTCGAGTACCAGTCGCCACGGCACAACCAAGGCGTCAACTACGGGGCTTATCGCTTCGGTTGGGAGATGCACGCCGCGTGGTTCTTTTACCGCATGACGGGCGAGCCCGCTTTTGACGAAAACATCAAAGGTGTTCGCAAGTTCTGGCAGTACATGCGACTCCCCGACGGGCAGATGCTCCGAGACGGCGATGGTTTTGGTGCTGGACGCCCCGGAGAATTCTACTACTGGAAACATCCGCAAACGATGCTGCTGATGTATGCCTACGCCGAGGACCCGGTTCTGAAAGCCGACTTCGAGCGGCAGGGTGGGCTGGCCAGCAACCCGGTGCTGTTCTTGCTGCTGAACGATCCCAATCTAAAGCCTGTCGAGAGCCGGGAGTCGCTGCCGCTGACGATCGACTTTGGGCCCATTCTCGGCTCGATGATTGCCCGCACGGGCTGGGATATCGGCTTGGACAGCAACGATGTGGTCGCGGAAATCAAAGGGGGTGGCTACCACTTCGGCAACCACCAACATTCCGACGCCGGCGCACTTCAAATCTACTATCGCGGATTGCAAGTCGCCGATCTCGGTGTCTACAAGTTCTACGGCACTCCCTATGACCATAACTTCAACAAGCGTTCGATCGCACACAGCATGATGCTGGCCCGGGATCCGGATGAGAAGTTTCTCAGCACCGAGTCCAACGATGGGGGTACGCGGTACAACCAGAGCCATCCTCGCACGCCGGAACAGACGAAGCGAGATCCCCGCTTTCACAACGGCAAGGTGATTTCGAGTGACTTTGGTCCGTCGAAGCTGAAGCCAGCGTACAGCTATTTCAAAGCCGATCTGACCAGTGCTTACTCCGATAAGATCGACCAGTACACCCGCGGTTTTTGTTTCTTGAATTTGGGGCGCGAGGATGTGCCGGCGGCGATCATTTTGACCGACGACATGGCGACGGCGAACCCGGAGTTTCAGAAGTATTGGCAGATCAATACGCTCGAGCCGCCGCAGCAGACTCGCGACGGAGTGATTCTGCGCAACCAGCGCGGTGAGCTCGTCGGCAAGACTCACGTCGCGATGCTTGTGCCCACCTCGGCCGATCGCCAACTGGAAATCCTCAGTGGCGAGAAAGCCAACAGCTCGTTTGAATTTCAGTACGAGGCGCCGCCGACGAGCCATCCGGAGGCCAGTGGTCATCGGATCATGATTTCACCCAAGACGGCTCAGAAGCGGGACCGGTTTCTGACCGTGTTCCAAATGGCCGCTGGCGATACCGAACCGCTCGAGGTCGATTTCCAAGAGACCGTAGAGAGCTACGTCGTCAGCTTGGCGGATCGGGTTGTGAGTCTGAACAAGAACTCCGAGCCGATTCAGAAACGCTTTTCGTTCCAAGTGCCGGACGGAGGCGAGCGTCAGGTGTTACTGGCTGGACTGGAGCCGGGGACGTGGAAAGTGCGGAGCCAGGATGGGCAGGTCGATTTCGAGGCCAAGGTGACCGCGGGCCGCAATACGCTATTCTTTGAAGCGAACAGCGGCGAGTTTGTGATAAGCCCGCAGTGAGTCCACGAAGCGAATCGCTCTTGGGCCCACCGCTCCTGGTCAATGAAGTGTCCGTGCAATGCCGATCCTGAAGCTGAACCACGTCGCGCTCCATGTGGCGGACGTCGCTCACAGCGTTCCGTTCTACCGGGACGTGCTGCGGCTGCCGTTGATGGAGCGTCCGGCGTTCGATTTTCCAGGAGCTTGGTTCCGCGTGGGGACCGATCAGGAGCTGCACTTGATCGGCGACCGCGATGCGGCAGTCCATTCGCACCCGCGGGGAACGCACGTGGCGTTGGAGGTCGAAGAGTTGGACGATTGGGAGGCCCATCTCGACGCTCACAACGTCGAGCGATTGCCGCGCAAGGTCCGGCCCGACGGAGCCCAACAGGTTTTTTTAAAAGACCCCGACGGGCACTGGATCGAACTCTGTCTGCCGGCTCGTCGTTAGTCACCCATAGTCGCCTTTCGCTCCGCGAAAGTTGTGTGGTTGCGCTACTTTCGCGGAGCGAAAGGCGACTATGGGCGGAGCGAAAGGCGACTATGGGCGGAGCGAAAGGCGACTGTGGCGGGGGCGATACCGCTCATCTTTTGGTTGTCGCAGCATCAGCCGCCGGGCGCTAGCCCCCGGTTCCCGAAAACGCCTAGAGAACCGGACGCAAGAAGCGTGGCGGCTGATGATTTGAAACATGGACGGTACTGCGGTTAGCGGACTCGGACGAGCTTCATGATGCGGCCGTCGACGTTCCAGTCTTGGACGTAGAGGTTGCCCTCGGCGTCCCAGTAGGAGCCATGCGTTCCGCTGAAGATGCCTTCGATCCATTCTTCCTGCGGGACGTTGAAGTTGGCTCGTTTGGCGGGATCGGGATTATGGCCGAGTACGGCCATGATCGTGTTGCTCTTGTCGAGGATCACCAGGCGGCCGTGCAGATCAGGGACGGAAACATAGTCGCCTTGGATGCTGGCCGAAGTCGGCATGCCCAGGCCGGTAATAACCTCCTCGATGAACTCGCCCTCGAGCGTGTAATGCAGCAGTCGCCCTTTGGGTTCGTGATTGCGATCGCAGATCAGCAACCGGGCCGGCTCGTAGCGGGTGTCGAGCGTCATCCCGTGGGCAGTATTGAACTGCTTAAGGCCGTTGCCTTGTTCGCCAAAGTGCGAGAGGTACTTGCCGTTCTTATCGAATTTGAAAACGTGGTTAGTGGCGTAGCCGTTGGAGAGGAAAATGTCTCCGTTGGGGGCAATCGTGATCGCGGTGGGGCTGAACTTGATCTTCCCCAGCTTCGATTCTTCCGGATACGGCAACCGCAGTACGACTTCGCCCGTGTGCGCGTTGAACTTGATCCCTTCAGCGTCGCGATTGCGAGCTCCATAAATAAATTCCTGGCCGTCCTCCTCGCGGATCTCCATGTCGTGCAGATTCGTATAATCCCCGCCCAAGTAGGAATGGATGACGCTTCCGTCGGGCGAAAAGACGAACACGCCCGCATTGGCGCTGGTGTAGATATTGCCAGCCTTGTCGATCACCACTGCGCCGTGAGTGGGGCCGATCGCCGAGTGCCCGTCAGGGCGGAGTCCCCAGCCGGGCACGGTGTCGAACGTCATGATCCCCGCCCCCATCCGCACCGGCTCCACTGCGGGCTCAGCGGCCCAAGTCTTATCGCCCAAAGAGGTAGCGCTGCAAACGGCAACGATCAATGTGAGATGCAGCAGTGGCTTCAGCATGTCAGGGGCCCTGGCAGGGAGAGTGGTGGGGGCAGGGACGGAGGTGAGTAATTTGAGAGGTTAGCAAAACTGTGATAGCGCGATCGCCACAAAGTATCCTATCACCAGCATGGGGAGCGACGGGAAGTTACGCCAACAACGCAGCAACCGGTTTGGCGCCTCCGCCGATTTTGAACGGCCGCCCGTTGGGAGCGAAAAACTCCTTGTCGGTTGGCAAACCGGCCGCCGCAGCGATCGTTGCGTTGAACGCGCCGACCGAAACATGATCCGAGTCGACCAGATGCCCCTTCTCATCCGACGCACCATAGACTTGTCCGCCACGGATTCCGGCCCCGGCCAACAGGCCGCTAAAGGCGCCCGGATGGTGGTCGCGGCCGGCATTGACGTTGATCTTCGGCGTGCGGCCGAATTCGGTGGCTAGAACGACGAGTGTTTCGTCGAGCAGGCCTTTGCTGTGCAAGTCGCGGAGGAGGCTGCTGAGCGCCATGTCGAGCTCGCCACCCTTCGTCTCGAGCTTCTCATACAGATCCTGGTGCATGTCCCAGCCACCGGAGCTGATCTCGACGAACCCAACTCCTTGCTCGACCAGGCGGCGGGCCAGCAAACAGCCCTGCCCGAGCGGATTTTTGCCGTACGCTTCGGCGACCGCTTCCGGCTCGTCCTTGATATCGAATACTTTCAGGGCATTGCTTCCCATCAGGCGACGGGCTTGCAGGTACATCTGGTTGTAAGCTTCTACCTGACTGCCGGCATAGCGTTGGCGGAAATCACGGTCAAACTTATTCGCCAACTGCAGGCGACGTTTAAAGCTGTCCTCGGTCACATAGCCCGGGAGTTTGATATTCTTCAGCCCGTAGGCGGCGTTGGCGATCGGAACCGGCGTCAATGCCGGATCGAGGAAACCGGCTCCGGGATGATCGTTGTCCGCACCGATGAGGATGTTGGCGGGCAGCTCTTGGTTGGTCTGCCCCGCCACGTGCGCCATCCACGCTCCCATTCCCGGGTGGCGGATGCTGTTCAACTGCTTGTAGGCAGTCCGCATCAAATAGCGGCCTTGCTCGTGAGCCCCCGTTTCGGTGCTGAGCGAACGAACGACGGCCAATGCACCGCTGAGGTAAGCCAAGCGGGGAAAGTTCTCGCCAAAATAAACGCCGGGGGTGCGGGTCGCGATTCCCTTGGTTTCACCCCCTTCCTCGGTTCCCGGTTTGGGATCAAACGTATCGAGGTGCGCGAGCCCTCCATCCATAAAAAGATAGATGATGTGCTTGGCTTTCTTTCCGCCGGCAGCGCTTGCCGCGGCGGCGGCTTCAGGAGCGGCACCACCGAAGGAATTAGCGCCGGCGAAAAAACTCACGCCGAGCAGTTGCCGAGCGGCGGAGGCCATGAAGCTGCGGCGATCGGGTTGCGAGTCGCTGTCGTTGAACGAAACGGGGTTCGGAACCTGGAACATACGCGACTGAACTCCAGCGGGGATGGAAGATAAGAGTCGAGCGGACTGGAGACGGAATTTACTGGATGAACAGGAACTCACGGGTATTGAGCAGCGCCCAGATGACATTGCCATAACCGATTGCCGGCTTCTTCGCCGTAATGACTTCGGTCACCGCCGTGCGTCGATCGCTGCTGCTCGGCGGCCGCGTCAGAATGCTCAGAAAGATCACATCGAGCGCCATCCGCGGGTTGCCCGACACGCGGTCCACGTTGTCGTAGATTCGCGAACCCGTTTCGAGCATCACGTGGGTGATCGGACCGTTGAAGATGGTCAGGATTTGGGGGACGGTGGCCCCGGGCTGTTCTCCATTGATCGATTCGCGGTCGCCGATGCCGAATTGGCGAAGGAAGTGGTCGCCCGGCAGGGGCTGGGGCAGCTCCGAAGCGCGGCAGAGCACGGCTCCCTTATAGGCATGCGTGTTCAGTTCGCGTTTATAGATCGGCATGTAATAGGTGTCGCGGAACTTCGCGGCCGCCTGATGGACGCTGGCGACGGTGGTCTTGGTAAAGTCCAAGTCGAGCACCGGCGCCATCTCGGTCGCCGTCGGACGCTCGAAGGGAACCGGGTTGTAGACGGCGAGCGTGAGAATGGAGTCCCAGGCCTGCGCGGCCGTCATCCGCCGCAACGTCGGGCCAGGGAAGTAATAGGGTTCGCCGCTGGTCAGTTCAAACGGCGTCGATTCTCGCTGGTAGGCGTCGGAATAGAGGATCGTGCGGACGAACTCTTTGGTGTTGAAGTCGAGCCGCACCATTTCCTCGGACAAGAACTCCAGCAGCTCTTCGTTGAAACGGGGGTTGCTGTCGTTGAAATCGTCGACTGGTTCGACGATGCCCACGCCCATCAAACGTTTCCAATAACGATTCGCGACCGTCCGACTGAACTGTTTGTTCTTCGGCGAAGTCAACCAAGCAGCGAACTGATGCCGGGGCGAACGGGAAGCCGCTTCGGCGGGAACTTTATCCCACAGCACGGCTGGTTCCACGACGCTCTTTGGTTCGTGGTCGTCGTAGGCGTAGTCGTGAGGCAGGCGGAGCGTCTGTTTGATTTCGCTGACGCGATAGGTGTTGGCTCGCACCAGCCGCTGGAATTCACCCGATAGATACCCCTTTGGGTCCTTTTCGCGAATCTCAGCACGGGCATCGTTGATCAACTTCGAAGCGACGTTGCCCTGCTTAAATTCGGGGTCTCGACCGTCGATCCGAGTTTTGGTTCCGGCGGTGAAGGCTGCCAACTGATAGAACTGATGCTGGCTCCAGTTGTCGAACGGATGATCATGGCACTGGGCGCATCCAATCTGGGTTCCCAGGAAAACTCGAACCGTGTTGTCGAGATAGGGGAGCGGTTGGCCTTCGTCGCGGAGTTGGTAACCGACCGCCGGGTTGTCCCAGACTTTGCCCTCGGCCGTCAGCATCTCGTAGACCCAGCGGTCATACGGTTTGTTTTCGCGGATCGAATCTTTGACGTACGCCAGATAGGGGTCGGCGATGATGTTCGCCTGCGGTTCCTCGGTCAACCGCAGCACGTCGGCCCAAAAGTTGTAAAAGTTAAAGACGTAGTCGGGGCTGTTGAGCAGCGTATCGATCAGCTCGGTCCGCCGCGTCTCGGGGTTCGCATTGGAGAACGCCTGGACTTCCTCGAGCGTCGGAATCCGCCCGGCGACATCCAAATAAATCCTCCGCAGGAAGACATAGTCGTCGCTCATCCCGTTCGCGGCGATGCCCTTTTCCTGCAGCACCTTGTCGACCAGGCGAGTGATCTCGGCGGCCTTCGCCTTGGCTTCCTCGCGGCGGCTAGCGTCGACTGGGGCAACCTCCATGGCGACCGGTTTCAGCTGCCGGACGCTCTCGGGCAAGCGAATCGTCGGTGGCTTTTGAGCCCCGGCCGAGGGCCCGAGGACCGTCGCGGCCGCCAGCGTCAGCAGGAACGCCAGGGGTCGGACGGGGCCAGAACGATCGACGGGGCCAGAACGATCAGGGAGAGAGGAGGGAGCGAGGGCGCAGCAGGCGAGCGAGCGAGGCATCAGGCGCAGACCTCCGATGGATCAAGCGGTCTTCATGAAGAGGCGATTTTAGGAGAGACGCAGGAAAAGCGGACCGTGGGGCGCGCCGCAGGAGAAGGACTTCCCTGCCGTGCGGAGCAACGGACCCAGCGCTGCATCTTAATCGCTTCAAAACCGCGCATGTACTCTGCAGAAAACATTCCGCCAGAGGAGGGGGGGGATAGTCGCCTTTCGCTCCGCGAAAGTAGCGCAAACACCACACAACTTTCGCGGAGCGAAAGGCGACTATGGGCGAAAGGCGACTCTAGCCCCCCCTAGAACTGCTGCTGGTAGCTGGCGAACAGCCAGTGCGCCGAGGAGTCGACCCAGCTATTGTCAAAGTCGCCTCCGACGACGTCGCTGGTGCCCACGGTGCAGCTCGGGCCGAACGAGTACTGGTAGCCCATGTCAAATCGGCTGTGGTCCCAGCGGTGTCCAAACCCCGTCGACAGGGCGTGTTCGAGCGTCGCCGGAATGAAC
The DNA here is from genome assembly GCF_010367455.1 of Candidatus Laterigemmans baculatus. Lineage (GTDB taxonomy): Bacteria > Planctomycetota > Planctomycetia > Pirellulales > Pirellulaceae > Laterigemmans > Laterigemmans baculatus. The sequence continues at coordinate 7,864 of NZ_WRPR01000049.1, read as the reverse complement.
GGCGTCAGCGTGCTGTTGGGGATTGGGTTGCGGTGATAGACGTATCCGGCGCGGAGCACCGTGCAGCACGTCCAGTCGTATTCGTATCCGACCCGGACGGAGACCGTGTCGCGCCAGTTCAGCGGAAGGGCGTCGCGGACGGTCGGCCCGAGCAAGCCTGCGAAGGTCGGGTCGGTGGGGTTCGTCATCGTCAGCTCGAGGCTGTCGAACGCTTCGGACCAGTCGAACCAGAGGACGTCGGTCGAGAGCGTATGGCGTTCGGCGAGCTCGTGGCGGATCCCCACGCCGACCGACTGCGGCCACGTGATCCCCGTCTCCAAGTCGTAACCGCTGCGACCGAGCCCGGCGACGTCGACTTTGGCGCTGCCATCGAGTTCGAACTGGCTTTGGCTCGTGTAGGTGACGCCCAGCATCGTCCGCTCGGCGAGCGCGTACTGAAGGCCGACTGACCAGCAGAGAGCGGCCCCGGTGCCCTGCAAGTCCATGACCGTGGGCGTGCCGGCAAAGGGGCCGGTTTGGATGTGGAGCGGGGCTTCGAGTTCCACGTGGTTCACCGCGACTCCCAACGTGCCACCGATGCTCAGCCGATCGGTGAGTTTGGCGGAGAGCCCGGGGAGAACTTTGCCGAGTGCCGCGAAGGTCTTGTAGGTGTACTCGTGGTCGGGATCCATGGGATTGATCGTCGGGCTGACCATCTCGTATTCGGCCCCGAAACCGGCGGGCGCGAAGATTCCGAGCCCGTACGCCCACAGCCCGTCGTCCGACTTGCGGATCATCGCCAGGTGCGGCAGGGGATAGGGCGTGCGCCGGCTCGTGACGCGGCCGTTGTCGGCTTCGCGGTAATGCAGCGAGGTCATCAGGCCATCGATGCTGAGCTCGTTCATCCCCCTGCCGGGGAGGTTGACCATCGCAGCCGGATTGTCGTGGAGCACCGCGGCGTTATCGAAGTGTCCTAAATTCGTACCACCGCGGCCCCCAGAGATCGCTCCCAGGCCGTCGCGGACCACGCCATCGGCTGCTGAGGGGTTTGCGGCGAGGAAGGTCATCGACATACCGAGCAGAAAGAGGCGAAAACGTTTCATGCGGAGGTCTCGAGCCGAGTCGGAGTCTCGCCAACCGCCGTGCGAGACATCAAAATGTTATCGCTTCGATGAATACGGCTGCTTGAACCTGATCCCCCCGGTTTGCCTTGGACGCTGCGACTGGAGTCGCCTGCGGCCAGTCCCTGCGGGGGGGCGGTCGGCGTTCGCTTTGCAAGGTGCTTTCACATGATGTTCCTCCTCCCGCGGGCTTATTGCCAGCGAGGTCCTTTGGTGTCACCGGTTCGAGCGGTCCTCTGCCTCGGGATCGCTCTACTGCTCGGTACCCCGATGGCCGCGGCCTGCACGACCGCGGTGATCAGCGGACGGGCGACGCCGGACGGCCGCCCCTTGCTGTGGAAGAATCGCGATGCCCCCAACGTCGATAACGAGGTCATGCTGCTGACCGGGGGCCGCTACCGTGCAACCGCGGTGGTCAACGCCGGCAGTCCGGTGGCAATTTGGATGGGAGTCAACGAGCAGGGGTTTTGTATCGAAAACTCGCTCAGCCGCGACCTGACCGAGCGGGGGGTGAAGGGGAAAGGCAATGGCGGCTTCATGCGGCAGGCCTTGCTCACTTGTGCCACGGTCGAAGATTTTGAGGAGTTGTTGCGGTCGACCAACGGCCGGCGGTCGACGAACGCGAACTTCGGCGTGATCGACGCTCAGGGAGGGGCGGTGCTGTTTGAGACGAGCGGCTCGGAGTTTCGGCGGTTCGATGCCAACGATCCGCTCGTTGCCCCCGATGGCTACGTGGTCCGCAGCAATTTTTCCGCGACAGCGCAGGGAGAAGGGTTTGATTTTTCACCCTCCGCGGTCGGCGAACTCTATTCGGGAGGACGCTACCTTCGCGGCTGCCGGCTGATGGATGAAGGGCTGGCTTCGGAATCGGGATTGACGGTCCGGTACCTGTTGCAGGAATGCTGCCGCGATCTTGCCGATGCGGACGGAAAACCGCTGTTCGGTCCGCCGGCGAATCACTTCGACTCGCTCCCCCGCGAGATCGACACGGCATCGACGATCAGCCGTCGAACGAGCGTCTCGGCGGCGGTATTCCACGGGGTGCGGCCTGGGGAGGACCCGCGGTGCACGACGATGTGGGTGCTGTTGGGCGAGCCGCTGTTCTCGCTGGCGGTGCCGTGCTGGGCGAGCGTCGAGGGAGTCGCCGAAGAACTCGACGGGGAGGAGGTCAGTCCGCTCTGCTCCACCGTGCGGGAGCTTCGCCAGGTGAACTATCGCAGCGTCGGCGGCGACGAGCACCTGCTGAGCCACGCCCTCCCGGCCATCCTGGCCGAGACCCTACCGGTCGAGCATGAGCTAATCGAGCTGGCCGAGTCCCGGCTGCGGCATTGGCGAGCGCACGGCGCCGAGGCGGTCGAGATGACTCGGCTGCACCGCCAAGCCAGCGCTGCCGCGATGGAGGTCGTCGAAGGGCTGCAGCAGGCGAGCGTGGAGTGAGTCGGCCGTCGCTGCAGCCATCTCGCCCTTAGCGAGCCGCGTCCTGTGAGGCGGGCTGTTCGCCTCCGCCGCTGTAGAGCTGTTCGATCACTTCGGGTTTGAGGTCAGCGATGTCGTTGGCGTCGTTGCGGTCGTCGGGCTTGAGGTAGAGGTGATCCTGGCCATCCGCATCGCGGAAATAAAACCAGCCGGGCGAAGTCCGCAGCACGATCGCTTCGTCCCCCTCTCCCGCACCGAAGTCTCCTGCCGAGGCGGCTCCCGCAGCGACGGTCGAGAGGATCGGCAGAAGCGGGTCGGGAGGGGTGGCCCATTGCTCCGGGGCCGCGTCGCGGAGCAGCGACAGCTCGCCTCCCTGCGGTTCGCTGCCGCGGACCATCTCCAGGAGGGTTGCGGCGAGGCGGTCCGACGAGGCGAGGTGCGGGCTCCGTAGCGGCGGACTCCCGTTGCGGCGAATCATCAGCGGGAGGTGGAGGCGAGGGCTCCGCGGTGGACCGGCCGCCGCGCCGATCCAGCGATGTTCGCCGAGTGCGAAACCACTGGTCGAGGCTAGCACCAGATCGCATTCGGGACCTTCCTCGAGCGAGTCGAGCAGCACTTCGACCAGACCGTCGATCGCCCGCACCTGGCCGCCGTAAGCTGCCATCCAGGCCAGCGTCAGATCGGGATCGGCGTCCTCGTCCAAGCAGAAGTTCGGCGGTGTGGTCGACTCGCGGGCCGCCTCGATTTCGGCAGCGGAGTCTACATCGGAAGTATCGAACGCGTCCGGCTCGGCGTCTCCGTACTCGCTGAACTCTTCTCCATATTCCTCGCCAAATTCCGCCTCTTCGGCCGATTCATCGGCGGTGCGGAGAGCCAAGGGGGCATCCCAGCAGGTCGCCAGCGTCGCCGAGTGGATCCAGAGCAGGACGGGGGCTTCGCCCAGCGTTTCGCGATGGGCGAGCGCAGCGGCGAGCAGACGGGCGAAGCGGGTTTCCTCGATTTCGTCGGCCAGGGCGAAGTCCGTCTGCCCGCTCGGGCTGTCGATCCGCACGCACTGGTCAAACGCTTCGCCGCCCAACTCCGCCGCTTCGGCCGAGTCGGTGACCAGGAGCGTCGTCATCCCCGCCGCCGATGCTGCCGCGGCGACCGACTGGCCGCTCGTGCGGTCGCGGAAGAAGCCGCTCAAGCAGTCGTGCGGAGAAACGGAAGCGGCGACGACGCGGTCGAACACCAGCGAGCTGGCTGCCAGGCGGCAGAGCCCAGGAGTCTCGAGCCAAGAGCAACCATAAGCCGCCAGCGGGCTGGTCGCCAAGGCATCGAAAGAAAGCACGATCAGGGAACGAGGCATGGGGAAGTCAGGTTTCAGGTTTCAGGGAGCAGGTTTCAGGGGGGAGAGGAGGGGCCACGGAAGGACACGGAACAGCACGGAAAGGGGGAAAGAAGGCAGGGGCACCGACAATCGTACTCGGGAGGCGGGAGAGGATTGGGCCACGGAAGGACACGGAACAGCACGGAAAGGGAGGCGCCAATAATCGTACTCGTACTCAGCGAAGCGGTACTCGTACTCGTACTCGGGCATTCCGGACTGCGGCACATTGTGAGCCAGAAGCCGACGACCAGGTCGAGGGCGGGCCGGATTGCTCGGCGAGGTGGACGGGGTCGGCCGGGACGCTCGTGGTCGCGAGTACGAGTACCGCTGCGCTGAGTACGAGTACCGCTGCGCTGAGTACGAGTACCGCTGCGCTGAGTACGAGTACCGCTGCGCTGAGTACGAGTACCGCTGCGCTGAGTGCGAGGGGCGGAACCGTCATAGATGGTACCAGCGATGTAACCGTTCGCGGCGGGGGTGGATCTCGAGTCGGGCGTTGGCGGGGGTGCGGGCTGGGCGGCGATTGCGGAAGTAGGTTTGCAAAACGTTTCACTTCCTCCGCTCACTTGGCCTGAATCTGCGACTATGGCCGGTTTTCGTCCTGCGACCGTCGATGTTTGGGGGCTGCCGTTTGCCCGCGTCACGCTTGAGCAGTCGATCGACTGGATCGGCGAGCTCGTGGCTCGCGGCGAGCCCGAATACTTGATCACGGCCAACTTGAACTACGTGATGCTGGCTGCCCAGCAGGCGTCGCTGCGAGAACTGAGCCGCGGGGCGATCGGGGTGCTGGCCGACGGGATGCCGATCGTGTGGCGGTCGCGGATCGGGTCGCGGATTGGGGCGAGCGAAGCGTTGCCCGAGCGGGTCGCCGGAAGCGAGATGATCTATCGGATCGCCGAGCGGTCGGCCCGCGACGGCTGGCGAATCTACTTTCTCGGCGCCGCGCCGGGGATTGCCCAGCGGTGTGCCGATGCGCTGCTGGAGCGGAACCCGGGGATGCAGATCGCGGGAGTCGAATCGCCCCCGTTTCGCCAGTTGACGGCCGCCGAGGAGGCGGAGCAGGAGGAGCGGATTCGGGCGGCCCGGCCCGACGTGCTGCTGGTCGCTTTCGGCCAGCCGAAAGGGGAGCAGTGGATTGCCGCTCGCTATAAGCGGCTCGGCGTGCCCGTCTCGATCCAGCTCGGCGCTTCATTCGACTTCGTTGCCGGTGCGGCTCGGCGGGCTCCGCTCGCTTGGCAGAAGGTCGGCATGGAGTGGGCTTACCGAATGCTCAGCGACCCCCGGCGGCTGGTCCCACGGTATGCCGAGAACGCTGCGTTCCTAGCCAAAACCGTGGTCAGCGACACGTACGTCAGCCTTTTCAGGCGGACGTCGATTCCTTCTGAGCCGTAGGCGCTAGCCTCGGGCCTCGTAACGCTGGGCCTTCCGCTGCAGAACCCGCGGCTAGCGCCTTGCGGCTCAAGCAGCGGTTCCTGAAACCGGTCGTATTCACCCGGTTAGGCTTTGGCGGCGGCCTTCTTCTTCGGTTTGTAGATTTCGGTGGCGGTCCCGAAGTGGACTTCGCCGGCGTTCATCAGCGTTTCGCTGAGCGTCGGGTGGGGGTGGATCGAATCGGTGACGTCGCGGGCTTCGCAGCCCATCTCGATCGCCAGCACCGCTTCGGCAATCAATTCCCCGGCACCGGCCCCGACGATTCCGCAGCCCAGCACGCGACTGGTCTTCGGATCGATCAACCACTTGGTGAGTCCTTCGCCGCGGCCGATCGCTTGAGCGCGACCGCTGGCCGCCCAGGGGTAGACCTCGACATCGACTTCGACGCCGTCCCGTTTGGCTTCTTCTTCGGTGAGTCCTGCCCAGGCGATTTCGGGATCGGTGAAGACGACCGCGGGAATCGCGTTGGGGGCAAACTCGGCGGCATGACCGGCGACGACTTCCGCCGCCACGCGGCCCTCGTGCGTCGCCTTGTGAGCCAACATCGGGTCGCCGGCGATGTCGCCGATCGCCAGGATGTGCGGGTCGGCCGTCCGCTGCTGTGAATCGCAGACGACAAAGCCTCGGGCGTCGACCTCGACCGCCGTGTTCTCGAGTCCGATGCCAGCGGTCACCGGGCGGCGACCGATCGACACTAAGACGCGGTCATAGCGCTCGTGGCCGAATTTGCCTGGACCTTCGAAGGTCACTTCGACGCTTCCTTCGACCTCCGACATCGAGCCGACTTTGGTGTTCAGGAACAGCCGACCGTCGACCAGCTTTTCGATCCGTTTGGCGAGTGGTTTGACCAGATCGCGGTCGGCACCCGGGAGCAATCCGGAGCTGAGTTCGACGACCGTGACTTTCGAGCCGAGTTGGGCGTAGACGCTGCCCAACTCCAGCCCGATGTACCCCCCGCCGACGACCAGCAGGGTTTCCGGCAGGTCCGCCAAATCGAGTGCTCCGGTCGAATCCATCACGCGGTCCGAGCCGATGTCGAACGCGGCGGGCATCGCCGGGATGCTGCCGGTCGCCAAGATGCAGTGGTCGAACGAGAGCGTGCCGTCTTCGGGGATCGAGGCGTCGGTCCCCTTCAGCTGCAGCGTCGTGCTGCTCGTGAACGTGCCTCGGGCCTGAATGACCTTCACCCCCCGCCGCTTGGCCAATTGACCGAGCCCGCCGGTCAAGTTCTCGATGACCTTGTCCTTCCGCGCCCGCACCTTGTCGATGTCGACCTGCGGGCCACCCTCGTAGGTGACCCCCCAATCGGTTCGCAGTTCGTCGACCTCGCTGATCACCCGGGCGACATGCAGGAGCGCTTTGCTCGGGATGCAGCCGCGGAGCAGACAGGTACCACCGAGCCGCGGTTCGGCTTCGACCAAGGTGACTTCGAGACCAAGATCGGCGGCCATGAACGCGGCGGCGTATCCGCCAGGTCCGCCGCCGAGTACGACCAGCGGGCTGTGCATTGGGATCCAGCTTCGACGAGTGATGAAGGGCGTGGGCGGAAAATTACCGCGACAGGAATTCGACGACCGCGTTGGCGTCGACCGGGAGGCTGATGTCGCTCGGTCCGGGAAGCCCCAGCACCGTGGCCTTGAGGTTTTCCGTGTCGAACGTCACCCAGTCGAGCGGATCGGGAGTCGCGTTGGCGATCACGCCGCGATACAGATTCTTGAGGTTCTCGCGACCCCGGACTTCGATCACGTCGCCCGGACGCAGGATGTAGCTCGGCGAGGTGACTTTGACGCCGTTGACGCGGAAGTGGCCGTGCGCGACGCCCTGGCGAGCCTGCGGGCGGGTCTTGGTGAAGCCACAGCGGCGGACGACGTTGTCCAGGCGACGTTCACACATCAACAACAGCAGCTCACCGGTGTTGCCCGATTTGCGACCGACCGCATCGAAGTAGCGACGGAGCTGGCGTTCGCCGAGACCGTAGTAGTGCTTGATCTTCTGCTTCTCCATCAACGCCAACCCGTAGTTGCTCGGGCGACGTCCCCGGGGATGCATTCCGGGAGGCGAGTTGCGGCGATCCGAAGCGCGAGTCGCTCCAGCACTTTCATACAGCAGCGCGCTCAAACGACGGTTGATGCGAGCTTTGGGGCCAGTGTAGTGGGCCATGACGCGATTGCTCCTGCAGTCGAGGGTCGCTGTCCCAGCCGCGAACTCAGCATGCCGAGCTCGCGGGGGAACGACCGAGGGTGAACAAAATTGCCTTACGGGGTAATGTCGCCGCGGCTCGATCCCAAGCCTCGGGCGACGCAAGCGCACCCGGCGGGTCGAACCTCATGTTTTGCGAACCGCAGAGTGTCGCGGCGCAAGCCGTTTTTGGCAAGACGGGAAAAAACGGTAGCCGGTAGCCGGTAGCCGGTAGCCGGTAGCCGGGAGCCGGGAGGCGGGAGGCGGGAGGCGGGAGGCGGGAGGCGGGAGGCGGGAGGCGGGAGGCGGGAGGCGGGAGGCGGTAAAATTTCTTCGTACTCGTACTCGTACTCGTACTCGTACTCGTACT
>NZ_WRPR01000048.1 GCF_010367455.1 Candidatus Laterigemmans baculatus | reverse complement strand
TCCCGGCTCCCGGCTCCCGGCTCCCGGCTCCCGGCTCCCGGCTCCCGGCTCCCGGCTCCCGGCTACCGGCACTCAAACCTCCAGCACCATGCCGTCTTCGGCGATCGTGGTGTGGGGAAAAATCTTCTGGGCCGACTCGATGCCGACCGGGTCGTCGCCAACTTCGAACGGATTCATATGGATCAAGAGCAGCCGCTCGGCTTCGGCGGCTACCGCGACTTGGGCGGCGCGGGTCGTCCAGGTGTGACCGGTTCGCGTCGCCCAATCGTGGTGCTCGTCGCGGAAATAGCATTCGTGGACGAGCAGACCGCAGCCCCGAATGCGGTCCACGTAATCGGCTGCCGGATCGCCCACCGTGTCGCTCACATACGCGAGCGAGCGACCGTTCGGCCAAGCGACGTGAAATCCTAAGGAGCCGCCGGGATGCGTGAGCGGAAACGCTTCGAGTCGTCCACCGCAACCGACCTCGACGCGATCTCCGGCTGCGAGTGGACACCACTCCGCCTCGAGCGGCACGGGGAAGATCAGCGGGTCGAACAGATGCTCGCGGACCGCGGCCAGCTTCGGCGGCTCGCCCCAGATTCGCAATCGCTCGACCGGCCGCTTGTGCAAGATTCCGAGCAGGTACGTCAGCCCGACGATGTGGTCGAGATGGGCATGGCTGAGAAAGATGTCGAGCGTCTCGGTCTCGATCAACGGCAGCATGCGATACAGCCCGCTGCCGGCGTCGAGCATCAGCCCCGCCTCGGGCAAAAAATAGCAAGCCGTCTGACGGCGGTCGTTGGGGTGGTAGCCAGTTGTGCCAAGGCAATGGAATCGCATGGCTCCAAAGATACCAGATCGGTGGCCGGGCAAGAGGGACTCAGGCGACCGTCTGGCGGGCTAGTCTTCGGTACCTGCGGCCCGCTTCGCTGGGCTGAAAGGTCCGCTCCAGGCGGCTGCGGTCTTTGCGAAACCAAGCGGCGACCAGCGACAGCGTGTGGGGATAGGGGCCGTGGCCGCGTTGCTGTTCGATCGCAGCTTCCTTCCGCCATCGCTGCAGTCCAGATCGGGCAGCGGCATAAGTCGTCGGGCAGGTGGGAGCCCGCGCCACGTCGCTGACCTCACCACCGCGGATTAAATACCAAACGCCACAGCCATCGTAGCCAGGGACGGAATAGATGAAGGTGTACTGGCGGCGGGCGTCGGCCAGCAGCCCCAACTGGCGATAGAGGTATTCGAGTCCGCGGAGATCGTCGCGGAGCCGGGCCGCCCGCTCGTAACACATCGCCGCCGCCGCCTGCTCCATCGACTCGCGAGTCGCTACCAGCGGTTCGTCATTGAAGCCATCCAGAAAACTGCGGGCGGCATTGACCTGCAACTCGTATCCAGCGTGCGAGACCGCTCCGGTGCAGGGACCGCTGCAGGTTCCAATCTCGTACCGCAAACACCCCGGCCGCTGGCCGAGGTCGAACAGTGAGAGTTGATCGGAGAAGTAGAAGGTCTGCGTGTTGCTGCAGTCGCGGAGCCGAAAAAATTTGTTGAGCGTCTCCACCGCGCGGCTCATCCGCCCAGCGCCCCGAAACGGCCCCTCGCAGGCCACGACACCTTCGGGAGGCAACCGCGAGAGAAAAAAATACGCCGCCGGGGCTCGCCCCAAACAGAGATAGACCGGACGCTGCCGCCGCGGCATCTCTTGCACGTTCCAGCGAGGCGTCCAGCGGCGAATCAATTGCTGTTCGCGGAGCAGCGCGGCGAACTCGCTCGGCTGCGTCTCCCAGACGATCGCGCGGGCGTTCTCGAGGATCTTGCCCGCTTTCTCTGCCGCATTGGCGGGCAGGAAATAACTCAGCAGCCGCGACCGCAGACTCTTCGATTTACCGACGTAGATCAGCCGGTTCTCGCGGTCCAGCATCCCATAGACGCCGGGGACTCGCGGACAGTTCTCGCGGACCGCCGCCCGCAGATGCTCGCGCTTCGCCGCCGCGATCCGCTCCAGGCTCCGCGGCGGATGGGGGTTCAGAGGATCGGAGCCGAACTCCGAAAATGTTTCATCATCGTGCCACATTGCGTCCGTGCCGATGCCGTCCGTGAACCATCATTCGCCCATCCACCGTCGATCAGCCGCAACGCGTCAAGCTCTGCCAGAAGACCGGCCGGATTCGACCGATCTGAGCCGTAGGCGCTAGCCTCGGGCCTCGCAGCCCACCCTCGGGCCTCGCAGCCCACCCTTGGGCCTCGCAGCCCAGCATGTTCCGCTGCAGAACCCGCGGCTAGCGCCGTCGGCTCAGGGTTTCCTGACACCGCCGAACGCGGCTGGTTGTGTCAACTTTTCCAAGTGTCCGGAGTTTGCCCATCCGAGGCAAGCTGGCCACCACTCCTACCCCCCGCAAGATACCCGAGCCAGTCAGATGTCACGGGAGAGCTCGAACAGGCGAGACAAGCCGCGCCTGAGCGGACACAAACGCTCCAGGCCCCAGATCGAAGCAGCGACCGAAGACTGAGTCCTGAGTCCTGAGTCCTGAGTCCTGAGTCCTGAGTCCTGAGTCCTGAGTCCTGAGTCCTGAGTCCTGAGTACTCGGTACTGGCTCTCAGCCGGTCCGGTGGGTGGTTTGCAGAGCGTCGTTGGCGTAGATCGTCCGCCCCCCGTCAACGGGCAGGCTGACGCCGGTGACGAAATCGTTCTCCACGAGAAACTGGACGGCGTGGGCGATGTGCTCGGGAGTTCCGACCCGTTTGAGCAGCGTCGATTGCTCGACCGCTTGGCGTTTCTCTTCCGGCATATCCTCGGCCAACAGCACCGGTCCGGGGCGAACGCAGTTGACGCGGACACTTCGGTTGCGTTCCGCCAATTCGACCGCCAACGAGCGGGTGATCGCTTCAACCGCGCCTTTGCTGGGAAAGTAAGCTGCGTGGTCGAGGTAGGGTCGGGCCACGGCCCAGTCGCCGATGTTGACGATCACCCCGCCTTCGGGTTGCTCCACCATCCGCAGCCCCGCGGCTCGGGCGGCCATGAAGGTGCTCAGCGCATTGATCTCCAGGTAGCGGCGGACCTCCGCGGCGGTAACCTCTTCGAGCCGCGTGGGGTACCAGATCGCGGCGCTGTTGACCAGCACGTCGATCCGGCCCATCGCCGCGGTCACTTCGTCGACCAGCGTCTCGGCCCGCTCGGCCTCCTCGAGCGAACCGCTCACGATCTTCGTCTCGACTCCCTGACCGCGGAGTTCCGCCGCGGTCTGCTCGGCATGCTCGAGGCTCGAGTTGGCGTGCAGGGCAATCCGAAATCCCATGGCCGCCAGCCGTCGGGCGATCGCGTTGCCGACTCTCGGCGCACCGCTGCCAGTGACGAAGGCAACTTTCTGTTCGGTCATAGCTTGCTCGGTTCCTCGAGGCGAAACATCGCCAGCGCGTCGCTGAGTTGGCCGAGTTGTTCCTCGACCGACAGCGACAGATCGAGAAAGATCCAGCGAGTCCCGCCGATCTCACAGCCTCCGCCGGTCTCACCACCGAGCCACTCGCTGCGGATGCGGACGCCAAGTCGCCGGGCGTCGGCGATTCGCTGCCGCAGCAAGGCGACTTTGGAGACCGTGGTCAGTTCCTCTGATGGCATCCGAATCCCTCCGCTTGGTAAAGGCTGCGGATTGTAGGTATTGGAAGTGCAGCCGCCTATCGCAGTCCGACGATAGGAGACGTACGGCACGAACCGGAGTCGCATTGGCGGCGGCTTCACAAAGTACCCAGGGACGGAAATAGGCAAATGAGCAAGCCGAGCGAGTTGGCGGAAGCCAGGCAGGAAATCGAGATGCTGCGGCGGCAGTTGCGGCAGTCTCAGCAACTGGCCACTCTCGGCGAATTGACTGGCACGGCGACCCACGAGTTCAACAACATCCTGATGACGGTGTTGAACTACGCAAAGATGGGGCTCCGGCATCGCGACGATGCGACCCGCGACAAGGCGCTCAGCAAAATCCTCGACGCCTCGCAGCGCGCGGCCAAAATCACCTCGACGATCCTGGCCCAGGCGCGCAACCGGAGCGACGACTTTGTGCCGACGCGCATCGAGCAAGTCGTCGAAGATACGCTCGTGCTGCTCGAACGCGAACTGCGAAAGTACCGCGTGGCGGTCGTCAAGGAATTCACCGAGTGTCCACCGGCGCTAGCCAACGGTAACGACATCCAGCGCGTGCTGATCAACCTGCTGGTCAACGCGCGGCAAGCGATGCGTGACGGCGGGACGCTGCGGATCTCGCTGGCCCCGGACGCCGAGTCGCGGCAAGTCGTGCTGCGGGTCCGCGACTCGGGAGGCGGGATCGCCGCGGAGGATCTGCCCAAGATCTTTACCCCCTTCTACAGCAGCAAAGCGGGTCCCGACGAAACGGGCAAAGGGGGAACCGGGCTAGGGCTCGCAGTCTGCCGCGAAATCATCGAAGCCCATCAAGGCCGAATCCGTGTCGAGAGCGCGGTCGGCAAAGGGACGATGTTCATCATCCGGCTCCCAATCGCCGAACCGGCCAAAACCGAAGCGGCAGCTTAGGAAGGTTTCAGGTTTCTCCACTCGTACTCGTACTCAGCGAAGCGGTACTCGTACTCAGCGCAGCGGTACTCGCCTTTGCCAGCAGACGGGGTCGCATCGGAGATCTCAGATCCGAGATTTCAGATTGGGAATCGAGTACGAGTACGAGTACCGCTGCGCTGAGTACGAGTACGAGTACGAGTACGTTTGAAGGATACTCCCGCCTCCCGCCTCCCGCATTCTGCGGAAACTTGACTCTGGGCTGCGGCCCCCTTAAAATACGGTCTCGCCCCCCGGTTCGGTGCGATTCTCCGAACCTCCCTTACCCACCCCCGTGGAAATACCGCTTCCAATGGTGGAGCCATTCTCCGCTCTGGAGCGTTTCCCTCGATAGCGTGCTTTCGCCCCGAGGCAGCCTTGGGTTGCCGGACTCGGCCGTACGGAATGGAGTCTCGCTTGCGATTCCCACCTTTCCCGTTGGCTCGGTCCGACGCCTCGACTGCGTCCTTAGCTCACCACCGGAGACGTCGCTCGTGAATAGGTGTTATGGAAACCGCATCGGCCGCCGGGGATTTCTCCAAGCCGGAGCCGCGGGTGGTCTTGGTCTGACCTTGGCCGATCTGTTGATGCTGCGTGAGGCGCGTGCGGCTCAAAAGCAGTACGACTTCTTGGAGCCGAAGGCGCTGAGCTTGATTCACATCTTCCTGCCGGGAGGGATTGCTCAGCAGGAATCGTTCGACCCGAAGCCCTATAGCCCGCTGGAATATCGCGGCGAGATGGGGACGGTGAAGACCAAGACGGGCGAAGTTTTCAGCGAGGCGATTCCCCAGCTGGCCGCTCGAGCGGACAAATTTGCGGTAATCCGCTCGATGACCCACGGCGAAGCGGCTCACGAGCGTGGGACGCACAACATGTTCACCGGCTACAAGCCGAGCCCTGCACTGCTCTTCCCGAGCTTCGGCAGCGTGATCAGCCACGAGTACGGGCCGCGGAACAACCTGCCGCCGTACATCTGTATCCCCAACGTGCCCAACGAGTACGCCGGCAGCGGTTACCTCTCCTCGTCCTACGGCCCCTTCGCCCTCGGCGATGACCCGCAGAACCCGCGGTTCAAGGTTCGCGACCTCGACCTCGCCTCGGGCGTCGATGCCCAGCGGTTCGCCCGTCGCAAAGCGGCACTGGAGACGATCAATACCCGGTTCGGGTCGATGGTCTCGGCCGACAACGTCGGCGCGATGGACACCTTCTATGAGCGGGCCTACAGCTTGCTCGATTCGCCGCAGGCCCGCGAAGCGTTCGACATCGACAAGGAAGATGCGAAGCTTCGGGACGCTTACGGTCGCAATCAGGCGGGCCAGCGGATGTTGATGGCGCGTCGCCTGGTCGAAGCCGGCACCCGCCTGGTGACGCTGACCTACGGCAGCTGGGACCACCACCAGAACATCACCCGCGCCGTCAAGAGCCAGACGCCGCCGCTCGACCAGGCCCTGTCGGTGCTGCTCGACGACCTCGAATCGCGGGGCTTGCTCGATTCGACGCTGGTCATGGTCAGCAGCGAGTTCGGCCGCACCCCGAAGATCAACAACGACGCGGGCCGCGACCACTGGCCGAAGGTGTTCAGCGTGATGCTGGCCGGCGGCGGGATCAAGGGAGGCACGATCTACGGAGCCTCGGACGCCACGGCGACCGAACCGGAGACCGACCCGGTCAGCCCGGAAGATTTGGCCACCACGATGTACCACCTGCTGGGAATCGTCGCCGACAAAGAGCTGATGTCGCCCGGCGACCGCCCGGTCGAGATCGTCGACGGCGGCAAAGTGATCGAGCCGCTGCTGGCCTAGTCGCGATCGCCCGCTCGTCGCCCTGTCGCTTTCCACCTGATCCGAGTCCGACATGCTCCCACGATCTGTTCTCGCGTTGGTTCCGGCGGTGCTCCCGGCATTGCTCCTCGTGGCTTCGTCCTCGCTCGCCGGCGCCGCCCAGCCGGTGGTCGATGGGATCCTGCCGACCGGCGTTCGCCGTGGAGAGACGACGAAGGTGACGCTCAGCGGCGCGCGGCTCCAGGACGCTCGCCAGGTCCTGTGGCACAGCACCGGCAGCGAGAAATCGGCCGACGGCAAAATGCTGATCGAGGTCAGCGAGCTGAAGCCGATCGACAACAAGAGCGTTGAGCTGACGATCGTCACCGCTCCGGAACTCCAGCCCGGGCTGTATCCCTTCCGGCTGGTCACCGCCACCGGCATCTCGAACTTGCGATTCCTCAGCGTCGGGGCGCTGCCGATCGTCGCCGAAACCGAACCGAACAGCGATTTTGCGGCTCCGCAAAAAATCGAGGTCAACTCGACGGTCACAGGTGTCATCACCCGCGAGGACGAGGATTATTTTTCCGTCGATCTGAAAGCGGGGCAGACGCTCACCTGCGAACTCGAGGGAACGCGGCTGGCCTACTACCCCCGCAACAACTCGAACTTCTTCGATCCCTTCGTGGCGATTCTCGACGCCGGCCGCTTCGAGCAGGTGGCCAGCGACGATGCGGCGCTGTTGCAGCAAGATCCGCTCTGTTCGTTCAAGGCTCCCGAAGACGGAACGTACACGATCGTCGTCCGAGACAGCGCTTTCGGTGGCGAAGACAACTTCCACTATCGACTGCATGTCGGCGATTTTCCCCGCCCGGTCGCTGTGATTCCCGCCGGCGGCCAGCCGGGACAGAAGATCGAGGCGACCTATGTCGGCGTCGACGGCAGCAGTTGGAAGGCGCCGCTCGAGTTGCCGGCCAACCCATCGCTCGAGCATCCGGTCTCGTTCACTTCGGAGACGGGAATCGCCCCCTCGCCGAACCTGGTCCGCGTGCTGCCGATGCCGGTCACGGTCGAAACCGAGCCGAATGATAACTATCGCGAACCGATGGCGATCGCCGACCCCCTGCCGATCGCCATCTGCGGCCAGATCGGCAGCGAAAACGATTACGACTCGTTCTCGTTCGAAGCCAAGAAGGGGCAAAAGATCGTCACCCGCGTGTTCGCCCGCGGTATGCTTCGCTCGCCGCTCGACGCGGTCACCGATATCTTCGACCCCGAAGGCAAGCGAATCGCTGGCAATGACGACTCGGGAGGCCCCGACGCGCTGGCCGAATTCACCGCCGCGGCCGATGGCCGTTATGTGATCCGGCTCTACGACCACCTGCGAGGTGGCGGTCCGGAGTATGCCTATCGGATCGAGATCGAAGTCGCTCAGCCGCAATTGACCCTCAGCCTCCCCGAAGTTCGGCAGGATGAACCGATCGACCTGCCCGTCCCCAAGGGGAATCGGATCGCGGTGATGGTCAACGCGGCCCGGACCAACTTTGGCGGCGATCTGGATCTCGCGATGCTCGACCTGCCGCCGGGGATCACCGCGACGACCTTCACAATGCCCGCCAATCGCCCCACGATTCCGCTGCTGCTGTCGGCAGACCCCGGCGCCGACTTGGCCGGAGCGCTGGCGGCTCTGACCGCGAAGCCGACCAGCGGGACGCCCGAAGTCACCGGCGGACTCAAGCAGCGTCACAAGTTGATCCGCGGCCAAAACCGCGTCGACGTGTGGGGCATCGATACCGACCGCGTGGCAGTCGCCGTCACCGAACCATCGCCGGTCGATCTGGAACTGGTTGCTCCGACCGTCCCGATCGTTCGCAACGGCTCGGCAGAGCTGAAAGTCGTCGCCCGCCGCAACGACAGTTACAAAAATGCCATTCCGGTGCGGCTGCTCTATGTCCCCCCGGGAATCAGCACGAACAATAGTCGCGTGATCGCTGCCGAGCAGAACGAGGTGACGATCCCGATCACTGCCAATGGCTCGGCTGCCGTTGGCACCTGGCCGATGCTCGTGACCGCCTACGTGGACATCGGCAACGGTGCCATCCAGACAGCCACCCTGCCGGTCGAGCTGACGGTCGAAGATGTGTTTTTCAACTTCAGCTTCACCAAAGCGGCGGCGGAACAGGGAGCCACATCGCAAGTCATCGTGGGAGTCGAAGTGGCCCGCGAATTCGAAGGCACCGCCGAAGTGACGCTGGTCGGGCTGCCCGCCGGGGTGACCTCCCCGGCAGCGACGCAGCCGATCACCAAGGACACGACCGAAGTGGTCTTCCCGGTTGAGATCGCAGCCGACGCGCGGCCGGGCAACCACAAGACGCTGGTCTGCCAAGCGATCGTCCACCACCCCAAGGGGGAGATCCGCCAGACGGTCGGCACCGGCGAACTGCAAGTCGACAAACCGCTTCCCGCTCCGGCTGCGAAACCGGCGGCTAAGCCCACCGAACCGGCCAAGCCCGCTGCGGCGGCTCCGCCAAAACCGCTCACCCGACTCGAACAACTTCGGGCTGAGCGCGCGAACAATCAATAATCTTGGGTTCCTCTCCGGCGGCCTTGGCCAGTGGAGGTCGACCGCCGCGCCACATGACACCGTCACACGTTTAGGTCCGGCATGTCCCACAATCCGCAACTCCGAATGCTCGACTCCGGTACCGTCCGGCACCCCGGTGCTTGCCGGCACCCCGGTGCTTGCCGGCCTTCCGGCGCTCTCCGGCTCAGCCTCGCGCGGGGTCTCCGCGCACCGGTGATGTTCGGCAACGTGATCTGGGCTGCGCTGGCAGTCATGACGTCGGCGGCCCTGATGACTTCGGCGGCGAGTGCGGCCGAGCCGGCTCCCGAACCCGCCCCATCCTCCAAGAGCAGCCCAGCGGCGACGCCTCGCGTCGATGTTTATCCGCCCGAGATCCTGCTCGACTCGGACCGCGACTACCAAGGCTTCATCGCCGTGATGAGCCGCCCCGACGGGGTGACGGTCGACGTGACCGAGGAAGCCGAGTGGACGCTCAGCAACCCGAAACTCGTGACGCTCGACGGCACCACGCTCCGCCCGGCCGCCGACGGCGAGACCGAACTGGTGTGCAACTACGGCGGCAGCGAGGTGCGGATCCCGGTCAAAGTCACCAACGCGGGGGCCCACCCGCCGATCAGCTTCACCAAAGACATCATGCCGGTGCTGACCCGCTCGGGCTGCAACACCGGTTCGTGCCATGGAGCGGCCCGCGGCAAAGACGGGTTTAACCTCAGCCTGTTCGGATTCGATCCGGCGGGCGATTACCAGCGGATTACCCGCGAAATCGGGTTCCGCCGCGTCAACCTGGCTCGCCCCGACCAGAGTCTGTTGCTGCTCAAATCGATCGGAGCGGTTCCGCACACCGGCGGAAAACGGTTTGAAGTCGATTCGCCCTACTACAAGGCGATGCTCGAGTGGCTCGAGGCTGGCGTCCCGCAAGACGCTGCGGACAAGATGCCGCCGGCCGTCGAGTCGGTCGCGATCTATCCGCCGCAAGCGGTGATCGAAGGCGAGGGGAGCACCCAGCGCTTCTTGGCCGTCGCCCGCTACGCCGATGGAACGACTCGCGACGTCACCAATCTGGCCGCCTTCAGCACCAACAACGCCTCGACCGCAGCGATCGACCAAGAGGGCCGCGTCGTGGCCGGAGTCCGCGGCGAAGCCTTCGTGATGGCTCGCTTCGATACCCACACCGTCGGCAGCCAAGTGCTGGCCCTGCCCAAGGACCTCCAGTACACGCCGCCGGAAATCTCCGGCAACTACATCGATCAACTGGTTGGCAAAAAGCTCCAACAGCTGCGGATCCTGCCGAGCGACTTGTGCACGGACGAAGAATTCCTCCGCCGAGTCACGATCGACATCACCGGACTGCTGCCGACCGAAGAGGAATACCGCCAGTTCGTCAACGATCCGGCTCCGAACAAGCGGGCCGAGCTGATCGACCGCTTGCTCGAACGCAAGGAGTTCAGCGAAATCTGGGCGATGAAGTTTGCTCAGCTGCTGATGATCAAGAGCAGCAACGTCGTCAGCTACAAATCGGCTTTCCTCTACAACCAGTGGCTGACCGACCAGTTCGCTCGCGAGGTGCCGTTTGACCAGACCGTCCGCGATCTGCTGAGCAGCACCGGTGGGACGTTCACCAACCCGGCGACGAACTTCTACGAGCTCGAACGCGACACGCTCAAGACGGCCGAGAACGTGGCCCAAGTCTTTGGCGGAATCCGCACGCAGTGCGCCCAGTGTCACAACCATCCGTTCGACCGTTGGACGATGGACGACTACTACGGCTTCGCGGCTTTCTTCAGCCAGATCGGTCGCAAGCAGGGCGAGGATTACCGCGAGAAGATCGTCTACAACCGCGGAGGTGGCGAAGTCCGCCATCCGGTCGGCAACGCAGTGATGGCGCCCAAATTCCTCGGTGGCGAAGCCCCCGATACCCGCGGCAAAGATCGTCGCGAAGTGCTTGCCACCTGGTTGACTTCTCCGGACAACCCGTACTTCGGCACGTCGATCGCCAACCGCGTCTGGGCGCACTTCATGGGCTCCGGGCTGGTGGAACCGGTCGACGACATCCGCGTCAGCAACCCGGCGAGCAACCCGGAACTGTTCGAGACGCTCGGGGCGAAGCTGGCCGAGTACGACTTCGACTTCAAGCGTCTGGTCCGCGACATCTGCAACAGCCACGCTTACCAGCGGAGCGTCACGCCCAACGATTCGAACCGCAGCGACACGCGGAACTACGCCTACGCGACGGTTCGCCGGATCCCGGCCGAGAACCTGCTCGACTGCCTGTCCCAGGTGACCGCCACGAAGGATAAATTCCGCGGCTTGCCGCTCGGAGCCCGCGCGGTGCAGATCGCCGACGGCTCGACGAGCACCTACTTCCTGACCGCTTTCGGGCGGGCTCCCCGCAATACGGTCTGCGAATGCGAAGCCTCGACCGATCCGAGCCTCTCGCAAGCCCTCCACCTGCTCAACGGCCCCTCGGTCCACAACAAGATCCTCCAAGGGGGCGTGGTCAAGAGCCTCCTGGATGAGAAAAAGACGCCGGCCGAGGTCATCGAGACGCTGTTCATCCGGGTGCTCGGACGCACGCCCACGGCGGATGAGCAGACGAAACTTCAGGAACAGGTCGCTGCCGCGGCAAACCCGCAGCAAGGTCTGGAAGACGTCTTCTGGGCGCTGCTCAACAGCCGCGAGTTCGTCTTCAACCACTGATCCGAGTTCCGCTCGCTCCGCGGCAAGCGGCTCGCTTTACAGTGAGTCGTTTGCTGCACGGATCGCTGTCCTCCCTCCGAACGGCCTTTGCTCGAAATCCTGCCATGCGTCTCAAGCTGCTCCCGACCGTCTCGACTTTCGTGCTGGCTGGCTTAGGCCCCGCGGCCTTCGGCCCTGCTTTCTTCGGTTCGGCATCTTCCGGCACGGTCGCCGCCGCCGACGCTCCGGCGAAAGTGACCTACGAGGAGCACGTGCATCCGATCCTGCGACAGCACTGCTTCACCTGTCACAACCAGAACGAGGCGAAGAGCGGTCTCGCCCTCGATACCTACGCGTCGACGATCGAAGGGGGAGCCGGGGGCGAAGTCGTCTTCGAGGGCGATCCGGAGTCGAGCCGCCTGTGGCAGTTGATGGCTCACGAGGACACCCCGGTGATGCCTCCCGGGCAGGACAAGCTGCCGGATGAAAAGATCGCGGTGGTGCGGAGCTGGATCGAGGGCGGATTGCTCGAGAACGCCGGCTCGAAAGTGAAAAAGAAGAAGACCACCGCGCTCGCCTTTTCCGCTTCGGCCGACGGCCGCCCGGAAGGCCCGCCGCCGATGCCCGAAAGCGTTTGGAAGCAGCCTTCGGTGGTGACCGAGCGCCCGGCGGCGGCCACGGCCCTGCAGGCTAGCCCGTGGGCCCCGCTGGTGGCGGTCGGTGGTCAGGATCAAGTCGTGCTGTACAACACCGACAACGGACAATTGGCTGGCGTGCTGCCGTTCCCCGAAGGCGAGCCTCAGTCGCTGACGTTCTCCCTCGATGGCCGCTACCTGCTGGTCGGCGGTGGGCGTCACAGCAGCCAAGGGCTGGCGATTCTCTACGACATCAAGACCGGCGATCGCGTCGCCCGCGTTGGCGATGAGCTCGATATCGTGCTCGGTTCAGACATCAACGATCGGCTCACCCGCGTCGCTCTCGGCGGTCCGCAGCGGTTGGTGCGGGTCCACGACATGGCGACTGGCGAAAAAGTCCTCGAGCTGAAGAAACACACCGATTGGATCTACACGGTTCGTTACAGCCCCGATGGCATCCTGCTCGCGTCCGGCGACCGGGCAGGCGGCTTGGTCGTGTGGGAAGGGGACACCGGCCGCTTGTACGCCGACTTTGCCGGTCACAAAGACGCCGTCCGAGCAGTCGCTTGGCGTTCCGACTCCAACCTGCTCGCTTCGGCATCCCTCGACGGCACCGTCAAGCTGTGGGATATCGTCAGCTCCAAAGAGGTCAAGAGCTTCAACGCCCACGGTGGCGGCGTCACGGCGATCGACATGGCTCGCGACGGCAGCATCGTGACGGCGGGTAAAGACCGCCTCGTGAAAGTCTGGGACGCGACCGGAAAACTCGTCCGCGAATTCCCGCCGATGCCCGAACCGATCCTCGAAGTCGCTTTCACCCACGATGGGAAAGCCGTCGTCGCGGGCGATTGGTCCGGACAGATCCAGCTGTGGAAAGTTGAGGATCCGGCTCAAACGATGCAGCTGGCGTCGAATCCCCAGACGCTGCAAACTCGACTGCAGGCGGCCCAGCAGGCAGCTCAAGCAGCCGCTGACGCTCAAGCAGCCGCGGTCGCCCTGGTCACCGCCGCCGAAACCGAACTCGTTGCCGCGACCAAGGCGGCCGAAGAGGTTCAGGCGAAACTCACCGCTGCGGATGCCGCAGCCAAAGCGGCTCAAACCGCGATGGCCCAGGCGCGCACCGCAGCCGACGCCGCCGCAGCCCAGCACACGGCAGCGGTCACCGCTCGCGATGCCCAGGCCAAGCAAATTGCCGAGCTGACCGCGCAGTTGACGCAGCAAACCGCCGCCCGCGATGCAGCCCAAAAGCTGCTCGGCGAGCGACAGGCCAAGCTCCAGGAAGCCATCGTCACACGCGATGCAACCGCGACCCAACTGGCCGCCGTCGACGCCCAGATCGCCGAACTGCAAAAGACGCTCGAAGCGGAGCAGGCGGCTGCCGATGCCGAGGCGGCTGCCGATGCGAGTGCTGCCAAGCTGGCTGAGCTGCAGGCGCAGCGGACGCCTCTTGCCGAACAGCTCGAAGCCCAAAAAGCGGCGGCCACCGCTCTGGAAGCGGAAGTCGCTGCCTCCACCGCCGAGGTTGCCAAAACGACCGAGGCGATGCAGAAGACGCAGACGGCAGTCGCTGCGATGCAAACGGCCATGGAAGCCTTGCAGACTAAGGTGACCGAGACCGCAGCGGCCCAAAAGGTCGCGGCCGAAGCGGCCGAGAAGGCCGCTGCGGAAGCGAAAAAGCTGACTGACGCGCTCACCACACTCCAGGCCCAACAGGCTGCCGCGGCAAAAGCGGTGGCAGATCTGACGGCTCGCCGCGATCAGCTCAAACCGGACGCCGAGCAAAAGACGGCAGCCAGTGCCGCGGCGGCGGCCACGGTCGCCCAGCTCGACGCGGACCTCAAGGCGTTCCTCGGCGAGGCGGAGCGACTCGCAGCGGCCCACCAAAGGATCGAGAAAACGCTCACCGAGAATCGCACCGTCGCTGAACAAAAAATGGCCGAGGCGACCGAGCTGACAACGCGACTGACCGCCGAGGACGAGAAGCTGGCTGCGATCCGCAAACAGATGGAAGAGCTCCAAGCTCAGGTGAATGAGCTGAAAGCGACCAAGCGGGCTCTCGAGTCGGCACAGGCCGAAGCGGCCGAAGCGGCCGCAACCGCCGAGAGTGAGTTGCAGAAAATTCAGGATCGACGTGCACTCTACGAAGCGGCCTACCCGAAAGGATAAGGAGCCGCTGTCAGAAAACCCGCCACATCACCCTCCCCCCGGGAGGGTCACGAGGAACGAGCGGGGAGGGTGATGCGCGACCCAGATTCTCCACGCGGCGGGATTCAGCAGGCCCTCCCCGGGCTTGCGAGCCCGACCCTCCCGGGGGGAGGGTGATGCCGAACGGGAGTCTTCAAACCGAGCGCTAGCGTCGGGTTGCCTTGCCGCCCCGGAATTTCCGCTGCGGCCCCCGAGGCTAGCGCCGTCGGCTCAGGAATTTTGCGAACGAGTCAAGGCACGCACCGGTGGTTCGGCCGGGGATAGGCGAAACTCGGCCGAGTCGTTAAATTCCCTCCGGCCACTTCGGTCTTGCGGGTCCACCCGCTATCGGTGGCCCAGCGGCTCGAGTTGATGGCATTTTTCCGTTGAAACCCCATTGAGCAATCGTCACACCAGCGGCTATATTCCGGGATTCATGGTGGTGCGGAATAGATCCCTGGTTCACGACGCTCACCCGGTACGACCCGTAGTTTCGCGTAGGAGTCTGCGATATGCCCCGGCTGTTGGGCGTTGACATCCCGAACGACAAGCAAATTCAGTACTCGTTGACCTACCTCTACGGAGTCGGGCTCTACACGGCCCGCGAGGTTTGCGAGAAGCTGAAGATTGATCCGACCCGCCCGGCGAGCGATTTGGCGGAAGACGAAGTCAGCCGTCTGGCAGCCATGCTGGAGCGCGACTACACCGTCGAAGGTCCGCTTCGCCGGCAGTTGAGCACGAACATCGCCCGGTTGCGTGAAATCAAGAGTTATCGCGGTCTTCGCCACCGCATGAGCCTTCCGGTTCGCGGCCAGCGGACCAAGACCAACGCCCGGACCCGCAAGGGCCCGCGGAAGACGGTCGCCGGCAAGAAGGGCGTCAAGGACCTGCGCTAACTCGCGGGGCGGGAACTCCTACCTGGGGATTCCGCCTACTGCGAGCCGAAGCGAATCCTCGCTCGGCAAGTCCGCCGCGAACCTCTCTCGGCCGCTCCTCGGCGAAAGCATTTTCGACCGGCCTTGGCCGCTTTTGGAATCGGCCAGTCGGCGGAAGCTGCGTCCGATCCCAAACCATTATTCAGACAACGCTCACGATCCTTTTTTTGGAGTGCCATCGCGGTGGCCAAAACGAACAAACGCAAGAAAGTGCGTCGTAACGTCAGTGCGGGGGTCGCCTACATCCACGCGACGTTCAACAACACGACCGTCACGATCACGGACACCAAGGGCGACACGCTGTGCTGGGCCAGTGCCGGCACGTGCGGCTTCAAGGGAAGCCGTAAGAGCACCCCCTTCGCCGGTCAGTGCGCCGCTCAGCAGGCCGCGGAAAAGGCAACCAAGTTCGGGATGCGGGACGTCGACGTCCGCGTCAAGGGCCCCGGCTCCGGACGCGAATCGGCCATCACCTCGCTGCAGGCGGCCGGCTTGAACGTCAAGCTGATCGAAGACGTGACGCCGATTCCGCACAACGGTTGTCGACCTCGCAAGAAACGTCGCGTCTAAAGTCCGACGCGTCTTTCTTCTCCCACCGCACATCCCCCCTCCCCGAAGCCGAGGTTTCGCGAGCCATGCATATCCGATGGCGTGGAATGGAACTGCCGAGCAGCGTTGAAGTCGATCGCGAAACGCTGACCGGCACCTATGGCAAATTCGTCGCCGAACCCTTCGAACGGGGATTTGGCAACAGCGTGGGCAACAGCCTTCGCCGCGTGCTGCTTTCGAGCCTCGAAGGTAGTGCGGTGACCCAGATCAAGGTCCGGGGTGCCCAGCACGAGTTCACGACGATTCCGGGGGTCCTCGAAGACCTCACCGACATTGTCCTGAACGTCAAGAGCTTGATCGTTCGAAACCACAGCGACGCAACGCGCGTGATCACGGTCGAACGCGACAAGGCTGGGGTGATCACCGGTGCCGACATCGAGACCGATTCGGACGTCGAGATCATCAACAAAGGGCACGTCCTGGCGACGATCACCGACGACGTTCCGTTCATGATGGAAATGGTCGTCGAGAGCGGACGCGGTTACGTTCCCTCGACCGAACACAGCACCGGTGACCACGAAGTCGGCATCATCCCGATCGACGCCGTCTTCAGCCCCATCACCCGGGTCCGCTACGAAGTCGAAGAAACCCGCGTCGGCCAAAAGACGAATTTCGACAAGCTCACTCTGGAGATCTGGACCGACGGGTCGATCACTCCCGAGCTGGCTCTGATCGAAGGCGCCAAGATCCTCCGCAAACACATCAACCCGTTTGTGCAGTATCAGGAGCTCGGCCCGAGCATCTTCTCCGGCGGTCGCGGGACCGCGGCCAGCGGCGGTGGCGATGCGGCTTTGGAGCACAAGCTGAACATGCCGCTCGAGGATCTCAAGCTGTCGGTCCGGGCGAACAATTGCCTGGAATCCGAAAACATTCGTACGCTCCGAGACCTGGTCCAGCGTACCGAAGATCAGTTGCTCGAAGTCCGTAACTTTGGCGATACGACGCTGCACGAGGTGCAAGCGAAGTTGGCCGCTCTCGACCTACACCTCGGGATGCGAGTCCCGAATGCCGGGGCCTCGCGGTAAGACGCGCCGCGGGTTGCCCCCGACGCGTCTCGCCGCTTTCCCTATAGCGACACAAAAACCATCTGACCCGAAGAAACTGCTATGCGACACCGACGTAAAGGCCGTGTACTGGGCCGCAGCCCCAGTCACCGGAAAGCGTTGTTCAAGAACTTGGCCAGCGCCCTGTTCTTGACCGAACGGGATGCGGAATTGGACGAAAACGCGCCGAAGGTCAAGGGTCGCATCACGACCACCTTGCACAAGGCCAAGGAAGTCCGTCCGCTGGTTGAGAAGTGCATCACGATCGCCAAGAAAGCGATCCTCGCCGAAGAAGCCTCGCTGCAGTTCGGCACCGACGCCGAGCACGGCAGCGACGAGTGGAAGAAGTGGCGAGAGAGCGACAACTGGCGGAAGTGGGCCGAGACGCGGGCTCCCGCGGTGACTGCTCGCCGTCGCGTGCTGCAGTTGATCGGCGACAAGCAAGCTGTCTCGATTCTGTTCTCCGAAATCGCCCCCCGCTTCGCCGATCGTCCGGGTGGCTACACCCGCATCGTGCGGCTGGCGACCCCGCGGCTCGGTGACGCTGGCGAACGGGCCATCCTCGAGCTGGTCGGTAAGAACGATCGCGTCAGCCGCAAGGCCGAGCGCCCGTCGTTCGCCGATGAGCCCTCCCCGAGCGAGCAACCGCAAGAAGAAACCGCCGAAGCCTAAAGCGGAAGCGCCCTCGGCCTCATGATCGTTCGCAAACCGCCCGCTGAAGTCAGTGGGCGGTTTTTTTATGGTCACGCACGGTGCTCTTGCCAAAATCGTTTAACGGCAAGCCGAAGGCGACGGTGTTTAAAAGAGCAGTCGCCTTCGGCTTGCCGTTAAACGACTCGACCACTTACGAGCTTGCACCTGGGCGTTCCCCGCTTTTCCGTTAAGCCAGCCAGCGGCCGAAGGCGATGTCGCGGACCATCTCGTAGCCGCTGAGGGTGGGGCCGGCGTTGATGTCACTGCCGGCGAGCTCCTCGAGAACGCGATCGGCCTGCTCGGCGCCGCGCTGCAGCCGGTGCAGCCACAGCGATTTGAGAACGCCCACCGAATCGAATAGATCGGGACGCAGGCACATCAGCACCGCGTCGCTGACCTGTTGATTGGCCTCGGGACTCGCCGTTTCGGATTGGCTGCGGCGGGAGAGGGTTTCTCGCATCGCCGCGGTCAGCAACCATCCCGCCGTATCGCGGGCGGTCCCTTCGGGCAGCTGTCGCGCCTCTTCGGCAAAGCCCCGGGCCCGCAGGGGATCGATGGCATAGCGCTCCCATGCCTGTGCCGCGTCCTGCGACTGGGAACTTTTTGGGAGAGGACCGTTCGGTTCGGGGCAGCATCCGAGACGTCCAAGCAGCGCATCGCACCAGCTTTCAACAGCGGCCCGGAGGCGGTTCAGTCGCACCGCGGTTTCGACCGAGGAGCCACGGCCATAGATCATCATCTGCAGGACTCGGTTCCGCGCCTCCAGATGCTGGAGGAAGACCGAGTGCGTGATCGGACTGACCTGCTCCGCGTCACGATTCGCATCGAGCGATGCGGCCAGCGCGGCATAGATTCGCGTCAGCGGTTCGCTCAGCAGGATTTCCTCGAGCAGCGGATAGTGCTGCTCCCACCATGCTTGAAGCTCGACCGACCCGCCGCTGCGCTCCCGCTGCTGATACTCTCCGAGCCGACGCTTCCACGACTCCGAGCGGCTCCGACTTGCATTCCAGTACGCATGCAGCGCCTCTTCCGAGATCAGCTCACGGCGAAACAGCAGCGAAGGGCCATGCAGGGCCAGGATCGAAGCAAGGTCGGCAAGTTGAACGGCATGCATCGCGGGCGGGCTGCGGTAAGGTTGAGGTGCGGTTCGTTCTGGGCGGGGATTGTGTGCTTGCACCCCTTCTCCGCATCCGGGATACCGGAGCCCGCGTGCGGTGGCCGGGATCCCGCGTAACTCGAGAATCAGCAACGGGATATAGCAAACGGCCCCGGCGAAATGAGGCTCGCTACCGTGATGCGTCCGAACAGCACATGTAGCCGAAACGCCGCACCCCTAGTCGCCTTTCGCTCCGCATAGTTGCCTTTCGCGCCGCGAAAGTAGCGGGGTAGAAATGCAGCTTTCGCGGAGCGAAAGGCAACTATGCCCGCGAAAGTAGCGGTAGAAATGCAGCTTTCGCGGAGCGAAAGGCAACTATGCCGTGCCTGAAAAATTCCGCAAACCGGGAATTTCGGCTCAAGTTTCCCGAAAACGGCTTGGACCATCTTTCCTCGTTGCGTTAAACTCCCGGCGTGATGCATTCGACGCACTTCCGCTCCGCAGCGTGCACGGCGTCATGGAGGCAGCCACTTGGCCCAGGGAGGGAATCCGATGCCAGGCGAATCGTTTCGCTTTATTCACGCCAGCGACTTTCATCTCGAACGTCCGCTCGCCGATCTCGATGAGCTGCCCAAGCATCTCCGGGACGCGATCTCCGAGGCTCCGTGGAAGGCAACCGAAGCGGTCTTCGAAGCGGCGGTGATCGAGAACGTCGACTTTCTTTTGCTCTGCGGCGATCTGCTCAATCCCCTCGCGGCCGGCCCGCGCGGGATGGCCATGCTGGTCGACCAGTTTGACGCCCTGGCTGAGCGGGACATTCCGGTGCTCTGGGCCGCTGGCAGCGCCGACACGCCCGAGCGTTGGCCCGAGGCGATCCCCTTGCCCGAGAATGTGACGCGGTTGCCCCGCGGGCGAGCGGCGAGCGTGCCGATCGAGCGTGCCGGGCAGACGATCGCTCTGGTCGTCGGGCGGAGCAGCGAAGGGCACGGCTCGATCCACGTTCCCTCCTACCGGATCGATCCAACCGACGAGTTCACGATCGGCATGGGTTACGGACCGGCCGAAGCGTCAGCGCTCGCCGAAGCCCGCTTCGATTACTGGGCTCTCGGGGGGAGCCACCAGCGGCGAGTGATGGAGGACGGAGCGACGTTTGGCGCCGTCTACTGTGGATCGCCTCAAGGCCGCCGGCTGGAAGAAGTGGG
The DNA here is from genome assembly GCF_010367455.1 of Candidatus Laterigemmans baculatus. GTDB lineage: Bacteria > Planctomycetota > Planctomycetia > Pirellulales > Pirellulaceae > Laterigemmans > Laterigemmans baculatus. The sequence goes on along the minus strand of NZ_WRPR01000048.1, from coordinate 4,720 downwards.
CCCGCACGGCTTCCACTTGATCGACGTCGATGCCGACCACAGCACCCGCGTGCACGCCGTCGATGCTGACACCTTTCGCTACTGCCAGGTCCAGCTCGACGCGGCCGACTTGGCTCGCGGCGACAACGTGCGGCAGCTGATGGGCAGCCGCGTCTCGCGATTGCTGAACGAACACGGCGACCGCCACTTGCTGATCGGTTGGGAACTGCAGCCGGCCAGCGGCGAGGCGCTAGCCGAACTGGGCGACCCGGCCGAGCTACTCACCTGGCTGCGACGGGAATTCGGCAACGGAAATCCGGCTGCCTGGAGCATCTCGCTCCGCGTGAAACCTCCCCAGCGGTACCCCAAGGCGTGGCAAGAAGAGGACACGATTTTGGGCGATTTCCTGCGGGCCAGCGACCGGCACCGCAAGACCGCTGCCCGCGATTTGAATCTGGCTCCGATGACCGAGGAGCATCCTCGATTGTCACCCTCGACGGCGGCGGCGCTGGCCGATGCGGACCCGGCCATTCGACCGGCCTTGCTCGACGACGCGACGCTGCTCGGTGTCGAGTTGCTGCGCGGCGGGAAGCCCAAGCTGTAGCGAGCCCGAGGCGGCGAAAACCAAGTTGCGTACGTTCTGTTCGATCTGGGGCCGAGTGCCCGCAGATCGACGACCCAATGACTGGGAAAGCGACGACAAGTGAAAATCAAAGACATTCACATCGACGGCTTCGGCGTCTGGACGGATCTCGGCGTCGACTCGTTGAGCGACGGAATGACGCTCTTCTACGGCCCCAATGAAGCGGGCAAGACGACGCTGATGCAGTTCATCCGCGCGTCGTTCTATGGATTCACTCCGGACCGCCGCGAACGTTACCTGCCGCCCGTCTTCGGCGGCACGCCGGGCGGTGCGATGCGGGTCACCGGACCTGGCGGCGGCTACCAGATCCGTCGCCGCGCCCACGCGACCGACGGCGCGACCACCGATCAGAGCGTCGTCGGACATCTCTCCGTGACCGGCCAGGATGGATTGTCCCAAGGCTCGCACCGGTTGGCGATGCTGCTCGGTCAAATCGATGAGTCGATCTTCACTAACGTGTTTGCGATCGGTCTTCGCGAGCTGCAGGAGCTGAGCACGCTCGACGACACTTCGGCGGCCGATGAGCTCTACAAGCTCAGCAGCGGTCTGGACCGCGTCTCGCTCGTCGACGTGATGCGGGCACTGCGTCAGGCGCGGGGTCGGTTGATCGATGCCAGCAAGGAAGAGAACGAACTGGGGCGTCTCGAGGCGCTCGTCGATCGTCGCGAGAAACTCCGCGACGAAGTCACCGACCTGACTTCGCGGGGCCGCCGCTGGGCGGAGTTGGCGACGCAGCGACGGACTCAAGACCAGGAGATCACGACGCTCCGCGGCCGATTGGCGGACTGGGAGCGGGAAGCTCGCTGTGTGGAAGTCGCCACTTCGGTTCGCGAAACGTGGGTCGCCCGCCACGATCTTTGGAATCGGATCAAGCGTCAGGAAGGGGACGTCGAAGTTCCCGATGAGGCCCCGGGGCAGCTCGTCCAGCTCGAAGCGCAGCTGCAGGATCGGAAGGAGAAAGTCGAGGCGATCAAAAAGCAGCGGCGTGAGCTCCGCGAAAAAGCGGCCGCGCTGCCGTTGTCGCGGCGGCTGGTCGAATTGCAAGGACGCATCGAAGCGGCCGGCGAACAGGCACCTTGGGTCGAGGCGCTCGAGGAACAGATTCGCCGACTCGAAGAACAGATCCAGAAAGCAAGGCACGAGCTCGACACGGATGCCGAGAAGCTCGGGATGGACGAGGAAGACCGGCTCAGCCTGGCCGACGGCGGGCGGACTTCTCTCCCCGACATGAGCCGCCAAACCATGTCGGCCCTCGCCGCCCCAGCCCGCAACGTCAAAGAGCAACTCCACCAGCTGAAGCGGGCTCGCGAAGAGAGCCAGCGGGATCAAAAGCAAGCCGAGACCCTGGCTGCTCGGCTGCACGAATCGCTCGACGGCTCCCAAGCGACGAACCTGCACGAAGCGATCAAGAGCCAGGGAGCCACGATCACGCTGCTCCGCCAGCGGCTGCAGATCGAAGAACACCTCGAAAAGACCCGCCGCCACTTCCGCGATCTCGAACAGGAATCGCTCGAGTTGGCCACCTCCGAAGCGCTGCCGGTCGAGCGGACAATCCTGCTCGGCGTGCCGTTTTTGTTCGGGGGAATCGCCGTCGCCTACGGCTTGTTCCACCTGTTCGGGTTCGAAACGTTCGTCAGCGAGCCCGACCCGACGTGGGGCATGATCTCGATCATGATGGGTTTTCTCGCGCTGTCCCTGTGGTACCTGGGCCGCGAGCGGGGAGACCGGGGCACGACGCTCGACCTGGAGGATTGCGACCGCCAGATCGATACGCTGCGGCGGCAGATCCGCGAGATCGAAGCCGAGCGGGACGACATCGACGCTCGCCTCCCCTCGGGGACCGGCAGCACCGAATCGCGGATTCGCGAAGCCGAGGAATTGCACAAACATCTCGAGGGGCTTCTGCCGACCTATCACGGCCATCAAGCCGCCCTCGAACGCTACAAAGCCGCCCGCAGCCGAGCCACGGCAGCCGCCCAGGAGCTCAAGACCGCGCGCAATCAGTGGCGGCGGACCCTGCAGTCGCTCGGGCTGAGCGAATCGATGTCCCCCTCGAGCATCCGCAAACTCACCGAAGGCTGGGAAACAGTCGTCGCCGATCGCCGCCGGATCGAGTCGCTCGAAAACGAGCGGGATCAGCGAAAACGCGAACTGGCGACCCTGGCCAAACGGATCGAGTCGCTGTACCTCGAAGCGATGGGACCGGACAGTCCGTCGGCCGCGGAAGCGAAGCTGGGCGAGGGCAAATCCGCCGACGCCAAATCCACAGGCCACCGCCGGCGGGACGAGGAGGACGAAGACGATTTCGACGAGCTTCCCTCGCACCGCCGCGGCGAGGTGAGCAAGACGCCCCACGCGAAGCTCCGCAAAGGCCCGCTCGAGCAGCTCAACCATCTGCACGAAGAACTCGCTCGCCAGCAGCACTGGATCAAACGTCGCCGAGAGTTGATCGAGCACGACCAGCAACTCAAAAAGCAGCAAGCCTCGCACGCTCGCGCGATCGAGCGGATCGACGGGATGCGTCGCTCGCTGTGGGCCAAGTGCGGAGTGGCGACCGCCGAACAGTTCTATGAAATGGTCGATACCAAAGCCCGGCTGGTCGAGATGCGCCGCGAAGCCGACGAGGCCGACCGCCAGATTCGCAAGATCATCGGCACGCAGTGCGACTATGACGACGTCGCTCGCGAACTGGAAAACGCCAAAGCCGAAGATTTGAAACGCCGGTTCGAAGCGCTGACCGAACGGATTTCGCAAACCGAAGAGCGAATCTCGGGCTTGCAGACCCGGCAGGGTGAGCTGGCGCAGGAGATGCGGACGCTCGCCGAAGACCGCCGGCTCTCCCAGGCTCAGCTCGAGATGGAGTGCGTCGAGCGGCAGATCGAGGCGGTCCAGCGGCGGTGGCAGATCCTGGCGATCAGCAGCGGGCTGCTGGAGGATGTCTGTGCGACCTTTGAAAAGGAACGCCAGCCCGAAACCCTCCGCGAAGCGAGCTCGTTCCTCGGCCAGTTGACCGATGGCAAGTACGTGCGGATCTGGACGCCGCTCGGCACCAACCAGCTGAAGATCGAAGACGGCGACGGCAAATCGCTCTCGATCGAATTGCTCAGCCGTGGCACCCGGGAAGCGGTCTTCATCGCCCTCCGCCTCGCCCTGGCCGCCGCCTACGCTCGCCGCGGCGTGATGTTGCCGTTGGTCCTGGACGACGTGCTCGTGAACTTCGACCGCACCCGCGCCTTCCACGCCGCAAAAACTCTCAAGCACTTCGCCGAGCTCGGCCACCAAGTGCTGATGTTCACCTGCCACGATCACATCGCCGAAATCTTCCACGAGATCGATGTCCAAGTCCGCTTACTGCCGCCCCAAGGCCAACCTGGCGTGGCGGAATTGATGGCCCCGCCAGCCCGACTGGTCGCCCCGCCGGCGATCGAAGAAGAAGTAATCGAAGAAGAAATCGTCGAAGAAGAAGTGCTCGAGGAGGAGGTCGAAGAAGAGGTCGAGGAGGTCGCTGCGGAGGAAGAGGTCGAAGCCCCGGTGGCCGAGCAGCCCGAACCCGAACTCGAACCCGAACTCGAACCCGAACCCGAACTCGACCCGGAGCCCGAGCCCGAGCCCGAGCTTGAACTGGAGCCCGAGCTGGAACTGGAACCCGAGCCCGAACCACCGGCAGTCGAAGAGCCCGTGGCTGAGGTCGAGGAACCCGAACTGGCAGAACCGGAGCCGGCAGAACCGGAGGTCGAGGAACCGGTCGCCGAGTCCGTCGACGAAGCCGAGCTCGACTGGGTCTGGTACCAGCGGGAGTTGGCTGGCGAGTGGGACGAAGAGCCAGCCGCATCGGAGCAAGCCGCCCCGGCCGAAGTCTGGCAGCGGTCCCCCGCGTGGTGGAACGAAAATCTAGCTGAACAGCCCGATAAATCAGCCGCCACGCGCTAGCGTCCGGTTTTCACCGCGCCGCAAGGAACCGGGGGCTAGGCTCTGTCAGAACACCAGAAGGACACCCTCCCCCTGGAGGTCGTGCAGTTTTCCGGTCCCCTCTCCCCCGCGGCTTGGCTGCGAACGAAAGTTCCGCAGCCAAGCCGTGGGGGAGAGGGTTAGGGTGAG
>NZ_WRPR01000047.1 GCF_010367455.1 Candidatus Laterigemmans baculatus | reverse complement strand
GTGAAGGGTGAAGGGTGAAGGGTGAAGGGTGAAGGGTGAAGGGTGAAGGGTGAAGGGTGAAGGGTGAAGGGTGAAGGGTGAAGGGTGAAGGGTGGAAGGCGTTTTGTTTCACACTTCACTCTTCAAACTTCACCCTTTTCTAGTGGGCTGGGAGGCGCTCGAATCCTCGTCTGCGGTGCTTCAAACCGCCGCTAGGCCGTCTCAGCTACCAGCCCAAGTTGTCGCTGTCAGGACACGAAAAAAGGCTCGGTGTCGCAGATGACACCGAGCCTCGTGGAAGAAGCACTTCGCTAGGAAGCGGGTGTCACATGCGCAATCGATACGATGCGGGCGTATTCACCGGTTGGCCGGCAAATCGACGATCGCGTATCGGTTCGAGGTCAAGGGGATGGATCATCGATAGCATCGGATCGCTCAAGTCTCGTTGCGAGGGTCGTGTGACGCGTTGGTAAGAGATAGACGCGGTCTGTGGCGTAGGGTTCGCAAGAAAATCACAAATTCCGCTCGTCCAAGAATCAACGCGTTTCCCGCAAGGTCGTACTCATCGAACTGAAAATCGCTTTCGCCTTATGCAGCCTCTTCGAGGCAGAAGCATTAACGGCTTCTGATCGGGATCGTAGAATGGCTCCGCCGCGATGCACTTGTGTCTGCTCGCATGTCGAACTTGTTCCACGCCGGCCGGGAGTGGTATACCGGACCGAAGAAGCCGGAACGGAACGAGATCAGTCAGTTCGTGAATTGCATGTCGGAGCCCCTCGAGCCGTGACCCGCGAATTACATGGGACGATTTGCAGTATCTTTTTCTCAAGCCGAAAGTGATTGTGCTCCCGCTATGAAGTCAGGGCCGAAGAAAAGCAGCACGCCGGAAATCAGGACCGTGGGCGATCACATTGCCTGGTCCTATGCCAATCTGGCACGGGCCCATGCTGCGCTTACCGAAGGGTGCGCCGCCTACCACCAAGGGCACCACATTATCCGTAGCCGGCTTTTCCGCGGCCTTCAGAGCGGAGCCATGGCAATGGGAGCGCTCTACGACGATGAGCGTCTGAAGTTAACTGTCCCGCAGGCATGCTGCTATTGCGGTTCAAGCGAACGAATCTCGCTGGACCACCTGATCCCGCGAATGCGCGGTGGCAGCGATGTTGCCGATAACCTCGTTTGGGCATGCCGCTCCTGTAATAGCTCCAAGGGTGGCCGTGATATGCTGGAATGGATGAGCAAAAAAGAGGTGTTTCCGCCGGTCCTGCTCTTGAGGCGTTACATAAAGCTCATCGCCCGACACTGCGATACCCAGGGCCTTTTGAGTCGGGAGCTGGCAGTCGCTATGCAGGAGGATCTCCCGTTCGATTTGTCGCTGCTCCCGTATAAGTTTCCCGCGCTCCCGACATTGAAGCTGTGGCAATACCCAGTTGAGTCCCAGTGCTGATGGTTGGCGTCCTGTGGGCACGGCAGGAAATGTGGTAGGAAATCACAAGGCTCTAAGCGATTCCGATAATGTGACGGCACTGGGGATAGTTGCTGCAAGCCCAGAAACGTTTGCCGGCGTGCTTGCCTTTCGAGGCTTTACGCTCGACCATGGCAGCTTGGCAAGTGGGACAGACGGGATCTGTCGGAGCGGGTGGTGGTTGCGTGGAAGCAGGTGCCGCGGGACTCGCGGGGGACAGTTGGAGTACCTGGGCCATGTTCGCTGACAGCTCTGCGACTGAGTACGTGCGTGCGGCTCTGACGTGGAGGATTGGCAGGCCGGCCGCTGCCAAAGCTCGGTCAACGAGCTCATCGCGGTCTTGCCGATCCTTGCGATTGTGGCTGGCATCGTCCAATTCAATCACCAGAGCCGGCCGCATCATGGATCGATCGCATAACACAAAGTCCACGTGTTTGCTGCTGATCTTGTTCTCGTAGTATCGGCTGCCTTCTTGGCGAGGCACGTAGAGCAGATCCCACAGTCGCACTTTTGCGGTGATGGCGTACCGGTCTGCGACCGCTTGCTCCAGAACTCGGTAGAACGACAACTCCGCGGCCGACAGGAAATCCTCGCGCAGGCGGTACGGTAGCTCCTCGCTTTCCGCGGCTGCCCCGGCACTTTCACTCGTGTTCGTGGCGGACGCACCGCCTCTGATGCCGAAAATGCGAAGGAAAGACCCCAGGCATCCCAAGGGTTCAGTTTTGTCGTTCATCGTTCTGGTCTATCGCAGATGAAGGTCTTGATGGAGGCAAGCTGGGAGCCCGCAACGGTGAAGCCAGCGAGCTTCTCCCGCAGGGAGCGTCGCGACCCCCATCAATTGGCTCAAGCGAAGCAGCGTCGGGGCCGCAGCTCTTGCCGATGACTGCGCTCCGGCTGGCCCGCCGCAGAGTGACCAGAAACTAGCGGGACCGGCCATGAATAGCCACCGGGGCAGGCGACTTCGCACTCCGACGGGAACACGCGTCCTGGCAGCAAGGCAGGAGGCGAACTCGCCCGGTTCCCGTTACAATCGCCGCTCTACATGGTGTATCGGCTTCGAGGTAGTGAATGACGGACGAGCTTTCGGACGAAACGTTAAGGGTTGGGACGGACTTTTGGGCGACGTGTCTTCGGCTGCTCACCGTCTACCCCCAGCGGCCCGCGAAGCTGAGCGGCGACGCGGAGGCGAAGCAGCTTGAGCGGCAGCTGCGGTCACTCGCGGAGACGATGTTGCCGCTTCTCTGCGATAACGACAATTGGCTGGCGGATGCATCAGTCGGCAAGGGAAACTGGGCGACCGTTCCGTGGGTCGCTTTCTTTGACTCTCGCGTTTCGGCAGGTGCCCAGCAGGGCGTGTACCCGGTCATCCACCTTTCTTCCGAAGAGCCGGTAGGGATTCGCATCGGTCTCGGTGTATCAGCGACTGAGTTCAAAGCTGCCGCCGACAGGAAGGCGGCGGAAGTGCGATCGCAGTTCTCCAACGGCGAACGAGAAGCACTGCGGGCTGTCGGCTTTGCCGATGTGGTTGACGGCAAAGCCGCTCGTGTCGACATCGGTGCGGGGAATCTGTCGCGAAAATACGCCGAAGGGATGATCTTTGAGCGATTCCTTCGGCCGGAGGAGCTCACGGCCACGACGGATGCGATGACCGAATCGCTCGCCACGCTCGTTCGCATCTACAAAGCCTGGGTTGATCGCAGCCGTCACTCACCTGTCGATGCTCGTACGCCTTTCCTAGAGGTGATGAGGCAGTACGCCGATGAGCGAGTCGTCTTTCTCAGTCCCTCGCGCGAGGTTCGGTACCTGATTGCTGATGTCGATCACGCTGGATGTACGGTGAATCGACTCGATTCAAATCAGCCGACGCGGGTGACCGAGGCGAGCTATCAGCGGAAGCGAGACTGGCTGCGCGAACACGGCGGATCGGCCAGGCGAGACGAACTCGACAACACTGTTGCAACCCATATCTGCTATCTGCAAGCCGCGGATATGGCTCTCGCGGCCGATCGCAAAACGGCGGTGTACCTGGACGATGATCAGGCAGCGACGGATCACTTCATCTCGCTGATTGCCGCCATCCAAACCGTCACCCTCTACAAGCCAGTGATTCTGGCTTTGGTCGTGGAGGCTATTCGCGACGGGGAGTTGACCGAAAATCGGATCGAATTCGACTGGCTGCTTCCGCGGTTTATCCGACGTTTACACGAACACGGCCATGACGTCGGCGAGCAACAACTGGCGGAAGGCTTCGGCCGAATGGCGGGCGACCTGTTCTGGCTGCATGCCTATCGCGATCCGGACGAAAGGCTCTCGCCGGACAAACCGACACCCTCCCAAATCCGCAATCGAATATCCCATGCTCGACTCCAAGAACCGTTCTGGCGAGCCATCCAGCAACCTCAGCATCAGCAACAGGTACTCGCGGCCCTTGCTGCAAAATGGTGGCCTGACATGACGACAACAGCTGCTCACGAGCCGAGCGACCTGTCAAAGGCATTAAAACAGGTAATCGACGCAATCGCCGCGTCAGGGTTCATCTACCAACCCTGGCAGATCGCGACCTATGTCACTGCGCTGCGCACCAAGCCTTTTGTAATCCTTGCAGGCGTTGCGGGTACGGGAAAATCGAAGCTTCCCGCACTGGTCTCGAAACTGACCGGCGGCAATATGACGCGAATCTCCGTGCGGCCCGATTGGACCGACAGTTCCGACGTGCTGGGGTATGTGGACCTGGCGGACAAATTTCGTCCCGGAGTGGTTCTGCAAGCAGCGAGCGAGGCTTCGGAAGATCGCGATCGTTACCACGTCTGTTTGATCGACGAGATGAATATTGCTCGCGTGGAGCACTATTTTGCTGAGGTTCTCAGCACGATCGAAGATCGCTCACCGGCAGAGGACGGCGGTTACAAGAGCAGCCCACTGATCTCGCAAAAGCTGCCGACAGGTTATGAAGCAGCGCAGCGACAGAACCTCCCGCCAAACCTTGGTATTGTCGGCACCGTCAATATGGACGAAAGCTCGCATGGCTTCAGCCGCAAAGTTCTCGACCGAGCATTCACGATAGAGCTGTCCGATGTCGATTTGAGCCTGGACACTGCTGTCGCTTCACAGGAGCAGGCTGCCCTTCCCCGCTGGCCCGTCGCGTATTGGCACTGTGTCGCGACTCGACTCTCGGAAATCGATCATTCCGTGCCGCACTTCAGCTCAGTAGCCGACAGGGCAACGGGATTACTGCAAGAAGTCAACCAGTGTCTCGTCCACAGCCAGCTGCAGGTTGGGTACCGAACGCGGGACGAGGTGATTCTGTTCTTGGTGAACGCGAGGGACGTCGAGCCGGCGTTCCGGACTCGGGACGGCCAGAGCGTCGACCCGCTCGACCTCGCCATCATGATGAAGGTACTGCCTCGATTGGTGGGCGGAAGTAACGCGATCCGTAAAACTCTGACGGGTCTGATGGGACTGGCCGTTCGCGGTAAACCTTTCAGCACCGAAGACGAGGCGATTGCCGAGATGGAGCGTTGGGAGGAGGCCGGTCGCCCCGATGCTAGCGAAGATGCGAAGCTGCCTCGCACGGCGTCGAGGCTGTGTCTGATGTGGTCCCGTTTGATCAACGAAGGCTACACATCATTCTGGTTGTAGCCATGAAGCGACTGTTCTGTATTTCCACGAATCACTTCACGCTCGACTGGCGGCGCGTGCGCGATCACGACGGCGCCGTGTTGACGCGGAATCAGGACGTCGTCGGTCGACTTTCCATTGCACCGCAGGCGCGTGACCTGGAGCTAACGGACCAGTGCAGAAGGTCCGGTGTGCCGGATTCGGTTGCGGCGGATGTTCAGGTCGATGCTGGTCCGCCACTCTTTGAGCAGTCGGATTACCAACTGTACCTCCACGGGGCTAATTCGGGAGATACCGTCGAGATCCGCCATCGCGATCCTGCGATCGTGCGAGCGCTCACCTCCCAGGAGGGCGGCCGGGTAGTTCACGGCACGGTCAATTTCCGCGGCCAGATTGGTCGTAGCCAATTCTCGATATATGTGAATGGCGAGCGGCAGCTAGATTTCGAGGTGGAAGTATTCCCGACCAAGATCGATTACGAGTCGGATTACCAGGAGATCCTCGCGGACGTTCAGTCGATTCTGACAGGGCTCGCATACGAGTACCTCCGGTCGACATTCCAGATGGGCAAGGTGGCTGCAAACGCCCGCCCCTCAAAGCTGGAGTGGCTCGTCTTGCTGGAGACGATCGTCGACGAGCTTGAGAAAGCGGTGAACTACATCGCTCAGCGCCCAACCCGAGGATTGGTTCGAAGCGACAGAACCGCGCGTATCGAAAGAATCCGCCGTCCCGACTCCCGCGTTCGCTCGCAAATCCGTCGCGGGCACGGTAAAGGTAGCCCCGTCCAGCTCGCCGGCGTAACGGCGCGCGAGAGACTGGTGGAACGTCCGGCCGAATTGACGCTGGATACGATGGAGCACCGCTGGCTTCGAAAGCAGCTAACGGACGTCCAGCGGAAGCTCAGTCAGGTGGCATCGCTCTATGTAAGCGATGGCAAGCTTTCCGCCCGAAGCAGGCGATCGCTCGAGGGCCTCACCAAGCTGGAGACGCGGGTCTCCCGTTTGCTGCGCGTTGAACCTATCGCCGCGGCGACAGGCAGCCCGCCGGCGGGCTTTGCATCTTTGCAGTTGGTCTCTGCGCCCGGATATCGCGAGGCTTACCGGCTTTTGATGCTTCTGAGAATGGGACTGCGGCTCGAGGGGGACTTTGCACGACTCTCAGTAAAAGACCTCAACGAATTGTATGAATACTGGACGTACCTGGCTGTCGTCCGGACCGTCCAACGCGAATTTGGGCCTCCGGAGAGGTTGGGGCAGCTGTTTCGGGTCGACGAACGTGGGCTGGCGGTGCGACTGCAGCGAGGGAACCAGCAGAGCATCACATTTAAGGAAACGTCAGGGCGTGGCGTCACTGTGGTCTACAACCCGCTGTTCCGCGGCACCGCACTGATACCGCAGAAGCCCGACATACTAATCCGCATTGAGGAGCCGGGCTGGCCGAAGATGCAGTTGGTGTGTGACGCAAAGTATCGCGTTGACGCCTCGCAGCAATATCGCGAGCAGTTCGGAGCGTACGGCCCACCACAGGATGCGATCAACGTGCTACATCGCTACCGGGACGCAATTCTTGAGAAAGATCGTACTGACGGCGGGGTCGCCCGGTCGACCGTTCAGGCTGCTGCATTATTTCCGCTGAATGAGGATCTAGCGGAGGACTATCGCCAGAGCCGGCTCTGGCAATCGATTGAGCGGTTGGGAATCGGAGCCGTACCGGCCCTTCCGAGTAATCTTGGCTGTCTTGAAGAGTGGCTGCTGACGGCTACCCGCCATGGTGGGTGGTCGATGGCTGACCGCGTTATCCCGCACGTGGCGACGGTTCACGCTCGAAAGTGGCAGATCGCCGCCAGCGAGCCGGTGCTTGTCGGCGTCCTGCGTGCGCCTGGAGGCTCAGAGCATCTCGATTGGATCATTGAGAAGCAAACGTATTACCAGCCGCTAGTTAGCTCGCATCGGCGCCAGTTTTTTGTGAAGCAGGTTGCGATCTATGTTCCGCAGGGTTTCGGTCAGCCCGCCGGAATCGCGTACGTCGCTGACGTCGAGCGAATCGACGTTATGGGCCGCTCTCAGGTCGGCACACCTTGGCGCTCTCGGCGCACCGGGCAGATGGTGGTTTATCGACTCGGTCCCATTCGTTCGCTTCCGAAACGGATACCGTTCTCTCGGGACGAAGCGACCAGTATCAGCAATTCAAGATGGACCACTCGCTTGGGACTTGAGAGAGCACGGAGGCTGAGCGAAATTGCGCTCGAAACGGAGCCTGAATGGAGGCTGCTGGAGTGGCTTGAAGCCCGCAACATCGTCTACACGCTGGGGGCGGACAGAGTCAAACTGCCAGACTCCGACAATCCGACAGGCCGTGCCTGGTTCCACATGAGTAACGGCGAGATGGTCCGATACGATGGCAGCAACGGCTTCCTCCTGCGTAAGGTCGGGACCGACGACCAGTACCTGACTCTTCGGGAGATTATGCAAAGGAGCGAATCCGATGGCAGCTCGCAGTTCTAGATCTCCAGGTGTGCTTGTCGTTGTTCCCTGCGGACGCAGCAAGGTGTGGGACAAAGAGCCAAGCGCTGGGGCGACCGCGGCTCGCGACGCCTACCGAGGTGCGCCATTTAAGGTGAACCGGGAATACGCCGAGAGTTTCGCGGATCCGGGCGACCAGTGGGTGATACTCAGCGCCAAGTACGGCTTCCTCCCGCCGGATTTTTTGATCCCGGGGCCCTACGAGGTGACATTCGCGCAAAGATCATCCGGGCCGGTTGGTATGGAGACATTGCGCCAACAGGTCCAGCAACAACACCTGGACCAGTTTAGAACGATCATCGGGCTGGGCGGTAAGGAATACCGAGCCGCGATCGAGGCCGCCTTCAGCGATACTGCCGCGGACCTGCAATTCCCCTTCGCCGGGCTCCCCATCGGAAAAGCGATGCAGGCTACGAAGAGCGGTACTCGGAATCGGCAGGGATAGCCATGACGAGATCAAGCTAATCTGCGCAAGCAGCCGTCGGCATAACCGGCCACTTCTCTTGCCGGTCCTGGGCCGAGTGCCGATCGTAGGCAATCGCCCGAACCATCGGCGGCCGCTCCAGATCGGGGCCACCAATTTCCCACCAGTTCTCCATGCCGGAGACTCCCGCGTAACAGACGTGTTCTTCGCCCGCCCCAGCGGCAGGCGCTTTCGAAGAACACGACAGTTACGATGAGCCCCCAGCAGGCCTCAAGCGGCTAAGTCACACATTTGGGCAGAAATTGTGGGACTTTGTCACAGATTAGATTCGAAAGTTAATCTTCCGATGGCTCGCTCGCGGGCAGTTGTGACTGATGCCAATCCTCATATGTCTGGCGAGAGCCCGCGATCTTCCATGCGACACGGCCATTGGTATTGCCCGCAGCGACGATGGCGGCGCCGGCGCTGGGGCTTGAAAATACGACGTCTTCAGCAAACAGGAGCAGCTGCTTGTCCGGTATCTCAACCAATCGCTGTTCTTCGACCAGCTGCTCACGAAGTTTTCGGTAGCTCGTCCAACTAGAACGAGGTTCCAGCGTCGCTGTAGAACCTTTCAATACTACGAATTCGCCATCGATCTCCTGCGCACGTGCAATCGCATCGCCGCTTGAAAACTCGAACACTGGCGATGCACTTTCTCCTTGCTCAGATACGGCTGACGGTGTTTTTGACACCGGCTTCGGCTTGAGAAAGGAGAAACCGAGCACCGGGAGCACTAGCTCCATGTGTTCGAGGAAACCTTCCATGTCGGCCACGTCGGATTCGGGCATCGGCGGAAGGGGCGGGGCGGTGCCGTTGTGAAGAGTTGCACGACCGGCTGCGTGCCCCATCGAGATCAATCGGCTTTCAAGATACCGGACATGGGCCTTGGTGAGGTTCAAGTCTTTGCTGATAATCCCGACGCACCGCGTCCAAAACTCCTTCGCAGGATCTTTATCGTGCGAAGCCAAGCGTTTGAATACGTTGTCTCCTTCGCCCACGTAAATGCTGTCGCGAGCCGGATTGTCTGGATCCGCACCGGCAAGAATGTAGATGCCGGTGCGACTAATTTCCTCACGTTTGGCCAGGTCAGCCAACCTCGTGCGGGGCGCAACGAGCAGTTTCCCGCTCCAGTTCATCACCTCAGCTGTCAACAACCCCGTCGCGTCTCCGTCGACGAGGTAGATTCGGATCGATCGTCCCAGCATTCGATTAACAAGAATTCGAGTCACGCGGTCATGCAGGCATACCGCGAGCGGCCTGCGAAAGGCGAATTCTATCGATTCCGACCCTTTGCCACATGACCCTCTGGCGAAGACGCGCCTCTGCCCGAGCCGCGAGCAGTTCGCCGGTTGCAGCTCCGCGTGGTCCGCTCTGCTCACCTCACACGAAACGATTTATCCGACGCTCACTTGGATGTTCAGGGAAGGCTCCACGGGCCTCCGGGCGATCGCCAGGTGATTTCGCCGGCTTCGGCGGCTGCGACTTTGCGTTGGAGGAGCTTTTTCATGCGGCGTTTTCCGCCGGGGATTCCGTAGATCCGCTTCGGCCGATTGTGGCACTGGTGGTAGCCGACGATGTTGCCGGGATAGCGGAACTGGATTCCGTTTTCCAGGAGGCAGCGGTAGAACCAGACGTCGTCGTAGCCGGCTTCGTGGAAGTCTTCGTCCATTCCGCCGATGGCGTAGACAGCTTGCCGATGGACTGAGCCCAGAAAGAAGAGGCCGCGGGGCCGTGCCTTGCCGGTGTAGAGGCTGAGTCGCTTGCCGGTGGCAGGGTCGTAGTCCCAGACGTCGGCAATTGTTGCGGTGCCCTGCTCCACCGCTGCGAGCCGCTCGATGGCGTCGGGGCTGGCGTGCAGGACGTCGGCCTGCTGGAGGATCAGGACGTCGCCTCTGGCTTGCTTGTAGGCGACGTTCGCGGCGACGCTCATTCCCCGCCACCTCGCGGATCTCAGGTAGGTGTACCGTTCCACGCCGAATTCGCGGCAGATGGGCAGTAGCGGCGGATCGCTGCCGTCGTCGGTCACGATGATCTCGTACGTGCAGCCCGGCGACTGGCTACGGATGCTCTCCAGCGTCCGCCGCAGGTGTTCTGGCCGGCCGTAGGCGAGGATGCAGATGGAGCACTTGGGGTCGGACATAAGAGCTCAGGTGAAGTTGGCGTGGCGTCCGCCGCTGCCGGTGGCGTACTGGATGGTCTCGTTGATCTTGTTGAACCGGCAGCGGGGGCAGTTCTGGCTGGGGTCGAAGTCGCGCCGCCGACCTGCGGCCGCGGCCCACAGGTCGCGGAAGCGGGTGCCGGCCAGGTCTCCGACGACGCCGCGCCCTGAGTAGCTCAGATTGCAGCACCGGTAGAGCTTCAGGTCGGCACCGATGTACGTGGTGAAGTACTGGTAGCCACAGTGCTGGTAGTCCGGGAATCCGACTCGCATGTCGTCGTAGCGATCGCCAAAGTTGTCGTAGATGCGAAAGCTCTCGCTCTCGTGCTGCCGCCTCGCATCGTCGATCGAAGATCTCAACTCGTCGAAGATGTCGCGGTAGTAATCAACTCCATGGTCTTGGAAAAAAGCGGACAGCCGCACATTGTCTGCGCCAGAGTCCGCCGCCCGGGCGAAAAACTCCCCGATCTCTCGCCAGTTCTCCCGCGTGACGACAAAGCCGACGCCCACCTCGGGCCCGTCCGAGAGAGCGGCCAAACGTGCGATATTACCCCACACCCGATCAAAAACTGCCGCCGAGACTTCCCGGACGCTGGCGTAGGTCTCGGCACGCCCGGCATCGACCGAGACTCGCACCCAGGTGGCCCGCTGCAAGTGTTCGACTGCCCGATCTTTGAGGATCTGGCCGTTGGTCACCAGCGCCAGGTCCAATCCGCGATCGAGCACCCGCTCGAAGATGTCCACATGGTGCGGGTGGACGGTGGGCTCGCCGCCGCCGCTGATCTGGAACGCTCGGACTCCCATTTCAGCCGCATCGTCGACGATCTCCTCACACTTTGGCAGCGGGATCATTCGGACCGGGTTGTTAGTCCCCTTGGCCGCCAAACGGACGCCCTTTGAGAACGTCTCATTGTTGATGTACCCGTCCATCCGATGCGCGCAGAAGCTGCAGTTGTGGTTGCAGAGGTCCGAGATGATCAGCTGGACGTGGACCGGGGGTGCCACCGCACCGCCGCCCGCCGATGCGAGCTGCGCGGGGTGATGGAGCACCTTCAGGGGACTGTAAGCCGTCTTGGCCGCTGTTACGGTCACTTGGCAATCGCTCGCGTGGGAGTATGGAATCAGGCAGTGACGAGAGGAGTCATGGATGCTGTGTTCTCGACGGCGGGCAGATGGTTGCCAGCCGTTTCAACCGGGCTGGGACTCGGGAACTTGGCGGCCAGAAACTCCTCCACGGCTCCCCGGAACTGCGAATGGATGTGATTGAGCAGCTTGTGCCTGGTCTCGATTTTTTCGCGGCGGTTGGTGACGCGGAGGAAACGGCGGCCATAGTCTTCCGCTTTGCTGGACCAGTGGAAATTGAAGTAGATGCACTCCCAGTTGCGGTAGCCCGTGAAGTCGTCCTCCCAAGCGGCGACCACGTAGAACAGCAGTTTCTGTTGCACGTCGATGAACGCGGTCAGGTGGTTGCCGGCAATCGGCACCTGGCGACGCGGCATCTGGTTGATCTTTCCGGCCACCTGCTCGGCGGTCATTGCCGTACGCCGCGAAGACGGGATGTACGCCGCGGTCTATCTGCACTTTGACGGTTACCCCGCACACACCGGAGAAGCCTTGATGCAGCACTACGCCAACCAGTCAGACGCCGAGGCACTGGTTGTCGGCGGTGAGCTACGCAGTATCGACAAGGCAACCGGTCATCCGGAGCACTACGCCGACGGCGCGGCTCCGACGGTCGTGTCGACGCAAGACGGGTTGCTCGAGTTTGCCAGAAAGTGCGGCGCCCGGTTCGTCTATGTCTCTGACGGCAGAACCTGGTCCTGCAGGGAACTCTAGTCACCGCATGTTCTCCTCACGCGGCTTCATCGGAATCGGTGATTCACCGGTCCGCTCCAGCACTGCGGGCTTGCCGGTGAGCAGCCGATCGAACTCTTCGTCCGACACGAAATCGTTCGCCAGCGGTCGGTTCTTGGCCCGCATTTTTCGGGGCCCTTCCTTCGTCTTTTCCTTGCCCGCCTCGAACGAGCTGTTGCCGGCCGCGATCGCGTTCTTGCTGCGGGGCTCGACCTTGACGTTGTACGGCGGGACAGTGTTGACGAGCTGAATCCGGGCGCCGCCAAGCAAACGGTTGACGTCCTCCGGTTTGGACGAGTCGCCACAGAGCAGCCGATGGTCGCCGAGGAGCCAGAGGTCTCCGGGCTGGGTGATTGCCTCATCGGGCGGCTCCGGGACCTCGTCCGGATCCGTCAGCCCCTCGGTCACTCCAGTATCGATCAGCTTGGCGAGCTCGTCAGTGTTGAACCCGAGCAGCCCGCAGTCGAAGCCGCTGTCCTGCAGTGCACCGATCTCGATCGGCAGTAGGTCGAAGTCCCACTGGGCGTTTTCGCCGGTTCGGTTGTCGGCGATGCGGTAGGCCCGGACCGCGTGGGGCTGCATGTCCTTGGCGACGTGCACCGGGACCTCGGCCAATGCGAGCTTCTTGGCCGCTTTCCAGCGGGTGTGCCCGACGATGATCACACCGTCGGTGTCGACCACGATCGGCTGGCGGAATCCGAATTCACGGATGCTCTGGACGACCGGATCCACCGCGTCGTCGTTGAGCCGGGGGTTGTTCTGGTAAGGCTTGATACAATCAAGCGACCACATTTCGACCTGCATTGAGAGCCCTTCCAAGGCGAGTGACGAATCAGGAAGGGTTCGGTCGGTGGTTGGCCAGATGGATGGGTGGGCGGTTGGGCTGGTTCGCTGGCGGGGTTAGGACGCGTCGTTCGTGCGGTCGCCGCCGGGCTTGGGCTGGTCGAATTCTTCGGAAAACGGGTCGAGCTCAACAACCTTGCCGTCTCTCCAGACGACGATCGGCGTGTTATGCCTCCGCGCCCGTTCGACAACATCTTTGGCGGCTTCCTCCATGGCTGCGTCAGCTTTCCTGACAAAGTCGCTGGTGTTGTCGCGAATCATGTGATTAGTCCCGGTGAGCGCTGCAGGAGTCGAGTGAAGCGGGCAGCGTCGAAAATAGTGCGATTTCCGTCCACTTCACCGACGATTTTTACTGCCGGTCGATCCGATCCATCGTAGACCACCCATTGGTCGAGGAGTGGAGCATAAAGTTTGCCGAAGTTGGTGATGCCTTGTCGATAGCGGCGACGAATCGTTGGTTCAGGGATGTCGTGCCCGCCTTCCCGAACGCGAGCGGCAACGCGGGCGATGGCCTGCTCCACCGATGGTAGCCAAATGAAGAACATGGCGAGCCGGTATCCGTAACGGCGCTTCATCACTTGCAGCCTGCGAGCGTGAGTGCGACCGGACAAGGTGGTTTCAAACCCGAAGGTTGTACGGGCGGAGCTTAGTTCATCGAGCCGCCTCAACATCAGTCGGCCAGCCATGGCAGCCTGAGACTCAGGATTGAATGGGGAGAGTCCGGACGCAATCAGATCAGCGTTTACAAACTCAGGGCAGTCAACAAATCGCGGCAGATACTTGAGCGCGAACGTCGTTTTGCCGGCGCCGTTCGGGCCGGCGATGACGTAGACGGTCGGTTCAGGGGGATGGTTCACGGTGCAGATCGATGTCGAAATCGCGGCGGAGTACTGTTCGGACAATCATAACAAACTGTGCCTAATATAGCGGCTGTTCCCGCGGCCCTGAGGAGGTCGACCTGGCCGGAAAGTATCTAATCGTCGGCGGCGAGGCGTCTGCCAGTGTGGCACTCCCGACAGAGTGGCACTCGGGGGGTGCCAGGCTGGCACTGAGGGAATCGCCACTCTGGCACTTGGGAGATCCGTCACCCGAGATCCGTCCCACTGCCCCCTTACGCGTGCGAATGCGCATCGCGGGGGTGTGGGCGTGACAGGGGGACACATACATAGAAAAGAGAGTTTTTCCTTTATATTTACGATCTTTTCTGCTCTGGAGATCCGTCACCGGACGTGGTGACACATTGGGACGGATTCGCCGGTTTCGAGGGCAAAACGGCCGGATTGGGTCCGAGAAACGTCCCCCGGCGGTGACACATGGTGACGGATTGGTGACGGATTAGGCGGGGCATGTTAGCTGGTATCCCTGGGCCGGACGGGTGGCGGTTTCGATCACGACGGGTTCCAGATCACCCTGCTGCACGAGCGTTCCGACGATCTGGTCGAAGTCGCCGGCTCTCAGCTTCATGGCCCGCATCAATTGCCGTCGCTGCATTCGCCGATCGGGATGTTCGGAAAGCCGCTTGACGAGCTTCAGACACTCGGCGTGGAACGGGTTCTCGGCGACGTGGATCGATGCGAGGTAGAGCTGCCGGCGGGTCTGGTGCATCGCGAATTCGTTCGCCCACTCGACTGCTGGCATGCCGATTTGCGGCTCGAGGTGGTTCTCGCTGCAGGCGTAGATCAGCGCAAGCTTGGTGGCGTGTTCGCAGGTTCGGCTCCAGGCGGTGCGAGCGACCTCGTCGCCGGCCGCTTCGGCTTTGTCGTATTCAACCTCGGTTTGTCGTCGGAGGTCTTCGATCTCCGCAGCGGCGTCCGGAGTGAATTCGACGACCAGCGGCTTGGGGTGGAAGTTGAGGAAATTGCCCGTTCCGGGCTCGAAATCGGCCCACCACTTCGCGGTCTCCAGGATCGCCTCCGGAAGGTTGCGAGCCGAGCCAGGTGACTGGCCAGAGCCGCGTTTGCCGACGTCGATGATGTTGAGCCGCGCGAAGAAGCCGTTGGTGAGCATCCGCTTCGAGAGCGCTTCATAGAAGTATTGTGGCGTTGCCGTGCCGAACAGCGTCAGGTGGGGCTGATCGACGTGGATCGCTTCCTTCTGGTTCGCCTTCACTCGCACTGGGTACACATCGCCGGCGGACGTGTAGAGGGTCAGGAGAATGTTTGGGATCGATTCGCGGCTGTTCTCGCGGTCCGGGTTGATCTGCCGGAGCACACCGTCCATTTCGTCGTTCTGAAAGAGCATCCGGCCGGTGCGGACCAGGGCGTCCTGGATGCCCTCGCCGGACGCGAATTTGTCGCCGAGCGATGCGGCCAAGCCGATCTGAAAGAGCACCTGCGAGTTGACTTTACGCGGAAACTCCTTGCCGGTACCGCTGCTCGCCAGCGCCAGCAGATACAGATTGGTTCGCAGGTCGCCGCGGGTGCAGACCTTGCGTCCGGCCAGGAACGATTGCAGCGCCATCGCGCCGCAGAACGCGAGTCCCACGTTGGGGTACGGAGCGTTGGCGAGCGTGAAGTCCATCACGCGGCGCACGAATCCGGGGACCTCAAATAGTCGCTCGGGAAGTTGTCCAGGATCGGGGACAACGTCGGGCGGTGTTTCCGGTTCAATGACCGTTGCGGTCGCGGCCGCTTTGGGAGCGAGCTGAAACCGACTGAGGTCGACAAGCTCCTCGGTGTGGGTGTGCCCTTCGTCGCGCAACCAACCGAATGGTCGGTCGTGGGGTTTGGTCGCCGCTTGGGTAATCTTGTGCTGCAGCTCTTTTTCGGACCACGGCGGGTCACAGCGAGGGTTGTAATACTGCGAGAGCAGTTCCATCGCCCGGGCCGGTTCGACGCCGAAGCCGTGGACCAGTGCCGTCGCGGCTGCGTAGGTTTGCGAGTGACCGCCACTGCCGGCGATTGCCGGGGGCATCGCGTTGAGGTAGGCGACCGCCCGGTTCTCGACGTCCGGGCCGCCACCGGCCGCGTGTGGCGGCGACGCGGGGGAATGCCCGGGGGTGGATTGGGCGGCGCGGCTGGGTTGGCGCTTTGCAACGACGGCCCAGGCCAGCGCCCGGACGCAGGCAGCGAGCATCGGGGCCGGAACGGTCGCCGGTTCCGCTTCGAGCACGTCGTACGGTTCGCCGTCGGGGTGCATACTTGGGCCAACGACGGTCTGGGCGCCGGTCGACCGCAATTCGACGATCATTGACCCATCGTATGGATCGGTATGTTTCTCGGTCGTCGCTCCCGCGGCGATGTTCCAGCGATGCGAGTCGCCAGCGGACGGCCGACCGGTGATGGCGGGTGTCGCCGGCAGGTACTGGTCCGCCAGCGCGACCGCTTCCTGGCAGTCGAGGTCGACATCGACGAGCCAGCCGGACGGTTCGCCGAGAATTAGCCCCACGTTGTCTTTGGGCGAGAACTCGGCATTGATCGCGTCCGCTTCGATCCGGAGGTTTGGCCAGTCGGCGCGGACGGGCATCTTGGACCGCGGGCGAAGCGGCACGCAGTACCATCCTTGCCGGCGATAGATCGCTACTTGCTCACGCACGCCGAGCGTCAAAACGGGCACTCCTCGCGTGCTGCATTTGGGATCTGTGCGAGTGCGTGGCTGATGATCCGGTCGTATTTCTGACCGCTGATGCTCCGCACCGTGATCCGCTCTGAGAGGGCCAGCAGTCCGGCTTCAGCCAGTTCGAGTGCCTCTTCGGCGTTGTCCGGACACGGATCGAGGCAGCGGTCCCGCCACTAGGCTTCAGCTTTGCGGCGTGCGTAGCCGGTGTGCTCGATGCAGATGAATTCGCTCTGCCAGTGATCCAGCCCGATCACATAATCCACCCGCAGGCACCGCGGCGCGTCTTCATCGGCGTCGCGTTTGCGATGAATGCGGTAGATCGTGTCGATCACCTCATACTCGGTGTCTGTGACTTCGCCAGATAGCACACCGGCCTCGCTGGCTCGGGCGTCATGGGACTCACGCTCCGGCGGCGGGAATGGATGGCCACACTCGGGACAATTGGCGTATCCGCAGGCGACAAGTGCATGGCATTTTTGGCACTCCTTTGCTGGCGGTTCACCGCTTTGGCGACGGCCGAGAGTGAGCTGAAGTGCTGGTTCTCGTAGAGAAAGCCATCCTGCAGGACCACCACGCGGATCACCCGCCCCTTGTACTCGCGTTCGAGGGGGCTTTTGGGGGGCGGCAGTTGGGGATCCCAGTCTTTGAACGGTCGCGGATTCGACTTCGGTGCGGGAGTGGCAGCTTCGGCCCGCGGTGCCGTGAGTCGCACATCGGCACCGGCGGCCAGCCGGGCGGCTCGTTCCAGCGCGGCCCGGGAGAGTCCGCCTTCATCGTTCGCTTGCAGTCGCCAAGCGATGCGGCGCAGGAGGTACTGTTTGTTGCGGCTGCGGCACGGTTCATTGAAGACGGCTTCATACCGGCCGGCGAGCTGGTTGACCGACATGTCTCGCAGTTCGGCGACCGCGGTGGCAACGTGCGGGCTCACTGGCTACCTCCTGTTGGCTTGGCGTGTGCCGGTTGCGGAGCCCGAGGTTCGGTGGCGCACTGGATTGGACCGCTGTGACTCGCCGGTTTCACAGCTTTGCCGCGGGGAGGCTGCAGTTGGGCTCGCGACAGGGAGCGGGCGAGCAGCGTAGCGATTGCGCGGCGGCGGGTTTCGTGGTGCATGGTGTGTCTCACGAAGTTGAGAGGGTGTGTCCGTTCCCGGTGCGAGCGGGAACGTCGTGAGACACAGAGAGCCGTGCCCGCCGCCCGAGCTCAGGCGGCTCGGGTAAAGAGTCGGCGAGATTTTCAGAAGTCGGTTCCGAGCAAGCCGGCACATCCGCCGACTCCCGCAACCGCAGCATCCCGCGGAGCAAAACGACAGCGATCGACTGCAAACGAGCCGCGGCAGGATTGGCCGGCCCCGAAGCGGGCAAGGAAGGACGAGAGCTGATCGGAACACCCCGCACAGAGAACCTCAGGAGTGGACGCGAACTCTCGCGTCTCCCCTTGGGTTATCTATGCAAAGTCGGGAAATGGCGCCCCACAAATTCCCCGCCTCATCCGAGAGGCGAAAAGTGTCGACGTCAGAGAGTGGGACGCATCAACCCGTCCGCGCTCCGCCCTGGCAAATGGTGCCACGGCCCTCGCAGTTGACCCCGGGTGTGTGATTCGGCGAAAATAGATACGGACGCGACATTGTCTACCGGCGAAAACAGCCCCCGCGGATACGGCGAGAATAGACGCCGGTACCCCATTCTTGCCGGTCGGACCGGTGATAAAGACGGTATCCGACTGAATTCAGTTTATGCACTTAGCTGGTGACGATGACGACCAAAACGAAACGCCTGCTGATCATCGCTTCCGCCGCGATGTGCTTGCTTCTCGGCATCAGCACCTGGGGTGTCGTCCGCATCGTTGCTTGGGCTTCGGACCTGCCCAACCGTGTCGACATTCAGGTCGACGGTGAAGCCGTGACTTGGTTCGTGACCGAAAGCGCTCGTGCGACTCTCCAGCAGCCTGATCCGGAGAAACAGCTCGAGGGCTTAAGGGCGTTGGCTGATGGCGTCAAGACAAACCCTGAAGTGGTTCCCTGGATTCAAAAAGAATTGAAATCAGAGATCGACATGCTGCGGGAGTCGCCTGATGCAATGGTCGCGGATGTGGCGGAAGAGGTCCATGCAAGCCTTTCCCCGCCGAAATAACCACAAACGGGCGGATAACGATCCGATGAACGCGAGCCGCCGATGACCGCGCGCTTGCACAACAACTATGGGCGGTGGCCGCGTTATCGGTGCCGTTCGTCGTCTAGAGAGCCTTGATAATGTACCACGTGCCCGCCGATGCGACGTGGGACCCGGTGGCAATAACGGAGTCTCTGCGGAGGCAAGAGGTCAATGCTGGAACCGTTGGAGATACTGTTCGCGTTATGCTCCCGGTTCCCAATCCGTGTTCGATGGTCGGCAAATTGTTCCGCCGGCTGTTCCCCCACCGGCCTCTCGAGATCACGATCTTTTATCGTCCGGACAAATTCATTCGCAATGTTGAGTTGACGTACGATCCCTTGAAGATGCCCTGGATTCTCCGTGCCTCGACGCGATCGCTGAGGCGATGGAAGAACGGGGGTATCTGATTGATGATGACCGAGCAATAATTGCTCGATACTGCCCAGGCTCGCCTGAACTCACGAAACTGCTTAGCGAGCTCGAGCGACTGCGAGATGAGAAGGAGAGCTTTTGCGCGAAGCGGGACTTCGAAGGTGCACTCGTTCCGCATAGGCAAGAAGTGATCGTCCGAAACAGGATCGATGAAGAACTCTTCGAGATCGTCGGTCGGAAACAAATCAACGACGAACGATGACATGCACCGAAGGACGCGAATTGCGCGGTCTGCCAACGCGTAGCCTTCTTCGCGTCCTCGGTGATGCCTGCCGTTCTGGCGCGGAGTAGTTGCCGCGAAAACACTGCATGCGAAATCCGTACGAAGCTAGCACCAAGATCAAATCCTCAGATCCCGACATCCCCGAGCGGTGGTGGTGGCCGGGCCTATTCGGAGTCCTCGCGACCCCGGTGGCGATGGTATTGGCGGTGATTTCGCACGCGTTTGGACATGGGGATGGTTTCGCCGACGATCTACTGTTTCCGCTTCATCGCCCGGTTCGCATTCTGCTTCGATCCGAGAATGTGGCCGCGTACATCATGTATTTCGGCCAGTTCGCCCTCTATGGTGTCGTGCTCGCGCTAGCCGCTCGTCGTCATCGATTGTTGGTCACTGTGTCCGTCCTTGTTTCCTTTCATATCGCCTCGTTCTTGCTTCGCGACCGGATTGCAGATTTGCTGATTTCTGTTCGCGGTTGAAACCTTCGTGCTAGGATGCTGAGTAGCTACGGATTCCACAACCCGCCAGGACAACGCGGTGAACCCGGGAGGCGGGGCGGAGTCTGGAAAGCACCGCTTCTTGGCCGCCGCCCGGTTACCGCTACCGTTACGCCTGAGAATCTGGCCACTCCACATGACGCCGAGCGATCTGCGTGTCCGGTTCCTCGATTTCTGCGGCCCAGTAAAGTTCCGCAAGTTCGCTCGTTCCCTCGTCAAGCTCTCCGATGAACCGGTGAGATTCGATCGACTGCGGTACTGGCAAGAAATGTTGTGGGCGCGGTTCATAGCGAGATACCCGGACGCTCCGAGCGATGTGAACGATATTGGTCCGTGCCTCCATTGGTGCGACGTGCACGATGCTCCGCTACTGGTTGGCTCGGGCCATCAACCTGTTGATTTACGACACTCCGAGTCATTCACCCGCGCTCGCGAGAGCGAATTCCCCCATGGATATGGGTGGCTAGGGTATCATTGCCCGGCCTGTCGAACTGCATGCATCCAATGGATCGACTCTCACCCGGCTGAATGTCGCATGCTTCAGTATCGCATCTATAACGCTGGCTGGGTTGTAGTGCACAGAGACGACCCTGACTTTCAGAAAACCTGTCGTGACGGATACATCCCTTGGGATGAGATTAGCCCAGGGGATGAAATATGGGCAATAGATACTGGGCGAGGCTTTTCAGGTATCGGTCCTGTTCGGAATGGCCGACTTGTGCCCATCATGGACTGAGTTCGATTAACGCGTTGGCGTAACTAATCGCGTGCACCGGAGTACGCGAATCAGGCGGAGAGCTGATCGGAACGCCCCGCACAGAGAACCTCGGAAGCGGACGCGAGATCTCGCGTCTCCCCTGGGTTATCTATGCGAAAACGAGAGACGGCGTCCCGGGTTTGTGTCGCCGAACTTTGAGCTGTGTCGTCATCACCGCTGGTTTGGGCGAAGGTGCGGCCGCTGAACTTGGCATCTATTTGATCGAGCGTCGTGAGTTCGCCACCGTTCGGTCCGCGGGTATATCAACTCTGGTTCGGAAGCGGACGACCCGACATCACAAGCGCCTCCTTAAGTACGGTATCGAAGTCACGCCCCGCGAAGGGGTACTGGAGGCAGATTCCTTGTCCGCCGTGCTCGTCGGCGTCCCCGGCAAGTCGAATCCAGAAGATCCGGCCAGGATTATCATCCTCGTCATCGTAGAACAGATCGCAACCACGAGTGATCAGCGTCCAGCCATCGATTGCTCCGCAAAAATACTCGGAAATGCTCTCTTTTTCGTAAGCGGAGCGTAGCCTACTTACCTCCAACAGGTCTTCCTTGCGGAGCTCTTGAAGAACCTTGCCGATCAGTCGGCGTTCGTCCTGCCAATGGAGGTTCCGATCCGTGAGTTGAAGTATGCTCTCAGATTCCACGCCGTCCTCTAGCAGGCGTATTGCCCAGTCCGCTGCCGGTATCGGCAGACCTCGAGCGTTATGTCGTGACCACAGAAATTCGAGAGTGGGATCCATAGTGATGTTCACAGCACAGCCCATCATGCGCCGGCGTCGGCCGCTATTTTTCGGATGGCTTCGAACAGGTGTGCATTCGTTGTCATGAGTGTCACTCGCTCCACGCCAGGGTAGGACCGCGTGAACAGTTCTTCTGCAACGACGGCGAAATCTGCATCGGACATGCGGCCGTACCCACATCCAAGGCACGCGGCTGCAATTGTGGAGCATCCACGATCGGCGAGCACCCGGATGGCACTGTCGTACGTGCGCAGAACCAGGTCGGTTGTGGTGTCATAGAACGCATCGATTGCTACTGCATGGGCGACGGCAGCGAACGGGGACCCGCACGACGGCGCTACGACTGCATTGCCAGGCTCAATATGCCGAAGCCCGTTGCTGCGTAGGTATTCGTGGAGAAACGACTGCATCGCCCCGCCAAATCGGAGCGAAAATGCACCGCCCACGCCACCGGAGAGATTCAGGTTCGGATTGGCGGAGCAGAGTAAACCGGCAGCGGAGGCATCGAGTAGGTCGGAGTGGGCGACTTCCCAGCGGAGCATGGCTTCAATCTCGCGAACCGGATTCTAATCTGGAGGAGCAGCGAAAGAGTGTAGTTCATCCCCCTCGTCCAGAGAGGCGAACAGGCGACTCGATAGCTTTCCTAGAAAGCCAGTCTCCATCACCCCGCCGGATCCCAGTTCCTGCAACACGTGATCTAGCCGCTGTAGGTCTTCCTGCCGGCATGCGAAGTAGGTCGTGTTCTCGATGGGACCGTTTGACCAGATAGCAACGTCGATTCCGTGATTTTGAAGCGTCGCAAGAAGCCGGCATGCGGCATCGTCTGGTGGTAGCCCAAGGTCGTCTGCGAGGCTGGTGGGGTACGCGAAAAAGGTCCAGGGGCATCGTCCGGAGCGCCAGTGCTCACTGGCGTCGAAGAGCAGATCGAATCGGATCGAGTGGCAACGCATGGCTCGTGCGTCCTATTTGCGGTACCGGACGATTCTGACCTCGCCGTCGAAATCACAGCGAGTCAGTTCGTCTTCGATGATTGAATGGATTCTTTCTGGTTTCCCGCCCCCTGAGCCCGCACCAATCAAAGGCATGGCGATCGAACGGTATCCACGGTCCTTAGCTAACGCGATCGCATTGCGAACGGAGTCGCGGACCGACCGCTCTGAGGATCGCCAGAGCAAGTTGATTCCGGCGACGTGGATGATCGCCTTGAACGGAAGTTTCCCGGCGGTCGTTTCGACGGCTTGGCCGAGGGGAAGCGCGCCGAGACGCCCGAGTTCGCGAAACGGCTGGAGAACGCCCCGCCTCTTGATCGCTCCCGAAACGCCCTGAGGAATCAGCAGCCACCATGGAATGACGTTCCGGTTCCAAGCGTTGACGATCACGTCAACATCCTGCTCGAGCAGATCCCCGTCGACGATAGTCACGTTCATCAATCATCTAACGTCAATTAGGAGCGAGCAGCCAGGAAGACGCTGGCGGGACGGATCGCCCGCGGTAGCTGAGTTAGTCACCTCCCCCAAGGGCTGCAGGCCGCCAGTCGGGAGCGCTATTCGTGATCCGGGTTTTCCCAAGTATAGTGCGAAACCGTGTTCGTGGGCAGCAGCGACTTGAGTTTGCCCACTCCTTCGGGAGTCATGCCAGACTTGTCCACAAATAGCGAATCCACACACGAAAGTTGTGCGAGTGTGTCAACAGACGCATCTGTAACCATTTCGGTCTCAATCAACACTGTGAGATCATATTTCCGTGGAAGGTCGTTTAGCAATAAAAGTTGGTCAACGTTGTCGTCGCTTAAGTCCGAATGCGGTCGAAATTCGAGGATGTAAACTCCGAATCCGTTGCTTAAGAAATCAGCGCGCAGCTCCGCGAAAGGCATGAAAACAGTGTCAACGTATCGGTCATGCTCTCGTGTCGCAACAAAGAACGGGATCGCCGTCATCAGCCAAGCGAGCGTTGCGAAACTGCAAATGGCGATAAGGCAGATTGCGAACCCGCGGAGGTCGGTCATTGATCGAGGTTCCTTCGACGCAGGCTCAGGCGAACTTGCAGATCTTGTCCCGATCATTTGCGTTGACGCCTTCGGCTCATCAGCCAGTCGGAAAGCGACGAGTCGCCGTAGGTTCTGGTGTACCAGAAAGCCCAGCCTTCGGGAGTTTTGGGCGGACGATCAAGGCGGCCGTTGTTGTTGTCGGTTTGCGGATATAGAAACTGGCCATTCACTTCACGCAGTCCACAACCAAACGAAGCGTTGTAGTCATCTCGGTTGCCGCTTGTTCTTGAGACGGTGAAACGCGAGGGTGATGCCGAATGGCTGTGTCGCCCAGCCTCGCCCGCGAGAAGCCAAAGCTGACAGTCGACCCAGATTGATTCCCCTAGTTTAATACCAACACCGAGGACTCCGACTCCGTCAGTGACCGGGGGGATGCGCGGAAAGCAGGTGCGGATTGCGACTTCGTGTATCTGCTCAGCAGCTCGGAGGAAGGTCGAGTCACGGACCAAGTCATCGACGACTGCAGAGTTCCAGCGTCCGCACTGGTCGCTGGACGTGAAGCGATGCAAACGTTCCGACAGCGCTCGGAATACGGTATCAAATTCCGGATTGAAGGTTTGAGCCTCACTCAATTCAGTTGGCTACGGTGCACACGCTGGAGGTATCGATTCCGTCTGCGACTGGCCACGATCAATGCGTGGTCGCTGTCTTTTCCGCTCAGATTGCACGCATCGCAGGTATTCTCCCCGGTTCGCTGTGCGGCGTCAAACCAAGTGGGGGGATCGCGCCGCGGAGCGGGTGCTGGCTCTCGGATCGGCGCCGTTTAAACCGGGTGCGGCCGGTGCCGGCACTCTGCGGCAGGTCATAACCCGTGCAGCCGAACTGCCCGATTTCCGGGCGTTTCGCGCTCGCGCGCGAGAGCGCGAAAATCCCATAACCTGTGAGAGAGGCGAGAGTTTTTTCGCCTGATCCCCCGTGGGAGGGGCGGATTTCGGGGGTTTGGCGCTGTGGGGCGCGAGGGCGGGGAGAGGTGGCTGGGGGGCTGAAAGTGCGGTTTTTGCACGAAAAAAGCCGATGTTTGGCTTGTGGCCACACATCGGCTAGTTCGGAACGCCGCTACTTTCGCGGAGCGAAAGGCGACTCTCAAGTTGCGGGGACAGGATTCGAACCTGCGACCTCGAGGTTATGAGCCTCGCGAGCTACCTGGCTGCTCCACCCCGCGGTGTTAGGGAGTAATATCGGCCGGAAGCCGCTGGGTGTCAACCCAATCTTGGCGAGTTCTCGCCTTTCTTTGAGAGCCTGGGGGCGAGAGGTACCACGAAGGGCACGAAGAGCACGAAGGGGGGGCGGGGAGAGATAGGAGGAGGGTCGGGCTGGAAAGCCTGACGGACGGGGGAGCGGATTGCCGAGAGAACATTGACAGTTTGCCGCTTGCGGGCCTCATAATGGAAAGGTCGGCTGAGTCTCGCGCCGGTTGCCCGCGGCGGGGCGGTCGGTGGTCCACTTCCTAAAGAGTTTCGCACTCGGGGGTTCCCTTCGTTGTCGCTTTCGCACTTCGACGCCGACGCGGGCGGATCGTCCGATCGGCCGCCGCTGCCGCAAGTGCCGAGCGGTTCGCCTGGACCTCCGCCTCCTCCACCTCCTCCGCGCTCCGGGGAGCCGCCCGGCTCGGGAGCGCTGCCGGGGGCGGAGGGAGTCCCAAAACCGCCCGCAGCGAAACCTCCAGCGAGCCCTTTGCCGCCTCCTCCTCCGCCCGGCTCGGAGACGGCGCAGCGGGCTCCCCAGGCGGCCGCGAGCCGTTCGGCTCGACGCGCCCCGAAGTCGATAGAACCAGGAAACGCCGCAGGGGCTGGAAGTGCCGCAGGCGTTGAGGGCGATTTCGGAGCAGGCGCTCCCCTGCCCCCACCCGCGGCTTCGGGGGTCGGCTCGGCACGCGGCTTTCTCTGGCGGGGGCAATTCCCCATTCCCGAGCGGGTGTCGGCTTGGCGTGCGCGAGCGGCCCAGGCGGAGGAGGATGACTCGCTTCAGGTCGAGCGGGAAGCGCCGGCGTGGTTGATCAGCCTCGTCCTGCACTTGGCCGCCCTGTTGCTGTTGGCCCTGCTGACTTCCCCGGTCGGCGAAAAGATGACGACGATTGTCTTGGAGGTGGGTCAGTCGGCGGATGAAGGCGAGGCGCTCGAGTCGTTCGAGCTGGCGATGGTCGAGCCGGAGATCGGCGAGGCCGCGCCGAGCGACGCTGCGGAAGTGACCGAAGAGCTGGTGGAAATTCCGCAGGAACAGATCGTGGCCGACGCGCTGATCGAGCAGATGGTGCCGGTGCAGGCGGAGGTGGCGGCGGTCAGCCTGCCAACCGAAGGGATGCTCAGTGGCCGCTCAGGCTCGACGAAACAGACCTTGCTCTCTGCTTACGGCGGAACGGCGGAAACCGAAGCGGCCGTGCAGCTCGGGCTCGAGTGGCTCAAGCGTCAACAGCTTTCCAGCGGCGCCTGGAGTCTGAGCGGACCGTACGAAGATGGGGCCTTTGCCGAGAACCGGATCGCAGCGACGGCGATGGCGCTGCTGGCCTTTCAAGGCAACGGCAACACGCACCAAACGGGTGAGTATCGCGAGACGGTCAAGGCGGCTGCCGAATGGCTGGTCGCTCAGCAAGGCCGCGACGGGGCGTTTGGGCACACCGGTGGAGGCGGCGCTGGAGGCATGGGAGGCATGGGAGGCATGGGAGGCGGAGGAGGCGGAGGAGGCATCGGGCGCGTGGGCGGCGGAGGCGGCGGGAGCCGCGGAAGTCGTCGTGGGCAAGGCTTTCCCCCTCATCAGCAACTCTATTCGCAAGCTCAGGCGACGATCGCGATCTGCGAGTTGTATGCGATGACCGGCGATTCGTGGTTGCACGGACCGGCGCAGCGGGCGATCGAGTATGCCGAGTGGAGCCAGAGTTCGCTCGGCGGCTGGCGTTACGAACCGCGGCGGGATGCCGACACGTCGGTCACCGGCTGGTTCATGATGGCCTTGCAAAGCGGCCGAGCCGGAGGGCTGGAGGTCAGCGACGAGGTGCTGCGGAAGGTCGGCTACTATCTCGACTCGGTGCAGCACTACGACGGGGCGGCCTACGCCTACCAGCCGGGCAACGGACCCTCGCAAGCGATGACGGCCGAGGGGATGCTCTGCCGCCAGTATTTGGGCTGGGAGCGCGAGCGGCCGGAGATGCAGTTGTGCGCCGAGTCGCTGGTCACCGACTACAACTTCGATATCTACGAGCCCGATTTTTACTACTGGTATTACGCGACGCAGATGCTGCATCACTACGGCGGCGAGCCGTGGCGGCTGTGGAACGAAGCGATGCG
Source organism: Candidatus Laterigemmans baculatus (assembly GCF_010367455.1). Taxonomy (GTDB): domain Bacteria; phylum Planctomycetota; class Planctomycetia; order Pirellulales; family Pirellulaceae; genus Laterigemmans; species Laterigemmans baculatus. The sequence continues at coordinate 28,718 of NZ_WRPR01000047.1, read as the reverse complement.
GAGCCAGTTGCCAACGGCTCAGGTGCGCAGCGGCCGCGAAGTGGGAAGTTGGGCGCCGCAGAAAGATCGCTGGGGAGGGACCGGCGGGCGGCTGTATACGACTTGTTTTGCGATCTACTGCTTGGAGGTTTATTACCGCCACATGCCGCTTTATCAGCATTAGCCGGTAGCCGGTAGCCGGTAGCCGGTAGCCGGTAGCCGGTAGCCGGTAGCCGGTAGCTGGTAGCAGATAGCAGGTGGCAGGTGGCAGGGGGCAGGGGGCCACGGAAGGACACGGAAAAGCACGGAAGGGAGTGGTGGGGGAGCGTTGAGAATCGTGCTCGTACTCGTACTCAGCCGCTTGCGGCGGTACTCGTACTCGTACTCGAACACCAGCGGCTGCGTTGGGGGCCTAACCACGGTTTTCTCGAGTACCGCTTCGCTGAGTACGAGTACTGCTGTGCTGAGTACGAGTACCGCTGCGCTGAGTACGAGTACCGCTTCGCTGAGTACGAGTACCGCTGCGCTGAAGTCAGGGAGGGGGGAGAAGCGCTGTCGCCTTTGGCTTGCCGTTGAACGATGGTGACGCACGGGTCGGGCTGGAAAGCCTGACGTGCGGCAGCCTGATGTATGGGGCGCGGTGGCTTAGCGTTTGGTGAGGGGGAGGTAGGGGCTGATCTCTCGGATGAAGTCTTGGGCGTTGCCGAAGGCTCGGTAGACGCTGGCGAAGCGGATGTAGGCGACTTCGTCGATTTCCGAGAGGTGCTGCATGACGATTTCGCCGATCTGCTCGCTGGGGACTTCGACTTCAAATTTCTCGTAGATCGTGCTTTCGATTCGCTGGGTCAGTTCCTGGATCCGTTCGGTCGAGACGGGTCGTTTCCAGCAGGCCCGCTCGATTCCGCTGCGGAGTTTCTCGGGGTTGAAGGGCTCGCGATTGTGGTCGCGTTTGACGACTCGGATCGCGATCCGCTCCATCCGCTCGAAGGTGGAAAAGCGGCGATGGCACGAATTGCAGTGACGGCGGCGGCGGATGACGTAGCCGTCTTCCATCGCACGGGTATCCATCACGCGATCATTGTCGACGTGGCAGAACGGACATCGCATCCTGGTGGTCCGGTTTCGGGGAAAACGCCGGGTGGAAATGACGCTTCGGCGGTAGACCGATATAGTAGTGCGCTCGGCGTTTGACGAACACATCCCGCGGTCGGCGTCCGGCTAAAATGCCGCTCGCGGCGACTCCCGCATTCCTGCTCCAGATCCGGAACGTTTTGATGATCGACGACCAAGATGACCGCCGCGGTGCCGAGGCCTTCGCCGGAACCGAACCTGAAGGGCCGATGGCACCGCGGAAAAACGAACCTGCCCCACGAGCGGCTGGGCCGGACGGCGTCGACGAGTCGGCTCGGGAGCGTTTCGATCAGCGGGTCAAGTCGAGCCGTGAGGGGGGCTTGGAGGAGGAGTCCGAGGAGACGCTGTGGCAGGGGGGCTACAGTCCCAAGGCGATGGTGGGAACCTGGATTCTGTGCCTGCTGCTGACCGTGGCCGCGATCGTCGCCACGGTGATGGTTCCCGAACTGCCTTGGCTGGTCACGTTGATCGCGGTCGTGGTGCTGTGGGCGATCGTCGCTTCGGTGTACGCCGCCCGCCGGTTGGGAGTCCACTATCAGCTGACGACGCAGCGGTTCATCCATCAGACCGGGATTCTCAGCCGCCGCACCGACCGAATCGAAGTGATCGACATCAACGACGTCAGCTACGAGCAAGGGCCGGTGCAGCGGATGTTTGGGATCGGATCGATCCGGATTGATAGCAGCGATCGCAGCCACCCGGTGCTGACGATGCGGGGGATCAGCGACGTGCACCGCGTGGCCGGGCTGGTCGACGACATCCGCCGCAAGGAACGCCGCCGCCGGAGTCTGCACATCGAATCGATCTGAAACTGTCTCCCCTCTGGGGTGTGCTAGTGTTAAAAAAAAAGAGGGGGGGTGCGTTCTGCTGGCCCTCCCCGGGCCTGAGAGCCCGATCCTCCCGGGGGGAGGGTGATGATCCGAAGGTTTTTTCCTCAGCACTTTCGACATGCCGCAGTGGTTCTATCGAGACGGTGAAGAGACCGTCGGTCCGTTTAAAGCCTCGGATCTGTTGGGGCTGGTCCGCGACCACGTGGTGACCCCGGCGACGCTGGTCCGCAAGGACGAAAGCGCTTGGTTTCCCGCTGCGGAAGTGGGCGGATTGTTCGCCGCCGCGGCGCGTTCGAGCGTCGAATACAGTTGTCCGGAATGCGGCAGCAAGGTCAGCAAGCCGCCGTGCTACTGCCGCGCGTGTCGTCGGCCGCTGAGCTACGCCCGCCCCCGAGTGACGGAGAATCGCATCGAGGGCTACGAAAAACCGGAATCCAGCAATGGGCCGGATCCCGGTTCGTGGAAACAGTGGGTGCTGCGATTGCAGAAACAGCGGCGGGACCGGGGGCCGGGGCCGGGGCCGGGGAGCTGATTCGCTGTTAGCTGTTAGCTGTTAGCTGGTTAGCTGGTTAGCTGGTTAGCTGGTTAGCTGGTTAGCTGGTTAGCTGTTAGCTGTTAGCTGTTAGCTGTTAGCTGTTAGCTGTTAGCTGTTAGCTGTTAGCTGTTAGCTGGTTCGCTGTTAGCTGTTAGCTGTTAGCTGTTTGGGTAGTGGCTGATGAGCGGGGATTTCGTCGCCAGGAGTTGGCCCTCCCCGGGCCTGAGAGCCCGACCCTCCCGGGGGGAGGGTGATGTCTTTGACGGAACAGCTTCAACTCACTCACGAGAAAGTTTTCACCATCCCAGCCCGGCCCTCCTGGGAGGAGGGTGAAGGAGGTGTGCCGTTGGCTGCCGAGCCTAGTACTGGACTTGCGAGCCTAGTACTGGACTTGAATGCCGGCGGTGGCGCCGTGCATGAAGACTTCGTCGTTGGCCCGGACGTCGCGGAAGGTCAGCGTGTCGGGGATCCGGTGATGCGAGGTGCCGACTCCGATGAGGTACCACATGTCGTAGCCGATTGTGGCGGAGACGGACTCGGTGATGTGGACACCAAGATTCGTGCCGAGCTCGAACATCCCAGAGATATCGACGTCGTCGCGTGAGTCGCGGACATTGTCGAACGCGTTGCTGTCGACAAACGTGTCGGACTCGACAAAGTTGGCGAAGACGGCACCCTGGAGTTTGCCGCCGACGAAGAAGCGGTTGCTCAGCGGGTAGTACAGTTCCAGGCCGGCTTGGGGACCGATCAAGAAGTTGTCGACCGACTCGGCGGCTTGGTAATCATTAATTGCATCCGCAGGATTGGTGACCCGGTTGAGGGCCGCGTTCTCTTCATAGAAGACTGCGCGGATCCCGTGCGTCGCTTTGACGACGTCCCAGCCGAAGTAGGTGCGGTTGAATTCGAGGCTGTTCATGCGGGCTTCGAATCGCTGGGCAAGTGCTACGTCGCCGTCGACGGTGGTGAAATTGGCCGTCCCGTCCATTTCCCATTCGAGTGGCCCGGTGTAGACGAACTCGTAGCCGTTGACGCAGTCGAAGCGGCGACCGAGGGTCAGCCGCCCGGCCCACTCGTAATCGAAGTCGTTGCTTCGCAGGAAGAGGTCGTCTCCGAGTAAGCCCCGCGACTCGTCGTGCTTGACGTAGATCGCTTCGACCGTGGCGTAGTGGCCGGGTTCGCAGGTGGGACAGGGCATGCCCATCGCCATTTCGGATCCTGGCGGGAACAGCGGAGCGTGTCCGTGCGGATGTCCGTGACCGGCGTGGGCAGGACCGGCGTGGGCTTCGGGGGCGAGCGTCACGCCGGGGCCACCATCGACGAGCGTCTCGCCGGGGGCCAGCGCGAAGTCGTCGGCCGAGAGGATCAGTCCGTCGGTGACTTCATGGGGTGTCGCGGTCGGCCCCTGTTGAGCCACGGCAGACGAGGCTCCGCCCCCGACCGTTATCGCGGCGGCTGCAAGAGACAAAAATAAGGATCGACGTATCGCCATCGCTCAACCTCGGTTGGACGCGGCCGCGTGCAGGAGCTGCCGCAGCGAACGGGGTTCTAGATCAATAATCGCGCAGGTCGCATTTGCCGGTCGACACAGCATCGACCGGACCCTGTGATCAACGGATCTCCAAGTTGTCATCGACGGAAGTCAGGCAGGCGCGACGGACGAGCCGCATGATGGCGCGGGCCGCATCCTGGCTGTTGGCTCGACCATGGACGGCCAACCCGTCCCCTTCGGTGACCACGCGAACGTGGCATTGCGGGTACGTTGCCGCGATCGTCTCGGTCAGTCGCTGAGCGATCGCCGCCAGCGACCCGCCGGTCGGCATGGGGTGATCGCTGCCGACACGAACTTCGTACAGCGTCGGTGTGGCGGTGTCGCCGGACCACAGGGCCAGCCGCGTTGCACCATCTTGGCGGCCGATCAGCAGCAGTTTGTGAGGACCGACCAGCACCGCTTCACAGATCTCTCGGTTTTCCAGCTCGACTCGCCGGATCGGGGTCCGCGGCGTCAGCGGTTGCGTCTCGGCAGTGCGGAGCTGAATCGTCTCGTAGTCGCCAGCCGGGGTTTCCGAGAATGTCGAAGACGCAGCGGCGGGTTTGGCAGCCGTCGCTGCGGAGGGCGCGGGCGTTGGGACGGCGGTCGGCGCATCGATCAGCGCGGTCGCCGGGAGTGCGAAGTCGCTCGTCGGTTCGGGCCGGTCGGCGGGCGCCGGTGGCGCGGCCTGGCTGCGTGCCGAGGACACGTTCGAAATCGTGGTGTCGTTTGAAATCGTGGTCTTGGTGGAGGTCTTGGTCTTGGCTGGGACTTCGATCACGAGTGCCCGATTCGCCGTCAGCAACTGCGGGGCGGGCTGGGCAGGCTGCGAGTCGCTTGGCGGGGCTGCCGATGCGATCACCACGGGGCGACGGTCGCTGGCAGCCGAGGTCGCTAGCTTTGATCCGCCTCGCTCGATCCGATCGGGGGACCGCTTCGAGGTTGGTGGAGAGGCCGGCCGGGAGGCGACTGCGGGAACATCCGCTGCCGACTTCGGGGCTGGCTTCGGGACCGGCTTCGCTGCCGGCTGGGGCTCGACTGGTCGGGGAACTTCGGCCCTTGGGACCGGGATCACCGCCGCGGACGGGCGGCGGACGATCGCCGCCGGTGCCTCTTCCGCGCCTCGAGTCGTCGGGGTTGTCGCTCGCGAAGTCACGTCGGATTTGGCTGCGGCAGTAGCTTTTGCAGTGGATGGGGTGGCAGTCATCGGTTTGAGCCGCGGCGCGAGGCTTTCGGGAGCCGGGGCGAGCGTGACGGGGTCGAGTGGTGCTGCCACGATCCGCGGACGCGGTGACGTGGGAGGTGGCGCTAGTCGAGCGACTCCACTGCCGGAGTCGAGAGCGGGTAGCGCGGGTTCGCTTTGCAGCGTCGCTTTGGCGCTAACGCCGTCGTCGGAGATCGAGAAGCGGATTGCGTCGGCCGGTGGTGCGGCATGCACGACCGACGAGCCTCCTTCCCCGGGGATCGTCGGCGGGACGGCTGGGGTGACGAAGGTGGCTTCGGTGGCCTCGCCCGACAAGCCGGCGAGTTGGCTGGCGGGTTCGTCGTGCGAGTCGGTTTCGGGCGTGGAGATGGGGCGGAGCGTCAGCACTGTCGCCGCGGGGCGAAGCAGTTCGGCCGGCCGCAATGATTCTGTCTCTGCTACTTGGGTCACCATCGCCGCTGGAGATTCGTTCTCGGCTGGCGAGCCTGGTGCGGCCACGAGTCGATTGGTGCGGAGGACTGGCGTCGCGGGAGTCGGCCTGCGGCTCAGGTGCGGATTGGTTCGCGGCTCTGAGGCAGCGGTCGGAGCCGGGGCGAGCCGGCCGATTTGGAGCGGCAGTGGGGGCAGGAGTTCGAGCTGCAGTTCCGTTGGTTCCAGCGACGTTTTTCGCGGCGGATCGGCAGCGCGGGAGCTGGTCGCCGTGGCGGTGATCGTGGACAGGGCCACGGCGGCAGCTAACGAGGCGCGGCGCAGGCCGCGGGAGGTTCGGCTTCTCCGGACGGTCGCTGGACGCGAAGTCTGCTGCTTGTACATGCGCGATACCCTGACACTGCTGAAGACCCCGCCCTTCCCCGAGAAACACGGTCGCTGCGGGGGTTCGGAGGCGGCTCGCGAGGAGCCCGTGCAATGGCCACCAGCATCAAGCTGGACTTTGGCCCTTTTGGGTATCGGTGGAGCGGACGGATCGGATTGAACAAATATGCCGGCTTTGACCGTCGCAAGGCGGGAGGCGGGAGGCAGGAGGCAGGAGGCGGGAGGCAGGAGGCGGGAGGCAGGAGTACTGAGTACTCAGTTGCGTTGGCGGGTGGCTTCGAACAGGCAGAGGGCGGCGGTGACCGAGGCGTTCAGGCTGTCCGCGACTCCGGCCATGGGAATTCGCACTCCGCTGATTCCTTCGCCCGCCCACTCGGGGCCAAGTCCTTCCGCTTCGCTGCCGATCACGATTGCCGCCGGAGCTCGCCAGTCGGTTTCCCAGAGCGTGGCGGGTGCGTCGACGCGGGTGGCGAGCATCCGCACGCCGCGGGCGTGCAGCCAGTGGCGGACTTCCGCCGCCGTGGCTTGGGCCGCGGGGGTGGTGAAGGCGGTTCCCAGGCTGGCGCGGATCAAGTTGGGATTGAAGAGATCGCCGGCGCAGTCGGAGAGGAGCACGGCGCTCGCTCCCGCAGCGTCGGCGGAGCGGAAAACGGCCCCGATGTTGCCTGGCTTCTCCACGCGATCGAGCACCACCAGCAGCGGGTTTTCGGGAAGTCGCAGCTGGTCGAGCGTCCGGTGGCGGGCGGCGAACACGGCGACGGCTCCCTCATTGCGGTCTCCGTAGGCGAGCTGGTCGAGCATGGATGGCGGAAGCTCGATCCATAATTGCGGGATCGCACCGAGCGATTCTGCCGATGGGGAATCGGTGGTGACGTACAACTCCAGAAGTTCGTATCCAGCCGCGATCGCGCGGCTGATCTCCCGTCGCCCGTCGACCAGAAACCGCCCTTCGCGGCGGCGGACCCGCCCCTGCCGGAGGCGGACTGCCGCCCGAAAGCGAGGGTTGGCGGCACTGGTGATCGACAGCGACTGCATGAATGATGGCTCGGGGGATGGGGATTGGAGACCTGAGATCTGAGATTTCAGATTGTCGGAAGGCGGTCAGGCTGGAAAGCCTGACGTACGGGGACGAACCGCTGACGTGAAAGATACGATGGCCGATGCACTGAGAGTTTGGGAAGTCCACACGCGGGCCGACCAGAAGGCTTTTAATCAGATTCAAAAGGATATCTACGTCGACGACCCGAACTGGATACCGCCGCTGTGGCGGAACCAGGAGGAGTTGGTGGGCTTTCGTCGCCATCCGTTTTACGACGACGCCGAGTCGGCGGCTTTTTTGGTGGCTCGCGAGGGGGAGGTGGTCGGCCGCGTGGTGGCGATCGTCAACCATGCGCACAACCGACGCTACAACGAGAAGCGGGGATTTTTTGGCTTCTTCGAGTGCCGCGACGATCCCGAAGCGGCGGCGGCGCTAATGGGCGAAGCGGCTCGCTGGTTGGTCTCCCGGGGGATGACCGCGCTGCGGGGGCCGACTAACCCGAGCATGAATTACGAGTGCGGATTGCTGGTCGACGGTTTCGATTCCCCGCCGGCGTTCATGATTACCCATAACCGACCGTACTACGAGAAACTGCTGACCGGTTTTGGGCTGGAGAAAACCCAAGACCTGTTCTGCTACCACTGCGACGTCTCCTATCTCGAGACGATGGACCCCAAGGTCCAGCGGATCATGCAGCAGGCGAAGGAGCGGTTTCGGGTCGACACGCGGCCGCTGAACAAGAAGCGGTTCCGCGAGGACGTGAAGCTGTTTCTGGACATCTACAACCGCTCGCTCGAGGGGACGTGGGGCTGCGTGCCGCTGTCGCCGCGAGAGATCGACCACCAGAGTCTGGCTTTGCGGTTTCTGCTGGTTCCGGCGCTGACGAGCATCGCCTCGATCGACGGCAAACCCATTGGTGCTGGTTTCGGGCTGCTCGACTACAACCCGCTGATTCGCAAAATCAACGGCAAGCTGTTTCCCTTTGGATGGTTGACGCTGCTGCGCGGACGCCGGCATTTAAAGCGGCTGCGGTTGATCAGCGCGAATGTCCTGCCGGAGTACCAAAAGTGGGGTCTGGGGCTCGTCACGCTCGAGCGGATTATGAATGAAGCTTTAGCTTTCGGAATCACCCAAGGCGAACTATCGTGGGTTCTGGAGAGCAACTTGCTGTCGCGCGGGACAATCGAACGTGGCGGAGCGACGCGGAGCAAGACCCATCGGATCTACGACCGGAGTCTTGCCGACATTCGCTAGGCCGGATCCCTCACTCGGGTGCGTCTTCGGCTTCCTGCGGTTTTTTCCCGTCGTCGGCGGGTTGTTTTTCCGATCCTAGGGACTAGGAAGCCAGAATCGGGGGCGGTTGGTTCGATCGATCGATGCCGCCTCGGGTTTCTCCCCCGTTGATCTTTCAAAGCACTATTGGCTCACTGATGTCCGCATCCGCACCTGTCGCCAAACGTTTTTCGTTCGTCGAAGCACGTAAGCTGGTCAGCGACCTGACGCGGCCAAACCCCAAGATTTACTGGGTGGATTTTCTCGCCACGATTCTGACCGGGCACGTCTGCTTTCACCTGGTCTATCTGGCCCACAAGATCTTCCCGGAGAATTTCACCGCGGCGATTGCGCTGCAGGCGGTGGCTTTTCCGCTGACCGTCGTGTTGTACATGCGGGCGGTGATGTTCACGCACGAGCTAGTGCATCTCCCGAAAGAGGGATTCACCGGTTTCCGGATCGCCTGGAATGCCCTCTGTGGGATCTTCTTTCTGCTCCCTTCGTTCATGTACTACACCCACGTCGATCATCACCGCCGCAAGCATTACGGCACCGAGCATGACGGGGAGTACTTGGCGCTCAGTCATTCCTCGCCGTGGTGGATCGTCGGCTTCATTGCTCAGAATTTGATCATCCCCATCCTGGGATTCTTGCGGTTTGCGGTGATCAGCCCGATTTGCTGGATCGTTCCCGGAGCCCGCACCTGGGTCCACCGGCACGCCTCGTCGATGGTGGTCGATCCTTTCTACCAGCGGCCGCCGGCGACCCCGCGGGTGCGGCGGACAATCATCTTCCAAGAAGTGCTGTGCTTCCTGTGGTGCGTGTGGTTTATTGCTCGCGCTCAGGTACTCCACGATGCCTGGTTCGATTGGTTTTGGGTGCTGGCCTACGTGACTTCGGTGACCATCGCGACGATCAACGCGCTTCGGACGCTCGGGGCCCATCGCTGGACCGGGGACGGTGCGGAAATGGGTTTTGAGGAGCAGTTGCTCGACTCGGTCAACTACCCCAACCACGCTTGGATTTCCGAGTTGTGGGGGCCGGTGGGAACTCGCTATCACGCGCTGCACCACCTCTTCCCGAGCATTCCCTATCACAACCTGGGTCGAGCGCACCGGCGGTTGATGGAAGGGCTGCCGGCCGATTCGCCCTACCGGGAGACGAACCGTGACAGCTTGCTCGGGGCGATCGGCGAGCTGTTGCAGCGATCGCGCGAGTCGCAGGCCCGGGCCGCGCGCGAGGGAGCGAATCCGGCGCCCCCGTTCCGGCGGCCGATGAGCGGAGAGCCGGCGGCGGGTTGAGCTGAGAATCAGCCGCCGGGCGCTAGCCCCCGGTTCCCGAAAACACAGTAAGAACCGGACGCTAGCGCGTGGCGGCTGATTTAAGCATCGAACCGAGAAACCTGCTGCTGGCTGCCCTGGTTGCCTTCTTCCAAACGTCCGCGACATACTGATCGCCCCCCTCGATCGTACGATTTGACCCGCTCCTGACTCCTTCTGCCGCTTTGTCCATGACAGCTTCACGCGACGTCGTCATCACCGGTGTCGGCGTCGTTAGCCCTCTCGGAATCGGGCACGAGCCGTTTTGGCAGGCCATGTCCAGCGGACAGAGTGGTATCCGCTGGCTCGATGGCGGTACGGGTGAGGTGGCCCGCGTAGGATTTGGCGGCCAGCTAATCGATTACGATCCCCGCGCTTACGTCCGGCCGCGGAAAGCGCTGAAGGTGATGTCGCGGGAGATCCAAACCGCTTTCTCCGCCGCTGTATTGGCGATGGAGCATGCCGCGCTGGATCCATCGGAAATGCCGGCGGATCGCGTGGCGACGATCTTTGGCTCGGAGATGATGTCGGGGGAGCCGGAGGAGCTGGCCGAAGCGCTGCAGCAGTGCGGAGTGACGAGCGGCGACATTCGGGCGGGAGAATTCGGTGAGGCGGCGATGCGGAACATGTTTCCGCTGTGGATGCTGAAGTATTTGCCGAACATGGCCGCGTGCCACGTGGGAATCGCTGTCGGGGCGCTGGGGCCGAACAACACGCTCGTCGTCGGTGATACGTCGGCGCTGGCCGCGGCGATCGAAAGCGCTTCGGTGTTGCGGCGAGGGATTGCCGACTGCGTCATCACGGGTGCTGCCGGGACCCGCATCAGCCCGACCCGCTTGATCTACCGCAGCGGTCTCGGCATCCCCACGCTCCGCGACCCCGTGGCCGCGTCGAGTCGGCCTCTGGCGAGCGATCGCGACGGAGTGGTCGCCGGCGAAGGAGCGGGCTGTTTGATTCTGGAGAGCGACGCGGCGGCGAGTCGTCGCGGCGTGCGGCCGCTGGCGGTGATGCTCGGCAGCGCCGTGCGATTCATTCCTTCATGCGATGGAAGCTCCGCGTCCTCCGCGGCGATTGGCAAAGCGATCGCTGGGGCGTTGGCGGATGCCGGGGTGGCCGCGTCGGATCTCGGGATGGTCGTCTCGCACGCGATGGGGGACCGGAGAATCGATGCCGCCGAGGCTGCGGCGGTGGAAAAGCTCGGTGAGGATTTGCCGGTGGTGGCGCCGATCGCAGCCCTGGGGCATACCGGAGCAGCGAGCGGCTCGCTCGATCTGGTGACGGCGGTGCTGGCCCTCGTGCACCGCGTCGTGCCGCCGACGGTCAACGCTGCTGAGCGCGATCCGGAGTGTCGCGTCCGTTTGCTGAGCGAAGCCCAGCCGCTCGACCGGCCGCTGGTGTTGGTCATCAGCCACACGCCGCAGGGGCACGCCGCGGCGGTCGTGCTGGGGGCCGCGTCGGGCTGCGAATGATTGAGCCGACGGCGCTAGCCGCGGGTTCCGTCAGGCGGGCGAACGGATTGGGTCGGGGATTGGCCGCCGCTGCAGCGCAACGTTATTCCGCGGCACGGACCGGAAGAGGCCCGAGGCTAGCGCCTACGGCTCATACGGATTCTCGGAAACCGGACGCTAGCGCGTTGCGGCTGATGGGGCCGCGGAAACCGGACGCTAGCGCGTTGCGGCTGATGGGGCCATGGAAACCGGTTGCTAGCTGCCGATCAGCCCTCCCCGGGCCTGAGAGCCCGACCCTCCCGCAAGCGGGAGGGTGGCGTGGACGCGCCAATCTGCGGGAACCGGGGGCTAGCGCCCGGCGGCTGATATGCCCCCAGTCCTACTGCTGGAGGGCTTCGTCGTTCCACTCGAGGTTGATGCTTTCCTCGAACTGCTCGGCCCAACTGCTGTAGATTGCCGAGAGGTCTTGGAAGGCGAGTCCGGAAGTGGCTTGACGCTGGTTGGCCTGCATGAACCGCGTCCGGAGCTCTTCGGTCGGCGGTTGCAGGTCGGTCGTCTTGACGACGTAGTACACGGTCCGCGCATTGTTCGGCCCGACGTCGAACTGGTTGAGCTCGCCGCGGAAGACCGTTTCCATGAACTCCTCGCCGACGTTGTCCAGTTCCGGAACGCCCGCGATGAACGGCTGGGTGCCGGGACCGAAGTAGCGATACCAGGGGAACGGGCCGAGATCCTTGAAGACTAGGTTCTTGCGGTTCTCCGGCACGACCGCCTCGATCGATTGATCCGAGGTAGCGTTGGCCTGCTCAGCGAGCTGCTTGGCGTGAGCCTGAGCCAGTTCGCGGGCGGCGATTTGCCGAGCCGCCGCGACGACTTCTTCGCGGACGTCCGACAACTCGGGAATGTAAGCTTCGCGGTCTTCGGTCTTCCACGACACGAACGCCATCTGCTGGGCGTCGTTGATCGTTTGCAGCGGTGTGAAGAGCGGCTTTTCGTTAGTGAACATCTGGACGGCGAACGGGTCGCCTCGGCGGAACATCATTTCGCCGAGTCCGCTCGACTGGCCGATTGGCAAGTCGCGAATCGTCAGCGCGGTCTGCATTCCCGTTTCGCCGTACTGGAGCCCCAACCGCTCGGCCAATTGTTTCAGGTTCGGCCGCTCCGGCTTCGGCGCATCGGGGTCGGCTTTCACCAAGTCGTCGTAGACCGCCGTCTGCGTGAAGTAGCTCCGCATCGCCGATTGAGCTTCGCTGAGGGCCCGGTCGCGAGCCCGCGTGGCGTCGCCGATGACCAGCGATCGTGCGATCTCGTCGCGCACCTCTTCGAACGGCCGCGTCGCCGGAGCCGGCTGGTCGGCGGGCTCGTCACTCGGAGCCGGTTCGTCACTCGGAGCGGGCTCGTCACTCGGAGCGGGCTCGTCACTCGGAGCGGGCTCGTCACTCGGAGCCGGTTCGTCACTCGGAGCCGGTTCGTCACTCGGAGCCGGTTCGTCAGTGGGTTCGTCCGCTGGAGCGGGTTCATCGCTTGGAGCGGGGGCATTGCTCGGAGCCGGTTCGTCGGCTGGCTCATTTGCCGGAGCTGGCTCATCGCTCGGAGCGGGCTCTTCGGCTGGTGCCGGTTGGTCGGCAGGAGTGTCGGGCTGGGGCTCCGTGGCCTCTTCGGCCTCTTCATCCTGGAGCCGCATCGAGACGAACTGCAGCTCGTTGGCGGCGGAGCGTTGCGACTGCGCGTCGTCAGCTGGGGCTTCTTCTTCGGCTGGGGCTTCTTCGTCGGCCGGAGCGTCCTCGTCGCTGGCCGGCGCGTCCTCCTCGGCGGGGACTTCTTCGACATCCGGGTTGTCTTCAGCGGGCGGCTCGTTGGCGGGCTGCTCGTTGGCGGGCGGCTCGTTGGCGGGAGTTTCCGGAGCCGGATTCTCGGCCGGTTGGGCTTCCATCGCTGGCTCTTCGCTAGCCGGAGTCTCGGCAGCCGGTTCTTCGCTGGTGGATTCTTCGCTAGCGGGCTCGTCGGTGGGTTCTTCGGTGGTGGGTTCTTCGCTAGCCGGGGCGTCGCTCGGGGGAGCTGGTTGAGCGGGCGGGGCGGGGCTCGAAGGAGTTTGAGTCGGGGGGAGTCGGAAGTCGCCGCCGGCGATTCGCCGCTCGTATTCGGCTCGCAGTTGTTCTTCGCTCAGCTTGGCCGCTTCCCGCTGGACGAAATCGTCGATCGTAGCCGAGACGTATTCGATGTTGGCGGCGTAACGGCGGCGGAAGCCGGGATCGGGCGAGTCGGGGTTGGGGAAGCGATCTTTGCCTTCGGCGTAGAGGGCATCGATTTCGGCTTGGGTCGGCTCGCTGGTCTGGTCGAGGAAATCTTCGACCTGCACCGGGTAGGCGGTGACGATCGCTTCTTGGTTGAGTTTGAGAAATTGTGACCAGGCTTCGGCCGGGGGGACGATTAAAGCGGGGCCGACCGAGAGTCCGGTGGTGGCGACTCGTTGGTAGAGGTTCGCCAGCAGTTCGGTCCGCAGGTGGTCGTAGAGTTGGGATTGGCCGAGGAAGTTCTGGGAGACTTGGGCGCGGATTCCGGCCAGTTCGTTTTGGGAGAGTTTGCCGTCGGTGAACAGTGCCATCCACTGGTCGATGGCCGCATCGTCGAGGTTCAGACCGAGTTCGGCGGCCCGTTCGGCGTGCAGCTCGGTCAGCACGGCCGAGCGGGGCGTATTCATCGGCGAGACGCCGACGCTGAGGATTTGGCCGGTCCGCGGATCGACTTGGAAGCCGGGGACGCGGGGAGTTCCGCCGCGGCTGATGACTTCTTCGGCGACCGTGGTCAGGAAGCGAACGGTTTGAGCGTGGGTGCGATTGAGGTACGCGACTTCCGCTTCACTGAAAGATCCGCCGTCGTAGGTGGCGATATCGGGGTTGGCGGCACCACCGACGTTGTACTGTTGATACATTTGCAGCGCCGGGAGCGCCACGAATGCGAACAGCGATAGTAGCGTGAGGGCTACCATCAGGGGCTTGAGATTGCTTCGGAAAACGCTGAAGGGACTGGCCATGACGATAAAAACTTTCTACGACGACGGAGGGCCCGAAAACGGACCGGCCGGTCGGCGGAGGCGGGCGGAATTCGCGAGTCGCTCGGACGAGCCACCCTTCGCCCTATCCGCAAAGCCCGTCAAGCCCTCGCCTTGACAAGCCCCGGTACGGTTCCATCCTTTGGATACGCTGCCGGCCAAAGTACACCCGCACAATTCCAAGGGTCAACCCGACCTCCACTCCCTGACTCCAACCCGCACCGTCCGAAACCTGATGGCAAAGTCGACCGAGAAGTCGTTGGTGATCGTCGAATCCCCGGCCAAAGCCCGCACGATCGCAAAATTCTTGGGGGACGGGTTCCAGGTCGAGGCCTCGATCGGCCACGTCCGCGATCTGCCCTCGGGGGCCAAGGAGGTTCCCGAGAAATTCAAATCCGAGCCCTGGGCCTATCTGGGGGTCAACGTCGACGAGCGGTTTGAACCGGTTTACATCGTACCACCGGAGAAGAAGAAGCAGGTCACGAAACTTAAAGAGGCGCTCAAGGGGGCCAAAGACCTCTACCTGGCGACGGACGAAGACCGCGAAGGAGAGGCGATCAGCTGGCACTTGCAGCAGATCCTCAAGCCGAAGGTTCCGGTCCGCCGGTTGGTGTTCCACGAGATCACCAAGGACGCCATTCAGCACGCGCTGGCCACGCCGCGGCAGATCGACGACGGACTGGTGCGGGCCCAAGAGACGCGGCGAATCCTCGACCGCTTGTATGGCTACGACGTGTCGCAGTTGCTGTGGAAGAAAGTCGGCCGCGGCTTGAGTGCCGGGCGGGTCCAGAGTGTGGCGGTGCGGCTGATCGTCCAGCGTGAGCGAGAGCGGATCGCCTTCCATGCGGCCACCTACTGGGATTTGCAGGCGCTGTTCGAAACTGGAGCCAAGGAACCGCTCCCGGCGACGCTCGTGTCGGTCGGCGATGCGCGGATCCCGAGCGGCAAGGATTTCGACAGCGCCACCGGCAAACTCAAAGATCCGTCGCTGCTGCAGATGGACGAGTTGGCTGCGGCGTCGCTCGCCGAGCGGCTGCGGACGGCCGACTTCCAGGTCGCCAGCGTCGAAGTCAAACCGTTCACCGAACGGCCCAAACCGCCCTTCACGACCAGCACGCTGCAGCAGGAAGCCAACCGCAAACTCGGCTTCACCGCGCGGCGGACGATGCAGGCCGCACAGAAGCTGTACGAGAACGGTTACATCACTTACATGCGTACCGACTCGACGACCCTGGCTCAGGTCGCGGTCGATGCGGCCCGCGATTTGGTTCGCAGCGAGTACGGCGAGCAGTTCCTGCACGACAAACCTCGGGTCTACGCCAGCAAGGTCAAGAACGCCCAGGAAGCTCACGAAGCGATCCGCCCGGCCGGTCACCCTTTCAAGAAACCCGAAGCGATCCGCGGCGAGCTCGATCGGGATCAGTTCCGCCTGTTCGAGCTGATCTGGAAGCGGACGATCGCCAGCCAGATGGCCGACGCTCGTAAAAAGCGGATGACGATCACGATCGAAGGTGGCGGCGCGACCTTCCAGGCTTCGGGAACGTCGATCGAGTTCGAGGGCTTCTTGCGAGCCTACGTCGAAGGCTCCGACGATCCGGAAGCCGAACTGGCGGACAAGGAGACGCTGCTACCGGCGGTGGCCGAGAACGATCCGCTGGCGGTCCGCCACCTGGATACGAAGAGCCACACGACGCAGCCGCCCGCCCGCTACAGCGAAGCTTCGCTGACCCGCACCTTGGAGGAAAAAGGGATTGGGCGGCCGAGTACTTACGCGTCGATCATCGACACGATCCAGAACCGCGACTACGTCTTCAAGAAAGGCAATGCGCTGGTCCCGAGCTGGACGGCCTTCAGCGTCGTGCGGTTGCTCGAAGAGCATTTGACGTCGCTGGTCGACTACGAGTTCACGGCTCAGATGGAGGACTTTCTCGATTCGATCAGCCGCCAGGAAGCCGAAGCCGCAAAATACCTGCAGGACTTCTACTTCGGCGATGAGGAGTCGAGCGGCAAGGCGCTCGGGCTGCGGCCCAAGCTGCTCGCCAAAGCGGCGGAGATCGACGCCCGCACGAGCGCCCAGTTCCCGATCGGCACGCCGACCGAAGGAGAGCATCGCGAGGAGATCATCGTCCGGGTCGGCAAGTACGGACCGTTTTTGGAACAGGGCGAGCGGCGAGCGAGTTTGCCCGAGGGGATGTGCCCCGACGAAGTCACCGTGGAGACGGCGCTCGAGCTGCTGAACAACTCGTCGCGCGACGGAGAACCGCTCGGCACGCACCCCGAGACCGGACAGCCGATCTACGTCAAGGCGGGCCGCTTCGGGCCCTACGTCCAGCTGGGCGAGAACGACGACCCGGAAAAGAAAAACCAGTCGTTGCTCAAGGGAATGAACGTCAACGAGCTGACGCTCGAACAAGCGGTTGAACTGCTGCGGTTGCCTCGCGAGCTGGGGGTGCATCCGGAGATGCAGGAACCGGTCGTCGCCAAGGATGGTCGCTACGGGCCCTACATCACGTGCGGCAAGGAGACGCGGTCGCTGCCGGCCGACCTTTCGCCGCTCGACGTGACGCTCGAACAAGCGATCGAGCTGCTCAAGCAGCCGAAAACGCGCGGCCGCGCCGCCGCGGCTCCCAAAGAGCCACTGAAGAAGTTCGAAAAACCATCGCCGGTGACCGAGAAGGAAGTCAAAATTCTCGATGGCCGCTACGGACCTTACGTCACCGACGGCGAGACCAACGCCTCGCTCCCCAAGGGAACCGAGCCAAGCGGACTGACGTTCGAAGCGGCGCTCGACCTGCTCGCCGAACGGGCCGCCCGAGCGCCGAAGAAGAAGACGAAAAAGAAAGCGGCGAAAAAGGCTGCCCCGAAGAAAACGGCTACGAAAAAAGCCACGGCGAAAAAGGCGACGAAAACGGCCAAGAAAAAGGGCGTGCCGAAGAAACGCGGGTAGGACGGAGCGTTTCACAAACGATCGGCGGGATGGCGCGTCAACCGGTTGTATCAGCCGCCACACGCTAGCGTCCGGTTCCCCAAAACGCAGTGGGAACCGGACGCTAGCGCGTGGCGGCTGACACCCTTCCCTACGGGTCGACGTGGTAGCGGTGGCACTGGGTGCAGTTGTCACCGGCGGCCTGCGGCGTGTGACAAGCCGCGCAGGTCGCTCGTTCGAGCGGTTCAAACCCGTGCGACCAGTTCGCTGCGGAGTGCGGATCCGACGGGAACGAGGCGGTGGTCAGTGCGGCCTCGAGCGACATTTTTCCTTCCCGGGGATCGCCGACCGTGTGACAGTGGGTGCAGTCGGCTAGCACCGGCAAGTGCAGGTGCGGCGCGTGCGAGAATCGTGTGAAGGTGCGGCGGTTGGGATCGTTCCGGCCGACCCGCCAGCTCGTCGCGACTCCCCGGCGGACCCCCGGATGGCACTCGACGCACGCTGCGACGGCCGGCAGCCCCGCGAGCGCCTCGCGATCGGAGGCGGCAAGCGCCGGATCGGAAGCGAGTTCGGCGACCGCGCGGAGCACCGGATCGGCGTGCCCGGCGGCTCGGTAGCGGATCGCCATCCGCACGTCGTCGCGGTACCAGCCCCCGTCTGGCAGCAATCGGGCTGCGTCAAACCGCTCGCCCGCCGTGGTCGGTGACTCGCCTACGCCCTCCCCTGCCCCGGCTCCAACATCGCCAGACAGCGGATCGCCAGCAAGAAGCGGATCGCCAGCAAGAAGCGGATCCGAGGCGAGCGGATCTCCCAGCAGCGAGTCACCCAGCAGCGAGTCAGTCGGTTGCGTGGCGGCTGGTTTCTCGTCTGTGGGGGCCGACAGCACGTCGTCGGGGCGAGCTGTTTGGTCCGCTTCCGCTGCCGAGGCGGCGAACCAGCGATCGCGGGCCGTGGCGACCAATTGCGGCGAAAGCTGAGTGGGGATTCCCAGCTTTTCGAGGCCGCCCGGAGCATCGTCTTCCGCCTCGCCGGCTAGCGACGCGACCAGCCTGTGGAGAGCTTGGGCGACGGTCGCCGTGGCTCGCAGCCGCGAGGGGCTCGGGGGGCCCTGCCAGAGGTTGGCAGTGGAGTCGGTGAGGGTTTCGATCGCGGCGACCGCGGCGGGATCGTCGGCCAGCAGCATGCGGGTGAGCGGGGCCAGAGCGACTGCGTCAACACCGTTGGCTTCTTCGGGCCAAGGAGGCGCCGCGATCCCCGCTTGCTGGACCGCATCGATTTCCAGCATGGGCAGAGCGACGAGATCGATTCCCTCGGCGGTTCTCAGCCGCAGCGAGGAATTGTGGCACTGGGCGCAGGTGGCTTCGAAGGTTCCGCTGCGAGCGATCTCGCCGGCGGTGGTCACTGAGTGGCAGGCGCGGCAATCAAACGGTGTCCCCTTCTGGGCGAAGTGCTCGTGCTGGTGCGTGGCGTGATTGAATGCGATTTGGCCACCGAGATTGTGGGGCCCGCGATCATAGGGCCCGAGATGGTGGGTCTCGCGATTGTAGGGCCAGTCGTGCCAATCGGGGTGCCCGTCGGCGAAGCTCGCAAACCGATCTTGGTGGCACGTCTGACACTGGGCCGAGGTCATCGCGGTCAGGTCCGCATCCTTGCCGCCGTGTTCGCGATGACACGCGGCGCACTCGACTTGGTCGGTGCGGAACGCCGGGCGCGGCATCGAGTCGTGCCAGGTGCTTTCCCGCAGCGCGACTTGGCTGAGGCCCGCTGAGAATTGGCCCGCTGAGAATTGGCCTGCTGAGAATTGGCGTGCTGAGAATTGGGCCGCGTCGCGTATCTGCTGAAGCTCCGCACTGGTCAGGTTGTGAGCCCCTCGTGCCCGCTCCGGAGAGATCGTGGCATGGTGGCATTCGACGCACAGCTGGGTTTGCGAAACACCCTCGTGCGCGGTGCCGCCGGTGCTGAACCAGTCAGCCAGACCGCTGCGGGCGACGCTGTGGCAAGCGGCGCAGCGGTCGTTCGCTGTCGAGCTGCCGCTGGCGGCGAATTGGCTCGTGGCGAGGATTTGGGCGTGCGGATTCGCCAACGGTCCGGGCGCGAAGACTTCTCGCCGCCACGGTCCCATGACTGCCAGCACCAGAATCACGCAGGAGCTCACGGCGGCGAACCGCACCGCCAGTCGGCGGCGCGCGTACCACGAGCGGCGCGGTCGGCAAGGCGTTGGCGTCATGCCACAGCTGCCATCTGGCTCTGGACCCATTGGACAGGGACCGCCACTGCAGGGAGGTCGCGTGCAGCGCAGTGGCTCGCCGGCGGCAGTTCCCCCACGAGCCGCCGGCTGGCAGGGACCGCGGACGGGACAGCGACCGTCGGCTGAAGGCCCATGGGTGCAGGGAAAGCCCGCATCGAAATGGCCGCAGATCCAGGAATCGCCCGGACGTTCCCGAGGGCCCGAGCTGTCTGCGGAGGAGCCATCGGGGAATGGGTCGGAGTGGCGCACGGCGGCGGAAT
Organism: Candidatus Laterigemmans baculatus; assembly: GCF_010367455.1. GTDB lineage: Bacteria > Planctomycetota > Planctomycetia > Pirellulales > Pirellulaceae > Laterigemmans > Laterigemmans baculatus. The sequence continues at coordinate 9,134 of NZ_WRPR01000047.1, read as the reverse complement.
CCTCAGATGAAGTTCAGCACCAACAGAACGTGCGCGCACGACCAGACGAGCAACGCGACCGAGAGCATCGAATGGACGACGACCCACAACCGCAGCCGCAGTTGCAGCGCGAAGTGAAAGTCGAGTTCATCGCGCGTCCGCACCAACGCGGCGAGTTGCCCCGCCAAACCGCGAGTCTCGTCCGAGAGGTAGCGATCGAGATTGTTCAAATTGCTGAGCAGCCGTCGCCGGCGGATGCCGTTGGGGACCGCCAGGTAGGCGAGCGGTGGGCGGGTGGCGAAATAGGGTTGCAAGGCGTTGCTGTAGTAGTCGGCCAGCACGTTCGACGCGAGCGACGCGTCGAGCCGTTTGCAGAGCTTGGCCGCGGCGTCCGCGATCCGCTGGCGATCCCAACCGACCCGCTCCAGGCGGTAATCGCCCGCCACGGCGGTCAGCTTCCGCGGCGCCGAACGGCTGACGAACCAGCCATACAGGCCGCTGAGCGAAACGCCCAGAAACAGCAGCGACAGCCCGCCTTCGAAGATGCCGTTAGCCAATATCCGTGGAACGTGCAGCGCGTAGGCGGCCAGCGCAAAGAGCCCGGTGTAGAGGTGGATTTGAACCCACGTCGAGACGCTGCCGAGCGGGAGCATCACGAGTCGCTTGCGGAGCCCCAGCAGGATCAGCAACACCAGGCAGCCGAGCAAGGTGCCGCCGGAGTAGTACGAAGCGTGTCCGAGCCGCTCGCGGATCCAGCCGTTGCCGAGCACCAGCAGAACAACGGCTACCGCAGTGATGGCCAAAGCCAAGCGGCGCCGCGTGCGGAAAGGAATCATCCGGCTCGTCTCCCCAGCCACGCGTCGAGCGGTCCCGGTTCGCTCAGGTCGATCCGCACCAGGGCGTCATGCGGACAGGCCGCTTGGCAGGCTGGCCCCGACGGCTGCGATTGGCAGAGATCGCACTTGGTCGCTTTGAGGATCGGCAGCCCCGTCGCTTCGTCGCGGTAGCCCCGGCCGCGGAGGTCGCGAATCTCAACCATCTGGATGTGGTCGTAGGGACAAGCCGCTGCGCACCCGCCACAGCCAATGCAGATCGGCTCGGAGATGTAGACCGTGCCGCTCGCCTCATCCCGGACGATTGCTCCGGTGGGACAGCCGATCATGCAGACCGGATCGACGCAGTGCATGCAGGCCTCGGCAAACTGCAACCGGTCGTGTCGCGGGCCGCTGCGAGCCATCCTCGGGTTGCCGCCATGCGTCGTAGCGCAAGCGCGGACGCAATCGTCACAGCGAGTACACCGATGCAGATCGATGACGAGCGCCTGCCGGCCGTTGGTCAGCCGCTCTTGGACGAGAAACTCCAGCATCCCGGTGGAGAGCTCGCCCGATTTGGACGCGGGTCGCTTGGAATCGGGTCGCTTGGAATTGGGCAGCTGGTGTTTGGGGAGCTGGTGTTTGGGGAGCTGGTGTTTGGGGAGCGGGCCGCTCGCCTCGCCCGGCTTGTCTCGCGGCACGGCGCGGCGGTCGGAGGAAGGGACCGAGGCCGAAGGCTGGACGGTCGCTGCCGAATGCGCTGGAAGTGAAAGCGGCGGCAGTTCGCTCTGACGGACGTAGGGCAGCAAGTGCTCGGCGACGACTTCGACCGGGAGGTGCAGCGTGTCGACGAACCCGATCGCGCGGAGCGAGTGTTGCAGCGGGATCGGGGCCGCTTCCGGCGAGCGGCGGGCATTGGCGGCAATTTCCGCCAAACCGAACAGGTGCCCTTTGCCGAGGTAGGCGGTCGTGCGATCGCCCGCTCCGTGATGATGGCTGACGCGGGCAAAGCCGGCGCGGACCAGCACCAAGTCGGTCGGGGGAGTCCCTTCGGCGGCGATCAGCGGTTCTTGGCGGATCTGCTCGGCGGCCGGCAGTTTGCGGTTCCGCTGAAACTCGGCATTCCACTCCATGCGACCAAACGACCTCAGCTCGGTCGCTTCGGCCAGTCGCGCGACGGCATCCTCCGGGAGGAACCGGAGCAGCGGCGTTTCGCGAAGGTGGGCGACGAGCCAGTGGGCGCGGTAGTGCCGCTCGAGTTGGTCCGCGAAATTTTTGTCGCGTCGGAGCAACCGCAGACCCTGCCAGCGGATTTCGACGAGCGTGGCTTCCCCTTCCGCGATGACCGTGGCCGTCTGGGGGCTGCGGTACATCGCAGCGACTTCGCCGAACAGCTCGCCTGGACCCATCGCCAGCGTCCGGCGGTGGGCGAGCGCCGCGGGGAAGTCTTGCAGGAAGATCGCTTGCCGATCGTCCACCGTCTCGATCCGCGTGGTCGCGTCGGGAGTGACCGCCTCGGGCCCGCGAGCTTCGGCGACCCGCGGCCGATTCCACAACTGGGCCACGGCATCTCGCCACCGCATCCGCGGCGGCGGTTTGCGGCCGAGGTGTTCGGGCGGAAGATGATCGAGCGAGACGCGGACGCTTCCCGAGAGGACGAGGAACGCGCTGTTGCCGTAGTCCCCTTCGCGGACCACGATTTCACCACTTTGGCAACGTCGGATGCGGCAGTCGTTGCGGAGGATTCCCTGCAGCGGCATCGCGGAGGTGAACGTCGCCTCGCGCATCGCGGCAAACGGCGAGCGGGTCCGCAGCCAATTCACATCGGCGTCGGTCATCGAAGGATCGAGCGGCGCATCCCAGCGTCGCGGCCGTCGCACCAGAACAGCTTGTGAGTCGCTCATCCTTGAACCGGTCGAGAATTCGTCCAATCGTCCGATTGGAGCTGTACCGAGGATGGCCGAGAGGCGTCAAGAGCGCCCCGGGGCTAGAGTCGCCTTTCGCTCCGCGAAAGTTGTGTTGCTGCGCAACTTTCGCTCCGCGACTCACGAGGGCGGCTCGATCGCCTGGGGTGCTGTATTCCGCACTCCCAAGCCCCCTCACCCTGGCCCTCTCCCCCACGGCTTGGCTGCGGAACTTTCGTTCGCAGCCAAGCCGTGGGGGAGAGGGGACTGGCAAAGACTAGTTTTCCGAGGTGGTGGCTGGGGGTTCGTAGTTGAACTCCTGCCATTTGACGGCCTTGTCCATCGGCTCGATCCGCATCACCAGGTGGCCGTTTTGGTACAGCCGCACCGTGCCGGTCGACTGGCTGACGACGACGCCGACCGCTTTGGTTTTGCGGGTGATCGCGGCGCAGGCCCAGTGCCTCGCCCCGAGCCCTTTGGACATCGTCAGGTCTTCGTGCGAGACCTCCAGCATCTGGCGGCTCTTTTCGATCATCCCATCGGGGCTGATCACGAAAGCGCCGTCGAGTTGGGCGATCTCCTTGGCATCTTCCTGGACGCGGGGATCGGACAGATCGCGGTGTTTGCGGTTGTAGCCGCGGAACGGATCGACGCCGCTGTCTTTGCAGTGCTCAAGCACGGTCCGCGAGTCACCGACGACGAACAGCGTGCCGACCGGTTTTCCTTCGCGGCCTTCGCGACCGATCTGCACGGCCAGGTCGACGACCGTTTTGATCGTCTTGAGCGGAACGCTGCTGCCGAGTCGCTGCAGGTCGCGGACATTCAGCCGCCGCATCCGTTCGTCGAGCTGCAGGTGGCTGAGCGAATCGAGCCGTCCCTGCTGGAAACCGCTGTAGACGGCGATCACGTCGCCGTTGGTGCGGATCAATTCGTCCGAAGCCGCTTCGAGCAACGCGTGTTGCAGGCGTTCGAGCAGCGGCGCTTTTTCCTTGTTCAGCGCCAGCGGATGCAGCCCCGCTTCGGTCGCTCCCTTGAGATCATCCACCGAGTCGGTCGCGACGATCACCGTCTTCTCAAACTCCGTGGTCGACTCTTTGAGCTTCTTCCAGTCGACCGCTCCATCGAGCAAAAACAGCAACGCGTCGGCGCTCATCTCCATCGCCATACTCACCGCCAGCGAGACGATCGAAGCGGTGTGTTTGGTGAACCGTTGCGTGGCCATGCGGGACTGTGGAAGAGTCGGTCGTGGAAGAGACGGAGAAGGAAAGCCTAATCGCCGCTCGCTTTTCCGACAATTACCGGCGATGGTTTGACGCACCCGCCGCGGTCTGACTCGCTCGCCACGGCCGCTCGCTTTCGAACACGCGGCGGTGGTACAGCGAGAGGGCGCGGAGGGCATGCCCCTTGGGACCCACCTGCCACTCGTGACCTCGGCTGGAGAGCATCGAACGGGTCAGGAAGGTGATTGCCTGAATCATCCGATCGTCCTGCAATTGCTCGTCGCTGGCAGTGAAGATCAACCACTCGAGGATGTGTCCGCTGGTCTGCACCTTGCGGTCGAGCTGCCCGTTGTCCTCACGCCCTTCGAACCAACTGGTGCTGAACGAGCCATCGCGGTTCTGCAACTGCCAAGTGTAGGCGACGAAATCATCGACGAAGATCGACGCCCGCTCCCACTGGCCAGTGATCGGAGCCCCCTCGCGGCGGCGTTGGGCGAGCGCGTAGCTGAGACCCATCAGGCGATGCGTGCCACCGCAAGCCGCCCCCACAACCGGTTGCTGCAGCTCCTCGCGAATCAGCCGCTCGAAGTCCCAACGCTCGCCGTCCGAAGCGGTCCAGGTGGCGTCGGTCGGCAGGTAGTGGGAGAGACCGATCAGCGTAAACGTCAGCTCTTCACCGGCGCGGCAGGCGGCCATCTCCGACTGCACCAGGTCCGCGACCGTGAACCGCTGGGGACCCACGTACAGCGGGTAATCCTTGGGCACGCCGACTTGGGCGAAGATCGCCAGCAGTTGCGCCTGGTGCCCCTGCAGGCCGATCCCCGTGTGCGCCTCAATCCGCCCGCTTTGGGTCAGCCCCAACAGCTTCAAATTTCGGCACGGATTGTTGCCCGCCAACCAGGCGATTGCGTTGTAGCGGCGACGTCCGGCGTCGATGTTCGCATCCAAACCATACGGGAGGATCGCGTGCAACATGCCCCACGGAGTTCGCTCGAGCGAATTCTCGGGCCGCTGGTGGTAGTACTGCAGCGTCTGCTCGATCGGCCGCTTGAGCCGCAGCGCGGCAGCGGAGATGACCGCAGCCGGAGAGGCCTGCCGACGCGGTTCCACTTCGGCGATCTCCGGGCCAGCCCCCGCAGTTTCCGCGGCGGAATCGGAGGACGCTTCGGCATCGGCATCGGTCGAAGCGTACTCGAGCTCCGCGGCCTCGTCGGCCTCTTCCGCGGGGCGGGCTGCCAAGCCTGGGATCACCGGATCGCGAAGCGGCATCCGCTCACCCGTCTCCGCTGGGCGAGCGGTCGACGCTTGAGGCGCCTCGCGACGGGGCTGGACCGCAACCGGCTCGGGCTCGAGCGGCTCGGTCAGAACCGGTTCGGGCTCGAGCGGCTCGGGCTCGAGCGGCTCGGGCTCGATCGATTCGGGAATGATCTCGACGAACCGCGGCTGGCTCTCCCGTGCCGGCGGTTCGGACGATTCTTCCGGCTCCATCGCTTCGAACCGCTCGATCTGGTCCTGCAGGGCCAGGGCGCGGGCGTTGCTCGAGTCGGCGTCCTCGGCCTCATCCGCTGCGTCGGCCGCGCCGTCGCGCGCCGGCGCCTGCGAGTCGGCAGCCGGATTGAGGCGGATCGAATTCAGGCGAGACGCTTCGGCGGGCGATGCATTCCGCGACTCCATCGGGCGCGTCGCTACCGATGCGGCAGGCTCCTCGGCCGCCGCGACCGGTAGCCGCTGGCGGCTCATTCCGCGGCTGACCCACCCGTCGGCCTTCACCGCGGTGGGCTCGGCCGAAGACGGCTCGGAGGCCGTTGGGGGGGACGCTTTGAGGGCCGAGCCGACGACGGAGATCTCGTCCAGGTCGCTGGTGTCTGCCGTGTTCGCCGGTGGCGACAGACTGAGGCCCGGGGAGTTGAGCGTCGGTGCGGGCGTCGTCCGTCGGCTGCTCGTGCTCCGTCGCTCTCGGAGCTTGCCTCCCGGTTCTCCGAGCTCGCTTTGCGGAGCGTCGAGCCGAGGTTGGTCGCGGGCGACGCGGAGCACGGCTGCGGGAGGCTCCTGGACCGCGTCTTGGGCGGCGGCAGGCGGCAGCGTCAGTCCTTGTGCCGCCAGCAGGAGCGTTGGCAGGGGACGGCCGGCGAGGCGAAACCACAGGGCGAACCGTGTCGCATTAGGCATGAACTGATAACGGGCTGAAGAGCAAAAATTCCACCGATCGGTCGCGGGAGCACCGCAGGTGATCTCCACCGGAGCATCTATCGGACGCCGGAGGGCCCGTCTCCACCGATCACGCAAAATCGTTTCAACCGGTTGATCTTGGGGAGATTGCGAGTTTTGGGCGACGCCCAGCGGTGCCCCTTTTGGGCCATTCATCAGCCGCCAGACGCTAGCCGCGGGTGAGCCGACGGCGCTAGCCGCGGGTGAGCCGACGGCGCTAGCCGCGGGTTCCGTTGCGCTGCCGAACGTATCGAATTTGAAAGTGGACGCCGCTGTCACCTAACGCTGCTCCCTGGCGCGGAGCGGATTGGGCCCGAGGCTAGCGCCTACGGCTCAACGGCCTAGCGAAAGCAGCATAATCTCAGAAAAAGCTGCCCAAGCGTTCGCTCCACGAGGGGCTGCGGTTGGCGTCCCCGCTGTTCCCTTCGGGCGACTCGAGCATCGCGACCCAGGCCTCGGGCTCGTTACCCACGTCGCGTCCGGTGATTTGACGCAGCGAGGCGATCGAGGCGTGTTGGTAGGCCAGCTCGGGCTCCTGCAGCGCGAGCTTCAGGGCGTCGGTCGCCTGGGAGCCCTGGTGCGATCCGAGGCTCTTGATCGCCGCCAGCCGCACATCCTTGTTGGTTTCGCTGTTGACGCTCTCGGCCAACAGCCGCGTCGCTTCGGTTTCGGTCCGCAGAGCCAAAGCATCGCAGCTGGCGATCCGGACTTTCGCGTGATCGTCCTGAGTCCCCGTCTCGAGCACCGAGATTGCTTCGGGGACCGTCGCCAGAGCCGCGGCATGCACCGCTTGGCAGCGCATGTGCGGACTCGGGTCGTACTGCAGGATATTGGCGAGATGCTCCAGCCACCGCCGCTGCTCGGCGGGACTCATGTCGTCGATCGCGCCGGCCAGCTCGCGGAGTTCAGCTTCCCGCGTTGCGTCGGTCGGACCGATCGCCTCGTCGGCTGCCCATTCGTAGGAGCTGTAGTACGGATTGGCTTTCTTGATCGCGAACATCGGGCCATCTTGGCAACCCGAAGCGGCGGCGACGATCAACATCAGGACCCAGGAGGGGCCGATCGTTTCTCGGAGTTCGGCAGCGTCGAATTTGCGCATCGCGGCAGGACCATCAAGTGCATGGATTCTTTCCGGGCGATGTAACAAACCCGAAGAAGCCGCAACAAGTCCGAAAAGGATGCACCGCCGGATAGTCGCCTTTCGCGGAGCGAAAGTAGCGGTTCTTCACAACCTTCGCGGAGCGAGGGGGGACGATGCAGGCGCTACTTTCGCGGAGCGAAAGGCGACTATGATGCGCAGCTTTCGCGGAGCGAAAGGCGACTATGGGGGACTATGGGTGACGCTCAGGGCAGCGGGATGTCCTTGAGCTCGAACTCGGCTTCGCGGGCGACGACCGAGATGGGCGTGTGGTAGTGGAAGGTTTTGCCCTCGAGTTCGCCGCCGAGGTCGAACAGGTAGCCGATTCCCACGCGGTTCGACGTTTGGCGGTAGACCTGATAGCCGAGGTGCTCGAGCCGGTTTCCCTCGGCATCGGTGACGTAGGCGGGGTTTTCAAATATCCACTGGCGATGCGATTCGAACGCGTTGCCCGCTTCCTCGAAGGCCACTTCCATGCGGACTTCGTGAATCTCCCCATTGGGCCGCACCTCCTCCACCGCAAAGGTCAAGTTGCCCACTTTCGCTGGAGCGGGCGGGTTGGCCAGCGGGACTTCGAAATGCTCGGCCGCTCCCGGCAGCATCGCCCGGAGCGTCCCGCGGAGGGTGGCGATCCGCTGGGGGCTGCCGGCCGGAAGTGGCAGCGGCAAGTTGAGCTGCGAGAACGGCAGCTGGCTGCTCGCAGCAATGTCGAACTGCCCCTCGTCGGGCTTCAGCTCGGTTCCGTCGCCGAGGACCGCGGTCACTCGGTCGAGCGGGAGGTTCAGACCGATCGGCGTCAGCCGCGGCTCCCACGCGACCTCGAGCCCCACGGTCAAGCGATTGAGCTGGGGCTGGTGAAAGTCGCGGCGGGCGGTCGTGGCGGTCGCCTCCAAGCGATAGACGCCAGCGTAGGCGGCCGAGTCGGTCCGCGAGGGACGCGACTCGCCACGCGGCACCAACACCATCCGGCCGGGACCGCCGGCATAGAAGTTGACGTCCAGTTCGGCGGCATCGAGAACTACGTCGAGCGTCTCCCAGAAAGAGAGCGGGCCGAGGGTGAGCTGCAGCGGCGCGGCCGCCTCGCCTTGGACTTCAAACTCAATCCCCGACTCGGCAGTGATCTTCGCCAGCGCTTCTTGCAGCGTCGTCACCGAGCCGAGTCGCACGGTCCGGGCCCCGGCGTCGGCCTCGGCTCGCTGCTGCTGCAGCGCGAGGCGAACCCGCCGCAAACGCTGCTGGGCTTCGGCCGAAAAGCGATCGTCGGGTTCGGGCAACAGCCGCAGCGCCTCGGGCCCCAGAGCCAGCAAGTCGCGCTCAGCTTGCTGGCGCTGGGCCAACTGATCGGCGTCGAGGGTGTCGACCAGTTCGGAAACGCGCGAGCGAAGCTGGTCGTCCGTCAACGGAGGATCCGCCTCCAACGGTTGCCCAATCGCCGCGAGCTGACCGAACGCCAGCAGCAGTCCTGCGAGCGTCCATTGCAACATTGGGCGGGCCAGCCGCAGGCTCGCAGCAGAAGCACCGTCGCCGACTTCCGCAGGAATCTTCCCTCGCTCGATCGTTATCACCGTGCTCACCCACCTGCTCGACAGACCGTGTTGTACGAATCGCCCACCGCCCATGCCGTGGAATGGAGCGATTTTAACGTAGGGTTTTCTACCGTGCGCCGCTCGGGCGTGAGGGGAGTCGTCGCCGGTCGTTCATCAGCCGTTGGGGCCAGGTAGGGATTGCTCTCACCCTCCCCCCGAGAGGGTGTTGGGGAAAAGGGGTTTTCTGACAGATGCTAGCTGGACAGCGCCACTTTGGATTGGTTCGGAGCAGGACGGCTCGCGGAAAAATCGTTTAACGGCAAGCCGAAGGCGACTGCTTTTTAAAA
>NZ_WRPR01000002.1 GCF_010367455.1 Candidatus Laterigemmans baculatus | reverse complement strand
AGGCGACTCACGGGCATTGCCGCGGCGGTCGATTTTGGTAGAGTCGCGGGTTTTCCCAACCAAACAATTCCCCGTTATTTGCCTTCAACCAAGGGAGCAGTGCCTCGGTGGGTACGAAGAAATCAGGAAAAGGTCGCCGGAAAGTGGGTCGAAAGAAGCGTCGCATGCGGGCCAAAGTTCGCCACCGCAAGAAATAATTCCCCCGCACCGGTCTCCCCCCGAGCACCCGCCGCGCGTCACTCTTCGTCGGAGAGCCCGAGTTGGGTTAACCAGCGTCGGCGTCGCGGCTGGTCCGCTGGGGAGGCGTCGCGGTGCAGCTCGGCCGCTTCGGCGAGCTGCTGCTGGAGGTCTGCATGCTTCTGCTCGAGCTCGCGTCGTTCGCGAGCGAGCTTGGCGCGTTCGAGCGACAGATCGATCTCGGCCTGACGCAGCTTTTCTTGCCACTCGGCTTTGATCGCTTGCAGCTTTTCCCGTTCCTCACGGACCAGATCATCGGCGTCGATCATCTGGGCGATCGCTGCCGCGCCGACCGCCACGGAGTCTCCGACGGCGGTCGATTGATGCTCGAGCAGCTGCTGCAGCTCGGCGATCTCGGCGTCGCGTTTTCGAATCTCGCGATCGGTTTTAGCGACGATGTCGCGGAGCGATTCGCGCTCCCCAGCGTCGAGCGGCTCGTCCGCATCCTCGCGGTGCAGCTGCTGCAGGATGGCCGCCTTGCGCTCCTCCCACGAGAGCGACTCGTGCATCTGAGAGTGCATCGCTCCGGAGGTCTGCCCGTGGACCTGCGTCGCGGCTAGCTGCGTCGCTAGGCTGGCATTCTGCGTCTCCAGCTCCTCCGAGCGAATCTGCTCCCGCTTTAATAACTCGGCCGCTTCGGCCAACTCGACGCGGAGCACCGCGAGCTCCAACTCGGCTTCTCCGGCGACACTTTGGCCAACCTCAGCAGCAGCCTCATTGACGGAAGCCGGTTTCGCGAGCGCCGTTCGCCGCCGCTCGCGCCGCAGTCGCGCCGCGCGGATCGCCAGCTTGCGGCGACTCCGCTCGGTCCGCCGCTCGGCCCGCTCGAGCTGCTCAAATTTCTCAAACCAATCGCTTTCGGCCTGCCCCAGAACGTCCCCGAGCGCCGTCAGCCGCTGCGTCTCGCGACGAAGCTCGGCGACGACCGAAGCCAGCGGTTCGGGAGTTTCGGTTTCGGGACCAGACATGGGCTGCGCGATTTATCCACTGGAAAGAGTGCGGGAGCTTTGGCCAGACCGCCGAACTCCGCAAGCTGGACGTCGGCCCCGACTGAGGCTCCGCCCATAGAATGGGTAGGTCGCGTTCGCTGCGCGGTCAAACACCCCCGGCAAGCTGCCCCCCAGAAGGGCTGCCGAGCAGCCGGAAGATGACGATCGCAGCAGCGGGACGCGGCGGGGAGATCGGGGTGGGCTCCAGCAAAGGGGCGGCAGGGGGTAAGCTGGGGAGCGAAGCGGCAGAGCGGGCGCGGGCAGGAGCCCAGTGCGTTCGACCTTTTTGAGCCGTAGGCGCTAGCCTCGGGCCTCGCGACCCCCGGGGGTTCCGCTGCAGAACCCGCGGCTAGCGCCGTCGGCTCAAGGTTTCAGACAGAGCCTACCGGTGGCACGACACGAACAGCGGACGATCGGCGGATGGCAAAGAAGAAGAGTGGCGGAAAAGCGGACGCCCCCGGCTCCGGAGCGGTCGAAGTCGCAGCGGAAGCGGCGGCGAGCTTTGAGGAATCGCTGGCCGAAGTCGAAGGGATCGTGCGAGAGCTCGAAAGTGGTCAACTGACGCTCGGCGATTCGTTGCGGGCTTACGAGCGGGGGGTTCGCGAGCTGCGGCTGTGCCAGGAGCAGCTAGAGAAAGTCGAGCGGCGGATCGAGCTGCTGGTCGGTTTCGACGCCGAGGGCCGCCCCGTGACGCAATCTTTTGACGCCGAATCGCTGACGCTCGAGGAAAAACAGTCCGCCCGCGGCCGGCGTCGCGGAGCCAAGGGCGCGGGCAAGCGAGGCAACGGCGGCGAGGCCGCGGGCGAGCAAGCGTCGGACGGGGAGCTGGCCGACGATGCGGAAGCGTCGAGTGGGGCGGAGAACTCCTCGCGGAGCCGCGTGGACGATTCGCTGGGGCTCTTTTAGAATTTGGTGCGCCGCTTGACCTGGACGCTCTTCTGCCGCCCCCCCTTCTGCCGCCCTTCTGCTGGTTGATTTGAATCGCTTGCCCCCAGCTGCCGACTTCATTGGAGATTTGCTGCCCAAGATTGCTGCAGCCCTCGACGCGGCCAGCCAGCCCCAACCGGGCTGTCCAGCAAGGCTTGGAGAGGCGATGCGGTACAGTTTGCTGGCTCCCGGCAAACGGCTGCGACCGGCGCTGGTGCTGATGGCGGCCGAGGCGTGTGGAGGAGCGATCGAGGCGGCAATGCCGGCGGCGGTGGCGGTGGAAATGGTCCACGCCTACTCGCTGATCCACGACGATCTGCCCGCGATGGACGACGACGACCTGCGTCGCGGCCGACCGACCTGCCACGTCCAGTTCGGCGAAGCAACGGCGATTTTGGCTGGTGACGCGCTGCTCGCTCGTGCGTTTGAAGGAATGGTCGAAGGATTCACCGCTCGGGAACTGCCGGCCGAGCGGATCGTCGAAGCGGTCCGCTGCCTCTCCCGGGCGGCTGGCCCTACGGCTCTGGTCGGCGGCCAGGCCGACGACTTGGCGACTTCCGGGGAAGAGACAGCCCCCCCGAACCAGCTAGACCATCTAGAATCGATTCATCGCCGCAAGACCGGCGCGTTGTTCGCGGCTTCGCTCGATCTGGGAGCGATCGCCGTGGCCGCCAACGCCGCCCAGCGGGCCGCACTCGGCTATTACGCGGAATCGATGGGGCTGGCGTTCCAAATCGTCGACGACCTACTGGACCATCAAGGCTCGGCCGATGAAGTGGGCAAGCGGACCGGCAAGGACCTGGAGCGTGGCAAGCTGACCTTTCCGGGCTTGCTCGGCGTAGAACCCAGTCGCCAGCGGGCCACGCAATTGATTGACGAGGCGATTCATTCGGCAGCGTTGTTTGGTGCTGCCGGAGAGCGGTTGATAGACCTAGCTCAGTTTGTGCTTCAGAGGAGCCGATGACCGCAATGCATCGCTTATTATCCAGAATCAAAAGCGGCGAAGATCTCAAACGCTTCAGCCCCGCCGAGCTCGAGGAAGTGGCGGTCGAGATCCGCGACGTCCTCTGCAACCTGCTGGCCACCCGAACCGCCCACTTCGCCTCGAACCTCGGCGTCGTCGAACTCTGCTTGGCCCTGCACTCGGTCTTTGACTTCCGCAGCGACCGACTGATCTGGGACACCGGGCACCAGATCTATCCGCACAAGCTGGTCACCGGCCGCTACGACCAATTCTCGACGATCCGCACCGCCGGCGGCTTGATGGGCTATCCCAATCCGCAGGAGAGCGAATACGACCTGTTCATGACCGGCCACGCCGGCTGCAGCGTCAGCACGGCGCTGGGCCTCAAGAGCGGCGACGATCTGAGCGGCCAGACGCACCGCAAGAGCGTCGCGGTGATCGGCGACGGAGCTTTGCCGAGCGGGATTGTGTTCGAAGCGATGAACAACGCCGGGGAACTGGCCAAAGATCTGATCGTCGTGCTCAACGACAACGAGATGTCGATCTGCCCGCGGGTCGGAGCGCTGGCCCGGTATCTCGACCGGCTCCGCAGCAATCCGTTCTACAGCGGGTTGAAGAGCGAAGTGGTGAAGATGCTCAACCGCGTCCCGCTGTTCGGCGATCCTGCCGAGCGGATGCTGGCGCAGATGAAGGAAGGGGTCAAAGCGGGGGTGCTCGGCGGAATGCTCTTCGAGGAGCTCGGGATCCGCTACGTCGGTCCGATCGACGGCCACGATATCGGTCTGCTCCGCAAGTACTTGCAGATGGTCCGCGAAATGGAGGGTCCGGTGCTCCTGCACGTCGTGACCCAGAAGGGGCGGGGATACAAACCGGCGGCCGACGACCCGGTCTACTTCCACACGCCGCCGGCATTCGTCGAAGAGAACGGGCGGCCGATTTCCAAGTCCGGCAGCAGCCATCCGCCCTTCACGAGCTACGCGAGCGGAGCGATCGAGAACGCGATGCGCCGCGACGAGCGGGTCACGGTGATCACCGCGGCGATGTGCCAGGGCAATCAGCTCGAAGCGGTCCGCGAGGCCTTTCCGAAGCGGTTCTTCGACGTCGGGATTTGCGAATCGCACGCCGTCGCCTTCGCCGCCGGGCAATGCAAAGCGGGTCTGCGGCCGATCGTCGATATCTACAGCACTTTCTTGCAGCGGAGCTACGATCAGATCTTCCAAGAGGTCGCCCTCCAGGATCTGCCGGTCGTGTTCATGATGGACCGCGCCGGACTGACCGCCCCCGACGGCCCCACCCACCACGGCTCCTACGACATCGGCTATCTCCGCGTCTTCCCGAACATGGTGCTGATGGCGCCAGGCTATGCCGAGGAGCTCGAGCCGATGCTCCAGTTCGCCCTGGCCATCGAGCACCCGAGCGGAATCCGCTATCCCAAGGCCGCCGCGCTGCAGCGGAACCAAGCGGGCGAGCCGATTCGCTTGGGGCGGAGCGAGACGATTCGCTGGGGAACCGACGGCGCGATCCTGGCTTTTGGAGCGACCCTCGAGGCGGCCCTCGAAGCGGCCGACGCGGTCGCGCCCGATCTGGACGTCGCGGTGATCAACGCCCGCTTCGCCAAGCCGCTCGACACCGAGATGATCCGCCGCGTCTTCGATGAGTGCGGGTTTGTGGTCACGGTCGAGGAAGGGGCGGCCATCGGCGGCTTCGGCTCCGCGGTGCTCGAAGCGGCGAACGACTTGGGGCTGGACGCCCGCAAGCTCAAACGGCTGGCGCTCCCCGACCGCTTCGTCGAACACGGAGAGCGGAAACAGTGCCTGGCGGAACTCCGCCTCGACGCCAGCGGGATCGCCCAAACCTGCCGCTCGATGGCCGATACGCCGGGCGTCCCCGTCTAACTGAGTACTGAGTACTGTTCCCTCTCTCCTCCCCGCGTCGAAGGGACCGATCCGAGTGGCGAAGGTGAAACGAACGGCTTGGCCGCGAGCCGGTCGCGACCGCCCCGAGGTCGTCCTGCTCGGTGCACCGGATCGCCCGCGAGTGGCCGAGGAGCTCGGGCGATTGCGGCCGGTGATCGCCTCGCGAGCGGAGATTGCGGCGGTCGATCTGGAGTTCGGCTACGACTTTACCGGCAAAGACCACGACCTAGTGATCGTGCTCGGCGGTGACGGCTCGATCCTGCAGGCGGCCCGCCAGATGGGCGAGAACCAGCTCCCGGTGCTGGGGGTCAACTGCGGTCGCTTGGGCTTTCTGGCGGCGCTCTCGCCCGATGCCTTTTTGGAAGTTTGGCCGGAAGTCTGCTGCGGCGGCTTCGAGGTCGTCGACCACCTGATGCTCCGCACCTCGCTGCTTCGTGGCGACAGGGAAGTCGAAAGCCAGCTGGGGTTGAACGAAGCGGCGATCCTCGGCGGGCCCCCTTACAACATCTTGGATATCGACATGTACGTCGACGGGATGCTGGCGACGACCTACCACTGCGACGGATTGATCATCAGCACCCCAGTCGGTTCGACCGCTCACAACATGTCCGCCGGCGGACCGATCCTTCGCAAAGACTTGCAAGCCTTCGTGGTTTCGCCGATCAGCCCCCACACGCTGACCTATCGCTCGGTCGTCGACATGGCCGACCGCGAGTTTGAGCTGACGGTGGCCAACCCGAATGAGTCGACGAGCGTCGTCGTCGACGGGCGGGTAATGTCGAAGATCGAATTCGGCGACCGCGTCCGAGTCCGCCGCGCCGACGCTTCGTTTCGGATGCTCTCGGTCCCCGGCCAAAACGATTACCGCACGCTGCGCGACAAGCTCAACTGGGGAGGCAATACCCTCTCGACTCGCGCCTAACCGCTCTTTACGTGGGGCTCGGAAATGTGGGAGTAAACCGCCAGGAAATTTCTATCCTTTTGCGGTTCTCGAGGTGATTCGATGTTTCGAAGTCGGCTCACACATTCTGCGGCTCTCGCTCCCTCGCGGCTCGGCTTGGTGTTCGTTTGGGCCGGGCTCGGGATCGTGATCGGCTCGACTGCCAGCCCGAGCACGGCCGCGGCCGGTCCCCCGCAGATCGGCAAGAGCCGAAGCAGTTGGTCGGACAGCCTCTGGTCTCCGTTCAGCTCCTGGAAATTCCCCTCCTTTTCCAGCTCCAAGTCGGCCGCCCCCCAAACCAAAGCGGCCGAGCCGAGCATCACCACGGCCGCCCGGACGAGCATGAGCCGGACCTGGAAGAGCGTCCAGCGGTCGACCCGTTCGGCTTGGGAATCGACCAAGTACGCCCTGCGGCCCTACGACCCACCGGCCGAGAGCCGAGCGGGTGCCGGGAAGCGGAATGCGAAGCGTGAGCAAGCCGAGTCGGGAGGGTTTTGGTCGAGCCTGTTCGGCGGCAGCTCCCCGCCGCCGCGGGAAGCGACGGTTAACGACTTCCTCCGCCAACCCACGCCGTACTGAACGCGGGGCGTCTGCCTTCCTACTCGTACTCAGCGCAGCGGTACTCGTACTCAGCGCAGCGGTACTCGTACTCAGCGCAGCGGTACTCGTACTCAGCGCAGCGGTACTCGATCCCTTGCGCGTGCAGTCTGTGGCTGAGCGGTTTCGAGTACGAGTACGAGCACGAGTACCGCTTCGCTGAGTACGAGTACGAGTGGGAGCACGGCGTTGCAAAGCTTGCCGATCGCTGGAGTTGGGGTCATGATTGAAGGATCGCGGTAATCGCCCCTCGGAGAGCCTTGCGTCGCTCCTGTTTCCGGGCGACCGCTAGTTCTGCCCGAGGAGTCGAACATGCCGTTGCCGCCCTGGACCCGCGAGTTGTTTTCCGGATCGGTCGAGGAATTTGCTGGACGGCTGCGTCGCAACGATTCGTTCCGCGAGCTGCAAACGAAAGCGACCGACATGCTCGGCGAGCTCCCGGTGACGGCCGCGCGGCGGCTCGAGCGAATCCTGCAGGAATCGCGACGAGGAACGGAGCGGCTCCGACGCTGGACGCGCCGCCAGACTTCGCTTTCGACGCTGGCGATCAACGGCAGCGGCGTCCTGTTCCACTCCAGCCTCGCTGGCGTGCCGCTCCGGACCGACCAGATCGACACCTTCGCGCCCTCGCCCGATCTCTTTCAACTGACTCGCGGAGCAGTCCGCCAGCGGATCACCGGTCGGCTCCGCGCGGCACTGGGGGAGCGGGGTGACGTGGACATCGCCGTGGCCCGCTCGACCGCCGCGGCAGCGACCGCGGTGGGAGCGTTCGCTTCGGCGACCGGATTGGCGCTGGCCGTCCCACGCTCGGCGGCAATGCGGCTCGAGGGGGGCCGACCGTTGCCGGAGATGCTTGCCGCCGGCGGCTGCCGCGTGATCGAAGTCGGCGGCCCCGACCGCTGCACGGCCGACGACTGGGACCAGGTCGGGGTCGTTGCGGGTGAGCATTTGGCAGCCGTTACGGTCGAGTGGCCCGAGGCGGCCCAGCGCTCGCACTCGGCGGCCGCGCGGGCCGATTGGTGCGCCCCCCACGGCCGGCGGCAAGTCCGGTTCCTTCCGCTCGGCAGCTTTTCCAGCGTTCCGGGGCTGAGCGACTCCTGGGTCTCGAATCTCCACGGCCGGACGCTCGAACCGCGTGCTCTGACTGTGCTGCCGGGCGACCGGCTGGTGGGCGGGCCCCGCTCGGGGATCATCCTCGGCTCGAGCGACGCGATCGCCGCCATCCGGGCAACGGCTCTCTGGCCCGCCCTCGAAGCCGACCTGCCGAGTATGGCGGCACTCGTCCTAGCGATGGAGCGGAGCAGCGGCCCCGCCGACGAGCCGCCGCCCGTGGTGGCGATGCTCGAGACGTCGGTTGAGAACCTGCAAAATCGCTGCGAGCGGCTGGCGACGCAATTGGTCGGCAGCCAGCGAGTGACGAGCTGCCAAATTACCGCCGCCGATGCCTCGCTCGTCGAAGGGGATGGCGGGGGCGTGCCCTCGCGGCAGATCCGCGTCGCCCGCAGCTCCGGCGGAGCCAAGGCATGGGCCGAGACGCTCGCCGCGGAAGCTCCCGCCCTGCTGGTCCAGAGCGAGGAGGAGGCGATCGTGATCGACCTCCGCTGGATCCCGCCAAGCGTCGACAGCGAGCTGGTGCGACTGCTGACCGAGCTCCCCAGCAGCGAGCTGAGCCCCGAGTACTGAGTACTGAGTACTGAGTATTGGGTACTGAGTCGGGCAGAGCGGGGTGGTTGTTGTCAGTTTTGCCTGGCGGCTCCATAATCTTTTCCCCTGCTTAGGGCTCCGACCTCCTGTGGGTCGGCGTCTTGCCCCCGCTCCTCGCTTTCCGCCGCGGCCTCACCCCTCATGTCGCACGACAAGATCCGATCCACCGGCGTGACCTTCGATGACGTATTGCTGCTGCCCCGGTTCAGCGAAGCGATGCCCTCGGAAGTGGACATCAGTACGCAGCTGACCCGCTCGATTCGGCTGCAGCTGCCGCTGGTCAGCTCTCCCATGGACACCGTCACCGAATCGGCGATGGCAATCGCACTGGCCAAAGAGGGGGGAATTGGGATCATCCACAAGAACCTCTCGGTCCGCCGCCAGACCGAGGAGGTGCTGAAGGTCAAACGGAGCGCCAACGGGATCATCGTCAATCCTGTGACGCTGCCTCCCGAAGAGCGGGTCAGCCAAGCGGTGGCGCTGATGGACCAGCACAACGTCTCGGGAATCCCGATCGTCCACGCCGACCGGACGCTGGCCGGGATCCTGACCCGCCGCGACCTGCGCTTCCTAGAAGACCCAAACCGCCCCGTTTCCGAAGTCATGACCCGTGAGAATCTGGTCACGGCGGTAGGGAATGTAACGCTTGAGGAAGCTGAGCGAATTTTAACGGCAAAAAGGGTGGAGAAGCTTTTGCTGGTTGACGAATTAAACAAGCTAACGGGACTGATCACGATTCGCGACATCGACATGATGCGGCGATTCCCGAATGCCTGCAAAGACGCGTTGGGTCGCTTGCGGGTCGGCGCGGCGATCGGAGTCTTTGACTTCGACCGGGCGGCGAGCTTGATCGAGCGGGGCGTCGACCTGTTGGTCGTCGATTCGGCCCACGGCCATTCGCGGAACGTGATCGAGACCGTTCGAGAAGTCAAACGAAGATGGGACATCGAGGTCATCGCCGGCAATATCGCCACGGCCGATGGAGCACGCGATCTGATCGACGCCGGTGCGGATGCGATCAAAGTCGGGATTGGCCCCGGCTCGATCTGCACCACGCGGGTGATCAGCGGCGTCGGGGTCCCACAGATCACGGCGATCTTCGACGCGGTCGGAGTCGCTGAGAAACGAGGTGTACCGGTCATCGCCGACGGCGGGATCCGGTTCAGCGGTGACATCACGAAGGCGATCGCAGCTGGGGCCAGTGCGGTGATGATCGGCAGCCTGTTTGCCGGTCTGGCCGAAAGCCCCGGACGATTGATCCTCTACCAAGGTCGCACGTTCAAGGCGTACCGCGGGATGGGTTCGATCGGTGCGATGGTCAAAGGGAGCAGTGAACGGTACGGCCAGAAGAACGACACGGGGAACAAACTGGTCCCCGAGGGCGTCGAGGGCCGGGTGCCGTTCAAGGGCCCGCTCGGCGAGTTTGCCTACCAGCTGGTGGGCGGCTTACGCGCCGGGATGGGATACGTGGGGGCACGTACCATTGAGGAATTGCGTACGGAAGCGCAGTTCATTCGCGTCTCGCCAGCGACGGTCCGGGAGAACCACCCCCATGACATCGCGATCACGCAGGAAGCACCGAACTACAGCCCGGACGTTTATTCGAACGATTCGAATTGACGCCCTCCGCTCAGCCCTCGCGGTGACACTCGCCGCGACGGCCCTGGCCTCGGCTTCCCTGACTCCACCGGCCTTCGCTCAAGGCGCAGGCCTCTCTCGACAAGCAGGCCCCTCTCAGCTGACTCCGGTGCAACCGATCCGCACCGCTCCGCAACCGCGCGTCACCTCCCCCCAACTCGGCGGGTCGGCGGCCGGCGGCAAGACGACGCTTCGCTGGCGGCCCAGTTCACAGGTCGCTTCCTCGACCACCCCAGCGGCTCCGGCCAAGGCTGCTCTGGTCCCGCCGTCCGCGGCCGCCGAGACCCCAACCGCCCAGGCTCCCGCCGCCGAGGCTCCAGCCGTCGCTCGCGTCGCCTACCTTCAAGACGCGGCCGATCCGTTCCTCGACCCGTTCAATGACGGGGCGGCCCCGAGTTTCCCCGCCCCGACTTCCCAGCCTGAACCGCTCGCGGTGCCGCCGGGCGAAGGTCGCTTCATCGGCCAGCTGGAGCCCCCGGCGACCACCGACGGTTTCCAGATGGAATTCCCCGGCGACGCGGAGACCGGAAATCGCGAGGGCGAATCGCTCGAGGCACCCAATCCCTTCTCCCCGGGGCCAGCTCCAAACACAGCGGACTCGCCACGGCGGCTTTCGATTCCCTCGCCCAGCGATCAGCAGGTCGTCCAGGATCCCGCCGGCGGCGAACTCCGCGACCGCAGCGAACGGGCCGTCGACATCGGCCGCCCGACTTCGCAGCGGGTCGAGCCGAGCTGCGATGAGCTGCGTCAACGGATTGCCCAGCGGACGATCCGCAAAGTCACCCTCGACATCTCGCCTCCGTTCCGTCCCGACATCCTCGAGCAGGACGAGTACGCCCGGCTGCGGGCCGAGTTCCTCGAGTCCCAGGAAATCCGCCAGTGGCGGTCGCTTGACGGGCGGCTGCTCGGACGCGGCCGGCTGATCGATATGGCTTATGAGCAGGTGATCATCGAAGGCGAAGACGGCGCCGAGTTGGCGCTCTCGATGGCCGAGCTGAGCGAACCGGACCTGGAGTACGTCACCTCGGAGTGGGGTTTGCCCCGCGAGTGCCAACTGCCCCAGATCGCCTACGAGCCTCGCCAGTGGCTGCCGACGAAGATGACGTGGAAGGCTTCGGAGCTGTGCCACAAGCCGCTGTACTTTGAAGAGGTCAACTTGGAGCGGTACGGCCACACCGCCGGGCCGTTTGCCCAGCCGGTCGTCTCCACCGCCCACTTCTTCTTCAACATCGCGGTCTTGCCGTACAAGATGGGGATCCACCCGCCGAACGAATGCCAGTACGCCCTGGGGTACTACCGCCCCGGAAACTGCGCTCCCTGGATCATTCCGCCGGTGCCGCTGAGCCTCCGCGGAGCCGTGGCCCAGACCGCTTTCGTCGGCGGAATGGTCGCCCTGATCCCGTAGCCGTACGTCAGCCCATGGTGCCGCAGCCCCCTCCGCAGCAGCGGGGGGCTCCGCAGCTTTCGCCGCTCGAGCGGATCGGCAGTGCGCTGGCTCCGTCACGAACTGCCGGCGCCGCCGGGACGCTCAGCAGCCGCTCGAGCTGGGTTCCTTCGCAGCTCGGACATTGGGGAACCTCATCGGCGCGACGCTGGAGTACTTCGACCGTCGCGTCGCACTGGTCACAATGGTATTCGTACAGCGGCATCGCCAAACTTCTCCTGAGGGGGGACACTCCGATGGATCCCATTATCGCTCGTCCGCTCACTCGCGAACAGGTCCGCCGCGTCGACCGCGTGGCAATCGACGAGTACGGGATGAGCGGATTGGTGCTGATGGAGAATGCCGGTCGGGGGGCAGCCGAAACGATCGACCGAGTGGCCCCGGCCGGAGCGATAACGATCCTGTGCGGCAAAGGGAACAACGCCGGCGATGGCTATGTCATCGCCCGCCATCTGCAGCTCGCTGGCCGCGAGGTGCGCGTGGCTCAGCTGTTCGACCCCGCGCAACTCTCAGGAGACGCGGAAGCGAACTGGAAGATCGTCGAGAAAGGGGAACTCGTCCGGCGAGTCCTTCCCGCCAAGGCCGACGAGGCCGACGACGGAGGGGACCAAGCGGGCGACCGCTGGAGTTCACTTCGCCAGTGGATTGACGAGAGCGCGACGATCGTCGATGCGATGCTTGGCACCGGGGCATCGGGCCAGCCACGGGAACCGCTCGCGACGGCGATCCGGCTGGCCAATCAATCCGCTGCAGTGCGGATTGCGATCGATATCCCCAGCGGACTCGATTGCGATTCGGGCGAGCCGGCCGACACGTGTTTCCGCGCCGCACACACCTGCACCTTCGTGGCCCCCAAAGCCGGATTCGCCAATCCAGCGTCGGGACCCTTTGTCGGCACGGTGCACGTGCTCGCGATCGGAGTCCCGCGAAAATTGCTCGAGGAGGTTTTCGTTTAACGGCAAGCCGCAGGCGACGGTGTTTCGGAGTGCAGAAAAGCAGTCGCCTGCGGCTTGCCGTTAAACGATTTATGCTCAGCCGATCCTCAGGCTCAATTCCCCGCTATCGGCTCACTTGGGCAGCCGGCCCGATTCGACTTTCGGGAACTCGCCCGCCAAGCCTTCCTTCATGAAAGCCACCAAGTCGGCTTTCTCCTGATCGGTCAGCTTCAGCGGCTTCATCTTGTCGCTCAGCCACGGGTTGGGGTGTCCGCCCTTGTCGTACCACTCGACGACTTCTTCGAGCGTTTCCTGGCTGCCGTCGTGCATGTAGGGCGCGGAGGTGTGGATGTTGCGGAGCGTCGGCGTCTTGAAAGCACCGCGGAGCGTGTCCTCTTTGGTGATCTCGTAGCGCCCCAAGTCGGGTTTCTCCGCTTCCATTCCGACGCCCAGATTGTGGTACTGCTCGTCGGTGAAGTTGGCACCCGCGTGGCAGGTGGCGCAGTTCGCTTTGGCGAAGAACAACTCCATTCCCCGCTTGGCCGACTCGCTCATCGGGTTCGCCTCGGCTTTGGCCTTCAGCTCTTCATATTCCTCGACGAACTCCGGATCCTCTTCGCGCAGTGCCTCGAGCTCTGCCAGATCGTCGGCGAACAGTTGCTCAAATCGTGAGAGTGGCTGGTAGGCGTCGTAGGGCGTCGGACCGGTGACGATGGCCCGTTCGAACGAAGCGATCGCCTTGCCCACGTTCTCGATGGTCAGCCCATCTTCGAAGATTCGTTCAAACTGCAGCTTGTACTCGGGAATCTCCGAAAGGCAGGCGACGCAGGCTTCGTGCGTGTTGCCCATCTCGATCGGGTTGGCGATCGGGCCGATGGCCTGATCCTCGAGGCTCGCCGCTCGTCCGTCCCAGAACTGCTCGCGGCTCACGATTCGGTTGTAAGCGACCGGTGAGTTGCGGCCTCCCTCTTGGCCGCGGATGCCGACGCCGAATTGCGTGTGCGCCGAGTAGCCTTCCTCGGGGTTGTGGCAAGTCGCACAGCTGACCGAGAAGTCGGCCGACATCCGGGGCTCGAAGAACAGCTGGCGGCCGAGCTCGATGCGGGCCCGCGTCAGAGGGCTGTTCTCGGGAATGAAGATATTCGCTTGAGCGGCTCGCAAGCCCTCGGGCAGCTCGAACTCGAGCGGCTCGTGATTCGCAGGATCGTCCAGCCAAGCCTCGAGTTCCGACATCTTCAGAGGACCGCTCCCAGGAATCCCCGCCACCAGGCTGCTATCGCCGAGCGTCAGCGGTTCCGTCTTCGCCGCGGTGGAATCTGCCGCATGGGCCGCGGGAATCGCGGCGAGCATTGCCAGGCTGCTAAGTGCGGTAAACCAGCGTCGCATCATTATCGCTTGAACTCCTCATCTCGGGGACACGAATGGTGGGTGGCGGTCGGTTCAATCAGTATAACTGCTTGGGCCGAACGAGCCGAGTCGCGCGGCTGGGGCTCGCGGCACGACCAAACTGACTCCCTTCAGGCGTTCCAATGCTCACCCGCCTCTCTCCCGCCGTGTGCTGCCGACTCCTGCTGTCGCCTTTCCTGCTGGTACTCTTGTTCGTCGCAGCGGCCTTCTCGGCCGCCGCGGCCGAGGAGGCGGAGCAGAAGCTGGCGGCGTGGAAAGCGATGTACCAGGACAAGATCCACCCGATCATCGAATCGCGGTGCCTCGAGTGCCACCGCGGCGAGGAAGCCGAAGGGGAGTTCGACCTGGCCCCGTTCGTCGACGGCGATTCGGCGGCAGCCCAGATGGATCTCTGGGACCGCGTCGCCAAACGCATCCGGCTGAACGAGATGCCGCCGGAGGGTAGCCCCCAGCTGACCGATCCGCAGAAGTCCGACTTCTATCGCTGGATCGACTCGCGGCCCGAGCAGGATCTGTGCAATCAGCTAGCGACCGACGAAACGCAGGCCTGGTATCGCGGGCACGTCATGAGCCGCCGGCTGACGCGGACCGAATACACCAACGCCATCCGTGATCTGCTCTCCCTCGAACTTCCCGCCGGAGTGGAGTTGCCTTCCGATGGCGGGGGCGGCGAAGGTTTTGACACGACCGGCGACGCCCTGTTCACCTCGGCAATCCACGTCGAAAGCTATCTCGCCGCGGCCGATCGGCTGATCGAGCAAGCCGCGCTGGACATCGCCACGCCCTCGGAGAGCCTGAGCGAACGGGAGGCGGCGAGCCAAACCCTCCGCCAGTTTGCCCGCCGTGCTTGGCGGCGGCCTCCGCAGGATGCTGAAATCGAACGTCTGCTGGTACTGTTTGAAACCGAGAGAGCTGCGGGAGCAAACTTCGTCGCCGCCGTCCGCCAACCGCTCAAGGCCATCTTGGTCTCTCCGCACTTCCTGTTCGTCGTCGAATCGGAGCCGGAAGAAGGGGGCGTCCAGCGGCTCACGCCGCATCAGCTGGCGATGCGTCTGTCGCTGTTCATCTGGTCTTCGATTCCCGACGAGGCGTTGCTCGCCGCGGCCAATTCGGAGGAGATCTACACCCCCGAGGGACTTCGCAAGCAAGTCCGGAGGATGCTGGCCGATCCCCGAGCGCGGGCGCTCGGCGAGAACTTTGGCCTGCAGTGGCTGGGGCTTTCGAACCTGGCGACCACTGCCACCCCCGACTCCGAACTGTATCCCGAATTCAGCTCCCAGCTCGCCTCGGATATGCGCGAGGAAGCGGTTCGCTTGGTCGCTGGCGTGTTCCGCGAGGACCGGCCGCTGCTCGAGCTGATCGATGCGGACTACGTGCATGCCAACGGAACGCTCGCCAAGCATTATCAGTTGGATGTTCCGGCCGATGCTCCCTGGCAACGGGTAGCGCTCGAGAGCCGACGGCGCGGAGGGGTGATCACCCTCGGGGCAGTTCTGACCGCATCGTCCTATCCGCGACGAACCAGCCCGGTGCTGCGGGGACGATGGATTTTGGAGGAAGTGCTCGGTTCGCGTGTCCCGCCACCGCCGCCGGGCGTCCCGGCACTGGAGGAGGCGCACGAGGAGGGCAAGAAGTTGAGTCTCCGCGAGCGGCTGGAGGTGCACCGCGCGAACCCCGAGTGCGCCTCGTGCCACAACCGCATGGACCCGCTCGGCTTTGGGCTGGAGAATTTTGATGCGATCGGTCGCTGGCGAACCGAGGACGACGGGTTTCCGATCGATGCGGCGGGGAAACTTCCCTCGGGCGAAGCCTTCAGCGGCCCCGAAGAGTTAAAACAAGTATTGCTCCGGCGCCAGGACGAATTCCAACGGCACTTCATCCGCAAGCTGCTCGGCTTCGCCCTCGGCCGCGGGCTAAACAAGTTCGATGACTGTGTGATCACCGACTCCCTCGAAGCGCTGGAGGCGAACGAGATGCGAGCGGCGGTGCTGATCGAGACGATCGCCGCCAGCTATCCGTTCCAACACCGGTACTTCAAAGCGGCCGCCGCCGACCCATCAGCCGCCGCGCGCTAGCGTCCGGTTTCCGCGGGGTCCGCGGATACCGAGGCTTAAACGACACCCTCCCCCCGGGAGGGTCGCGAGGAACGAGCGGGGAGGGAGACACGCAACGTTGAACCGTGTGCGACTATGATTTTTGACGGCCCTCCCCGGGCCTGAGAGCCCGACCCTCCCGGGGGGAGGGTATTGGTGAAAGACGGTTATTGACAGAGCCTGGCGTCCCCCCACCCCTGGAGCCCACCATGAACGAGCGACACCTCCTCTCGCAGCCGCTCTCCCGCAGGAAGTTTCTCCGCGGGGCAGGCGTGGCCTTGGCGCTTCCCGCGCTCCAGTCGGTGGCGCCACGGCAGGCTCGAGCCGAAGCGGCTGCGGCGACCAGCGGCGCTCCGGTGCGAGCCGCCTTCATCTACTTTCCCAACGGCGTCTGGGAAAAAGCGTGGGTGCCCGAAAAGACCGGCCGCGACTATGAACTGACTCCATCGCTCGAGCCGCTCGGAGAGCTCCGCAGCGACGTCTTAGTCCTCTCGGGGCTGGACAAGAAAAACAGCCATGGCGGCGACGGCCATTATGCCAAGACGGCCAATTTCCTCACCGGCATGCCAGTCGCCAAAACGACGGGCAAAGATATCAGCAGCGGGGGGATCTCGGTCGACCAATTGATGGCCCAGCATGTGAGCGGGCTCACGCCGCTGCCGTCGCTCGAACTGGGAACCGAACCGGTGATCAGCGGGATCGACAGCAACGTCGGTTACACCCGGCTGTACGGCTCCCATATCTCCTGGCAAAGCCCCACGCGGCCGGTCGCCAAGGAGATCAACCCGCGGCTGGTCTACCAGCGTTTGTTTGGCCGCGGCACCCACAGTTCGTCGGCACAGGCTGAGTCGTATCAGAACCTATTGGATTTCGTGCTCGAGGACGCGCGGCAGCTGCGGCCGCGGCTCGGCCGCGATGATCAATTCAAGATGGACGAGTATCTCGATTCGGTGCGGGCGGTCGAAAAGAGGATCGAGTACGCCACGCGGCAGGAGCCTCGAGAGTGGGAGCCGACGCTCGATCCGGCCGAGCTCGCCAGCCGCCAACCGGGAATCCCTCGCGATTTCCGCGAGCACATCGAGATCATGATGGATCTGATCGTGCTCAGCTTCCAAACCGATTCGACGCGCGTCTGCTCACTGATGTTCGCCAACGACGTCTCGGGAAGGAACTTCTCGTTCGTTGACGGAGTTCGCGGCGGACACCACGAGCTGTCGCACCACGAGAACAAAGAAGAGAAGATCGATCAGTACCAGCGGATCAACCGTTGGCACGTCGAACAGTTCGCGCGGCTCTTGAACAAGCTCAAATCGATCCAAGAGGGCGAGTCGACGCTGCTCGACAACAGCATGATTCTGTTCGGTTCGAGCATGTCCGATGGCAATCGCCACGATCCCGACAACCTCCCGATCCTGCTCGGCGGCCGCGGTGGCGGCACGATCGAGACCGGTCGACACCTCGCCGCCGAAGGTCAAGTTCCGCTGTGCAACTTGTACGTCTCGATGCTCGACCGGATGGGCGTCGAAGTCGAAGCGTTCGGCGACAGCACCGGCCCGCTCGCCGGCGTCTAACCTTGGTTACGCTTCGACTTGCCACCGAGAGCGACCTTCCGGCGATCGCTGCGATTCTGAACCGGGAGATCGCCGAGACCGTCAACTGCTTTCGCACGCGGCCGTTGTCTCCGGCAGACGCCGAGCAATGGTGGCGGGCGCGAGAGAATGGGCGCTACCCGGCTTGGGTTGCGGAGATCGACGCGGAGGTCGTCGGCTGGGCCAGCCTCTCGCGGTGGTCGGCCTACGAAGCGTACGACGGCACGGCGGAAGTCTCGGTGTGGGTGCTGCCGGTCGCCCAGCGGCAAGGGCTCGGCAAACGGTTCTTCCGCGAGCTGCTCGCGTTCGCCACCGCGGCGGAGTTCCGCGTCTTGCTGAGCCGCATCGAGGCGGAGAACCAACCCAGCCTGCGGCTCCACGAACAGTTCGGCTTCACGCCGGTGGGAACCATGCACAACGTCGGCGAAAAATTCGGCCGCCTGCTCGACGTCGTGATCATGGAGAGGCAGCTGCCATAGTCGCGCTTTGCTCCGCGAAAGTAGCGGTCGAGCGCTACTTTCGCGGAGCAAAGCGCGACTATGGCAACAACCGGCTCAGCTTGCGGCCGGTGGTGTTGAGCGGCAGGTCGAGGATCTCGTGGGGTTGGTACCATCCGCACTCGGCCGAATCGGCCTCCCGCCGGTTCGCTTCGGCGGTGAAGGCGTCGAGCGTAATTCGAAACCGCGTCACGCCGTGCCGCAGCGTTTTCAGCTTTTCGCCCAAGCGGACAGCAAACCCGAACTCCGCGGCAAACCGGCGTTCGACCTCGGCCGCTAGCGCGTCCCCGGGCAGCGCGGCGGCGGGGGTCAAATCGTAGCGAGGAAAGTCCCACAGCCCTGCCCAGTGCCCACCGGGAGGACAGCGGCGGAGGAAGAAACGGTCCTCGTGCTGGGCGACGACTGCGACGTGACTGCGATCCTCGTACTGCAGCGTCCGAACCTTGCCGGGGATCTCCTCCTGCAGTCCCTCCCGTCGGGTCGGACAGAGGCTGCGGAGCGGACACCGCTCGCAGTCGGGATTGCGTGGGGTGCAGAGCAGGGCCCCAAGCTCCATCGCGGCTTGGTTGAACCGTCCCGCCTGCTGGCGGGGCAGGATCGCCGCGGCGACTTCCCAGAGCAGCCGATTGGGGGCCGTCGCGGTCGGCGGTTGGCGAAGCGCGATCAAGCGGCTGTAGAGCCGCAGCGTGTTGGCTTCGACCACCGGCAACCGCTGGTCGCGGGAGATCGACAGGACCGCCCCGGCGGTGTACCGGCCGATCCCCGGCAGCGCCAGGACCGCCTCAAAGGTTTCCGGAAACCGTCCCCCGTGCTCGGCAGTGATCCGTTTGGCCGCGGCATGCAGCTGCTTGGCCCGGCGATAGTAACCGAGCCCCTCCCACCGCCGCAGCACTTCCGCTTCGTCGGCCGCGGCCAGCGCCGCGGGCGTCGGATAGTCGCGAAGAAAGCGTTCGAAATAGGGGATCACCGTGGCGACCTGCGTTTGCTGCAGCATCACCTCGCTGACCCAGATCGCATACGGGTCGCGCGTCTTTCGCCACGGCAGATCGCGAGCCGAGGTGGTGAACCAAGTGAGCAACCGCCGCCGCAGCTGAGTCCGCCACGACGCCGAACGCCAACTTCCGTCGTGGGGCACGTCCGAAGAATCCGCCAATCGCAACTCCGCCACTTACTGCCGCCCGAGCTGAATGGGCAGGACGAGTTCTTGACCGTTGCGGATCACCGTCACTTCCAATTTGTCTTTGGGCGTGTAGCGACGGACCGCCTGCTGCAGATCGAGGAACTGCTGCACCGGATGATCGCCAAATTTGACGATCACGTCCTGCGGCTGGAGCTGGGCTCGATCGGCTGCCGAACCGGGTACGACTTGCTGGATCACGCAGGCAAGATCCATCGGTTTGCACTGGACGCCCAAGAAACCGCCCCGGCTAAAGGTAATCTCCAGCCCGGGCAACTGCTTGCGGAGCGCCTCGACTGCCGTTTCATCAAACTCGGTCCCGGTCAGGATCAACCGGTGCCGCAGCGGCAATTCGGTCAGCGCCGCGAGATCCTCTGGAGCGTCGCCGATCTCCACGAACAGCAGTTCCAGGGTATCGATCCGGCTGAGTTCCGCGAGCGATTCGAGCGCAGCGGCCGAGAGTTCCGCGTCGCGGATCTGGACCTCGCGGACATTCGGCATCCGCCCCACCGCGTCCAAGACCTGCGGAGTGGCCGAAGCTCCCTCGATCACCACCATCGATGACTCGTAAATCCACGGCAACCACTCGAGGACTTTCTCGCTGCCGCTCCAGTCGGCGGGAAAGCGGATGGCGTTCCAGACGTTCATCTCGGACCCCAACGTCAGCTCCTGGAAACCGACCGCGACTCCCGCCAACTCCAGCCGCGTCCGCGCCCGTTCATTCCGCTCTTCGCGAATGATCGTCTTGGCGGCGTTGGCTCGTGAGGAAGCGGCCCCCGGTCCCGTCTTCTCCAGCCGCGTGAGGGCGTCCCAGGCCACGGTCGCTTCGCCCGGGGTCTCGAGCGTCGCCAGGTCTTGCAATATCACGCTGGCCCGCTCGACCAACTCCAAGTCTCCCTCGCGGGCGGCCGCCTCGAGCGGGGCGACCGCTTCGTCACCGGCGGCCAACAATTGCCGGCTGGCGACTTCGCGGCGCTGGTAGCTGGGGTGGGCCAGTTGCAGGACGATTTCGCCCGGATCGAGCGGCTCCCGCCCCACTTCCTGTCCGGCGACTCGCGGCCCGATCCCGGCCATCGTTGCCGCGCCGAGGACCACTGCCACCGCGGCGGTGCGTGCACGCGATCGCCAGCTTCTCGCTGCCGACGGTCGAGTGTCACGCCGTGGCGGTTCGGTCAGAGTCGCCCCGGCTCGCTTGGCCAGGGGGGCGGGCGAGTTTCCGTCGATCTCGAAGCGAGCGCTCATCGCGGACCCAAGGGGGGAGCAGTGGTCGAAGTTCGGGCGAGGTGAAGACTGCACCCGGAATTCACGGGCTCCCCGAAGTTTACGGGCTCGCCGCCCAAGAAAACACCGCGTCAGGTATTTTGCGGCGGCGTCTCGGAGGGCCCTTCGCGACTGGAATCGGCCGAAGTGACCGAGAGATTGGCCGACCAGGGGCTGGCGTTCCGCACGTCGACCGCGGCCGAGCCTGGTTGTGCAGGTCCCGTCTGCGACTGGAGACCGTGCGGGGCGGTCGCGCCAGCTTGCAGCCGCGGGGCGTTCTGCTGCTGGTTGGGGGGCACCACCACGCCGCAGCTGACGATGAACTGGATCGCCTGGTCGATCGTGAGGTTCATGTCGACCGCTTCACTCTTGCGGACCGTGATCGTGAACCCGGTCATCGGCATCGGTGAGGTCGGCATCAGGACGCTCAGCACCGGTTCCTGAGCGGCCTTGGAAATGTCGAGCATGCTCTGGCCGGTGACGAACCCGAGCGACCACATTCCCTTCCGCGGATACTCCACCGCCACGACCCGGTTGAATTCGATTTGCCGATCGCTGAACACGAAATCGGTGACTTGCTTGACCGATCCATAGACGTTGCTGATCAGCGGCAGCCGACTGATGAAGCGATCGAAAGTGGAGATCGCCCAACGGCCGAGCCCATGGGTGAAGATCCGGCCGAGAAAATAGAGCACCGCCAGGAAGACGATCAAAAAGACGGGGACGACGATCGTTCGCGGGAGATAGCGGAGCTCGACGTAGCGATGCCAGTACGCCGAGGCGGTCAGGGGCGATGGCTGGTAGGGGCCGAGCCGATCGAGGTTCCCGTTGACGTACTCGACGACATACTGGGGAAGAAACCGTCGACCCGCCGGATCGAGCACGTAATCCACGCCGTTGTAGGTGAAACCGGCCGACAGCTCGGTTCCTGCCCGCTCGACCGCCTCGGCCGGCAGCGTGGGCTGAATGTCGCGAATCGTCCACACCACCGCGTGCCGAATCCCCGCTTCGACCGGCAACAGCACGTAGCTCTCGATCAAGTTCCAGGCCCAGATGAACAGGACCAAGGTCAGCAGCGGGGGCAGCACGACCCCCAATCCGCGGAGCACCGCGCGGCGAAAAGTCCCTCGGGTCGCGGGCACCGTGGAATCGGAATCGCTTGAGACGGGCGGCATGGCGTTCAGGAGCAGGGGAGTGGTCGGATACGAAGAGAGCAGGCCAATCGCCGATCCGGTCGAATAGCTCGATCGGCTGGGAGCTCAGCCGTCGTGGGTCCCGAGCGCTCGGGCGAGGACCGCCGCGAAAATCTCCGCGGCATACTCCTGACGGATCACCCGCGCAGCCTCCTCCAGCGTCGCACCGGTCGTCCATACATCATCGACCACCAGCACGCGCGGCGCTAGAAGAGCATAGCCCTTTTTTGCGCGAAAGGCACCGCACACATTCTTCCTACGCTCCGCATCCCCTAAAGTTCCCTGCTTCGCCGTCGAACGACGCGATCGCAGCAGCGGAACGACCGGGACCTCGAGGACCCGCCCCACTTGGCGGGCGAGCAACTGGGCTGGACACCCCCTCCGGCCCCACCGCCGCTTCCAATGCGAGGGAATAAACGTCACCGCACCGATCGCCAGCGACCCCCAGGCCTCGAGAACCCGCTGGCCAAGCAGCCCGCCGAGGGCCAGCGTCAACGGTTGGAACGACAGTCGCTTGGCCGCCACCACCGCTTCCCGCATCACGTCCCGATACATCCCCAGCGCCACGCTCCGCTGAATCGCGCTCTTCCGCTTGCCGCACGCCGCACACAGCCGCAGCGGTCGACTCTCCGCCGCGAGCACCGTGGACGCGAGCACCGTGGACGCGGGTGAGTCGGCAGCGGGCGAGTCGGCAGCGGGCGAGTCGGCAGCGGGCGAGTCGGAAGTGGGCGAAAGGGGGGGCTGCGGACGGCTGCAGCGATCGCAGGCAAACTCGGCCGCCGTCGCGCAGAGCGCCGCACAGCAGTCGACGCAAAGTGTGCGGCTGATCGCGCCGCCTCGCAGCGGACCGTGGCAGAGGACACACGTGGGCGGATAACAGATTTCCGAGAGCCCGCGGAGCAGAAACTGCGAGGTGGCGACGCACGACTCTCGCCAGAGCGCGATTCTCGCCAAGCGGCTCTCCGTTGGCTCGCCGGCTGCAGCGATGCTTCCCTGAGGAGGATTAAGGGTGGAACTGCTGGGGGCCACCAAGTTACGGTGCAGTGGGCGGAATTGGCGGAGGTCGAGGCGGGGAGGTCGCGGGCGCGGGAACACGTCTGTCATCCTTCCCGGTGAGCGTGCTGCTGAAAACTCTTGAGCCGTAGGCGCCAGCCGCGGGCCTCGCGGCCCTGGAATATCGGCACAGAACCCGCGACTAGCCCGAAATATTCATCAGCCGCCGGGCGCTAGCTTCCGGTTCCCGAACCGCGGTGAGAACCGGACACTAGCGCGTTGCGGCTGATCGATAATCGAAGCTACCGCCTGGCGGCTGATGGAGCACACTTCTGGCAGCGCCTCAGCAGTGAACCCAACGGTCCCGAGATTGTCCTAGCAGAGCAAGCCTTTGCGAGCGTCTCGTCGTTTTGTTCTAACCGATCACACCCTGACAGGGGGGAGAAAATCCATGTCGACCGTCATGCGGCGTCCGCAGCCGCTGATTACGCTCGGACACCGAGGCCGGTCCGCCAGCAGCCAACCGATCAGCAGCCTGATGTCGCTGGCGCTCGCTAATCCGGCGACGATCTCATTGGCCGCCGGGTTTGTCGACAATGCCACGTTGCCGGTGGAGGAACTCGGCACGATCAGCGGCGAGCTCTTCGCCGATCCTCGGGCAGCGCGGGAGGCGCTCCAGTACGGGACGGTCGTGGGGGATGAGGATCTCCGCCGCGGGATCGCCCACCGGTACTTTGCCGTCCAGCCGGAGCGGCACGCCGAGCGAATGATCCTGACCGCCGGCAGCAATCAATTCTTGCAGCTGGCCTCGGAGTGTTTGCTCGATCCCGGCGACATCGTGTTGTGTGCTTCGCCGACCTACTTCGTCTACTTGAATATTCTCCGCGATCTCGGGGCGCGGGCTCGCGGCGTGGGGACCGATGCCGAAGGGATGATTCCCGACGAACTCGAGGGGGCTCTCCGCCACCTGGCCACCGCCGGTGAACTGGCTCGCGTCAAAGCGGTTTACCTGGTTCCCGACTTCGACAACCCAGCGGCCACGACGATGTCGCTCGAACGTCGCAAGCAGATCCTGCAGGTGCTCGAGAATTGGCGGGACCGGGCGACCATCCTGCTGATCGTCGACAACGCGTATCGCGAACTCCGGTTCGAAGGCGAGGATATCCCGAGTCTGAGCGATCTCGGGGCCGACCCGGAACGGACGGTCGAGAGCGGCACGTTCTCCAAAAACCTCGCTCCCGGACTGCGCGTCGGCTGGGGAGTCACCCCCGAACCGCTCTATACGGCGATGACCCGCCGCAAAGGCATCATCGACTTCGGCTCTCCCCACCTCAACCAACGCCTGGTCGCCGGGATCTTGAATTCGGGAATGCTCGACGAGCATCTCCGCCGGCTTCGCGAGGCCTACCGCGCCAAGCGGGATGCGATGATCGCCGCCTGCGATGAATACCTGCGGCCGATTGCGGGAGTCGCGTACGATGTCCCGGCCGGCGGGCTGTACGTTTGGTTGACGTTGCCGGAGGGCTGCGCGGCGGGTCCCGACGGCGAACTCTGGAAGCAGGCGCTCGACAAAGGGGTGCTCTACGTCCCCGGCCAGTACTGCTATCCGGAAGAAGGCGACCGCGTCGCCACCAACACGGCCCGGCTGACGTTTGGAGTCCAACCGCCGGAGCGGCTCCGCGAAGGCATCCGCTTGCTCGCCGAAGCGATCCGTACGTCAGGGACGCGAGGAAATCCTGAGCCGTAGGCGCTAGCCTCGGGTCCACTGCGGGTAGTGCCGTGAGTAACCGTTTTGCCGTCGCAGCGTTCAGCTACAGGCTCGACCCGTTCGGCAGCGCGACGGAACCCGCGGCTAGCGCCGTCGGCTCACTGGAAGTGGCATCGGGCTAGCTTCACGCGTGACGCGGACTTCAGTCTTGCTCTGTGGGGGGCGAAGGTGCGATAAGCGGAGGCTCGGTTGTCGTCTTCATTAGTCCTCCCAATCGTGCTGGCGAGCGTGGATCGAGCGTGACCTGCATCGACCGCTACATCCTGTACGTCTACCTCCGCACGCTGCTGGTTTGCTTCGTCTCGATCGCCGGGGTGTTCGTCGTCTTCCACGCGTTCACCAACGTGGACGATCTGGCCGAGCACGCCGAGCGGACCGGGAGTATGGCCGCTGCATTTTTGGGCTTTTACGGGCCCTTCATGCTGATGCTGTTCGAGATGACCAGCACGGTGATCGCGCTACTGGCGCTGATCTTCACCATCGGCTTGCTCCGCCGCAGCGGTGAACTGACCGCGATCCTCTCCTCGGGCGTCAGCCACGGGCGGATCGTCCGTCCGATGCTGTTGGCCGCCGCGGGCGTGATCGGATTCGCAGCCCTGAACCGCGAGCTACTGCTTCCCCGGTGGCAGGACAAGCTGGGGATGAAAGCCAAGGATCTTGCTGGCGAGACCGAGCAACCGCTGCTGCCTTGCTACGACACGATGGCGGGAGTGCTGATCAAGGGCAAAAGTCTGATCGTGCTCCGCAAGGAGATCGTCGCCCCCGCCTTTAAGATCCACCCGCTGCTGCCCGAATTCGGCCAGCAGCTCAACGCCGAACTCGCCCACTGGGTCGGCGCAACGGCGGAACATCCCTCCGGATACCTCCTCTCGAGGGTCAGCAGCCCGCAGGAGATCGACTCGCTCCCGTCGCAAACGCTGGGAAACCAGACTGCGTTGCGGACGCCGCTCGACACGCCCTGGCTCGAGCCCGGCCAGTGCTTCGTCGCCAGCCGCGTCGAGTACGATTTCTTGCAGAGCGGCAGCTCGTGGAAGCGGATGGCGACGACCGCCGACCTGGTCCGCCGCGTCAGCAACCCGGCGGTCTACTGTGCCGCCGATGTCCGCGTCACGCTGCACGACCGCTGGCTGCGACCCCCGCTCGATTTCAGTCTGATCGTGCTCAGCCTGTCGCTAGTCGTCGGCCGCAGCGAGCGCAATCTGTTCGTGGTCGCTGGCTACGCGACCGGACTCGTCGGCTTGTTCTTCGGGTTGCGGACCGGGTTTCACATGATGGGCGGAAGCGACATGATCGATCCGGCGACCGCCGCCTGGGCACCGCTGCTGGTGCTCGGCCCGCTCGCCTACGCCCGATACCGCATCGTCCAAGTCTCCTGAGCCCCAGTCTCCTGAGCCCCAGTCTCCTGAGCCTCAGTCTCCCGAGCCCCAACAGCGACGCATGAAACCGGCAGGTGGGGGGCGATGAATCGCGTCAGCGTCTCAGTCATCATCCCCGCCATTCAGGAAGCCCGCGGCATCGAACGCGCGGTCCGCTCGGCAATCGCTGGGGGCGCAGTGGAGACGATTGTGGTCGACGGGGGGAGCCGCGACGAGACGCCCGAGCGGGCCACTGCCGCCGGTGCCCTGGTGCTCCGCTCCCCTGCCGGCAGGGCGCGGCAACAGAACGTGGGAGCCGCCGCGGCGAAGGGGGACGTGCTGCTCTTCCTGCACGCCGACAATCATTTAGCCCCGACGGCGATCGACCAGATCGCCGCCCATTTTGCCGCCGCACCCGAGCGTCGCTGGGGAGCGCTGCGACAGCGGATCGAGGACGATGCGGCCAGCTACCGGCTGCTCGAATGGGGCAATGCGGCGCGGGTGCGGTGGCGCGGACTGCCGTTTGGCGACCAAGCGATCTTCGTCTGCCGCGAGTGGTTCGGCGAACTCGGCGGCTTTCCCGACGAGCCGCTGATGGAGGACCTGATCCTCGCGTCGCGTCTCCGCCGCCTCAGCCGCCCCGTTTTGCTCGACGGGCCGGTGTTCGTCGATGCCCGCCGCTGGCGAGCCCGAGGCGTATGGCGACAGACGTGGCTCAACCTTCGCCTGCAGTGGCGATTCGCCCGCGGAGCGAGTCCTACGGAGCTAGCCACCGCCTACCGCCGGCACGACGCTTAAACGCTGCTTCCGGGAATCAGCCGCCACGCGCTAGCGTCCGGTTCTTGCGGCGTTCTCGAGAACCGGGGGCTAGCGCCCGGCGGCTGATGGATGCACGCGGCGACGATTTGCCGAACTGCCCTAAAAGCTGTAACTCGGGTTGTTGACGTCGAAATCGGCGTCGGTCAGGCCAACGTTGACCTTTAGGTCGAGGTAGGTGTACTCCTCGATCACTTCGGGTTTTTCGCCTTCACTCTTGGGCCAGTCGTAGGCGACGTAGCGGATCGGCACCCGCAGCTCGTCGTCGATGAAGACCTGAGCGAGGTAGAAGTCGAGGTCGGGACGCTTGGTGGGCTGAGTGACTTGCAGCACCGTGCAGGTCCGGTCCTTGACCCGCGCGTTCTTGCGGAACTCGGCCTTCACGTCGGGGTACTGCCGAGCCGTTTCGCCACGTTCGAGCAGCTTGACCATCAGATTTTCCAGTCCGATCTCAGTCATCGGATACCGCTGACCCCGCATCGCCAGCGCCCCGGTGGGATGGATCGTGACGGTCGGCAGGAAGCGTCCCTTGATGCCTCCCTCGTGCGCGGTGATGTAGCCGTCGTTGCGATTCTCGACGTAGATCACTTCGCGGCCCTTGGTCGACGCCGGGCTGAGGAACGTCAGGTAGACGCTCAGCGGCGAGACCAGCTTGCCGTCTGCGACTTTGCGATTGCGGACCTTCAGGAACATGTACTCCGGGCCCCCGACCACGCCGTCGACGCGTTCGCGTTTGACGAGCGTCGCAGTGTAGTCGTCGTAGTTGGCGCGGCTGTGGGCCAGCGCTTCGCGGGCCATCGCCAGCCCTTCGTCGAGCGAATGCTGGGTCTGCTTGGGCAGATTGCTCGCCAACGTGACCCGGTAGACCGGCTCTTTAAGATCCGAGTCCGGAGGGGCGGCCCATCCGCGGCCCGCAGCAAGTGCAGCAGCGGCGCCCACGCCCGCAATGAAGGCTCTGCGAGTCGTTGCCATGACGATTGCTCCTTCCCTAAACCCTAATCCGGTTCACCAGTCCCTCACGGGGATCGCAACGGCTTTGCAAGTATCGGACCGCCGAATTGCTGCGATCGATCCGAAGTGCACCAGACGGCAAACCTTTGCCAACCGACCCAACCCCACCACCCCGGACCGAATAAACCGCCTAAACCCCCGCGGCGGAGCGACTATACGAGCCTCCATTCCACGGCCACCAGACCGGTTTTTCGTTCCCCGAGCGGAAAAGGGCTCCGGAAATCCACCCCAAACTGCCGAAACCTCAAAAGGGGTATCTCTTACCAGCTAGGAATCGCCCGCCACCGAACCCACCGCCACCGCACCGAACCCACCGTCACCGCACCGAACCCACCGTCACCGCACCGAACCCACCGTCACCGCACCGAACCCACCGCCACCGCACCGAACCCACCGCCACCGCACTCACCGCACCATGCCTTTCCAGCCCATGCGCTACCAGCTCCTCCCCGCCAGCCGCCTCGCCGCGCTCTCCCTCCAATTTGCTGTCGCTGCAGCTCTCGCCCCGACGCTCGCCGCCCAAAGCCCCACGCGACCTGCGGCCAGCAGCGGAACCGCGGGAAGGGCGTTCTGGGGAATCCCCGCCACATTGCCGGCCAAGCCGACCGCTGCACCCACCGCCGCCGCACCCACCGCCGCCGCACCCACCGCCGCCGCGCCGCCAGCGGCCGTGGCCGCCGCGTCCTCGTGGACCGGCGTCCTTCCAGCCCCGGTCGTGCTTGATCCAATGCTCCCGAGACCCGAGGCCGCCAGCGGGGTCGTGGAAGCCGACTTCGCCTACTTCGCCTACTACGCCGGCACCCACTACGACCACGCCCACTACGACCACGCCGACCACGCCGACTACGCCGACCACGCCGACTACGCCAACTACGCCGACTACGGCTACGGCGGAGCAGGGGAGTTGTGCGACGACCGGGCTGGCGGCTGGACCAGCGTGGGGGGGGAACCGGGCGGCGGAGGACCCGTGCTGGGTGGACCGATCGCAGGAGGAACGGAGCACTGGGGAGTTCCGGTACCGCACGCCACAGCAGCTCGCCAGGCTCCCTTTCCGTACGGCTACTTTGGAGCGAGCGGGGCTCGGTACTGGCAGCGACATTTCGGCTTCCGCGAGGCGTTTACCCAGTGGACGCTGAAGTGACGCCCCGCCTCGGGCTGCTCGTTCCCCTCGCCGGGTTCCTTCGGGGGCTTTAAAATCGACAGCTCAATGCTTCGAACGCTTGCCCCAAAATTCGCTGCCATGAATGCTCCGCAGAGCCCTTCGCTAGGCCCTCCTCAAGGCGCTCCCCAAGGCCCTCCCCAAGGCCCTCCCCAAGGCCCTCCCCAAGGCCCTCCTCACGCGGCTCGGCAACCACTTCCCGAGCCGTCGACGATCCCGCTCAGCGGGTGGCACTGCTCCCACTTCTTCTACCGTTTTCGCCGCGATGCCCTGCCGGCGGTCGATCGCTCGGCCGGTCGCGAGGCGTTGGTCGCTGCCTGCGAGCCCACCGGCGATGCCCGCCCGCAGCGGCTGCAGACGTTTGCGATCAGCGGTCACAAAGCCGACTTCGCGGTGACGATGATGGACCCCGATCCGCTCAAGATCGAAGCGATCCATCAGTCGATCCTTGCCGGGCCCCTGGGAGCGGCGATCGAACCGACCTGGTCGTTCGTCTCGATGAGCGAGTTGAGCGAATACGTTCCCACGGTCGAGCAATACCGCGAGCGGTTGCTCGCCGGTGGTGCCGCTGCCGATTCGCCGGAGTTGGCGGCCAAGGTCGCCGCCTACGAACGCCGCTTGCCGATGATGACCGAGCAGCGGCTGCGTCCGGAGTTTCCCGATTGGCCGGCCGCCTGTTTCTATCCGATGGGCAAGAGCCGCGTCGTCGGTGCGAACTGGTTCACCGAGCCGTTCTCGCGCCGCACCAGCATGATGAACGAGCACGCTCAGAGCGGCATCCAGTACGCCGGTCGCGTCTCGCAGCTGATCACCGTCGGCGTGGGACTCGATGACTGGGAGTGGATGGTGACGCTGTGGGGACGCAACCCGCAGTACCTCAAAGACATCGTCTACAAGATGCGGTTCGACGAAGCGAGCGCTCGCTACGGCGTGTTTGGCCCGTTCTACATCGGGTACCAAAAATCGGCCGCCGAAATCCTCGACCTCTGCCGCGTGTAGCCGACCCGGGCTGTTTATTTCGGTTGCCGCACTATCAGCCGCAACGCGCTAGCGTCCGGTTTCCCCGGCGTTTGCGGAACCGGGGGCTAACGCCCGGCGGCTGATCGGATGAGGGGAGGGTGCTGCAGGAACGCTACTTTCGCGGAGCGAAAGGCGACTATGGCAACTGCTCGACGCGCAGCGGCAGATCCCGGGGCAGGGCGGTGGCTAGCGCCCGATCGACGATCCCCGCCTCGGTCAACCGCCGGAGCGATCCCGCTTTGGGATCCTCGGGCGAACCTTCCGCGGGAATCGGGCACGACTTGAGCAACACCAATTCGTCCGCCGCGGCCAGGCGGGCGAGGTAGGCGGCGATCGCGTCGGTCGTCGTTTCCCAGCCG
This sequence comes from Candidatus Laterigemmans baculatus, assembly GCF_010367455.1. Classification (GTDB taxonomy): domain Bacteria; phylum Planctomycetota; class Planctomycetia; order Pirellulales; family Pirellulaceae; genus Laterigemmans; species Laterigemmans baculatus. The sequence continues at coordinate 66,626 of NZ_WRPR01000002.1, read as the reverse complement.
ACCGGCAACCCCGCATCGTGCGTCCCTGGCGAATAGAATGCGTCGACCGCAATCAGCCACTCACCCGGCCGCGGCGACACCTTGAGCAGCTCCTCCAGCCGCTCGCACTGGGCAACCGGTTGCCAGTCGGGAAACAGCTCCGCAAAGATCTCAAACGTCGCTCGCAGCAACCGGACGCAGCGCCAGTGCATCGCGACGTCGTCCAGCGGAAAAAGCCGCGACAGATTCCGCATCGCCTCGACCGTTTCACCGCCGCCGACGACCACCAGGTTCTGCGCCGCCGGCTGACGGGCGAGCCACGCTCCGACGGCGGCAGTTAGCCGCGGATTGGAGAGCAGACTGCCACCGAGCTTCACCACGCGGCGCTTCAAGTTTCGCTGCTCGACCATCGGGCTCATCGATCCGCCACTGGGCTCAGTGCCGCTCCGCTTCGGCCGCGCGATCCTCTGCGAGACTGGCCGCCAGGTGAGCCACTGCGAAGGCTGGCCCTACACGGCTCAGGTCGGGACCCAGCATCGCGGCAATTTCCAGACAGCGTCGGTCGCCGGGAACGCTCAGCAGGCTGCTGCCGTGCCCCGACAGGATCCACGTCGCACCGGGGCTGGAAAGGACTTCGGCGGCAACCAACAACCGGGCACGGATTCGGCCGACGACGAACGCCGCCATGATCGCGGCATCTTCCCGGCTCACGCTGCGATGATCCAAGCCGATCATCCGCGCCAGCCGGTTGCTCGCAGCGGCCACGGTGCGGGGCCGACCATCGCACGTGTCGGTGTCCGACTCCTCCGGCTCGCACATCCCCAGCACCACCGCGCAGTCATCGGTCGTCGCAAATACTTCGTTCATCACCGGCGAGTGCTCGCCGAGATAGGGGAGCGTGTCGACCACCGCACAGACTGGGGTCCGCCCGATGCCGACGTAGACCAGCTCCCCACGCCCCAATCGTTCGTGGTCGGTTCGACTCGGCGTAGCCACCCGTCCCTGGCGAAGCGGAATCAAATCCGAAGTCGTCGAGCCAATGTCGATCAGCAGTCCTTCATTCGGTTCGAGGCGGGCGGCCAGCGTCGCCATCGCGTGCCAGTTCGAAGCGGCGACCAAGGAGTCGTCGGCGATCGCCTCGTCAGCCGAGACGAAGCGGCCATCGACGGCGTAAAACTGGACGTCGGAGCCGAGCACTTGGCAAGCCGCCTCGACGATCCTCGTCACCCCTTCGCCGCGATCGAGAAAGCAGTCGGCCAGCTCGCCGGTCATCGTCACGGCATACCGCGTGCTTCCGGCGTGGCGCTCGAGCGGAGCGAACCGAGCCACGACCGACTGCAACGCCTCCTCCAACTGCCGCGGATGTTTCCAGAGGGCGAACGATTGGCAGTGGGTGCGTCCTGCCCGGTCCGCCGCTTTGATATGGGCCCCGCCGATATCCAATCCCACGATGTTCCCGCCGACCGAATTCGCATCGACGATGAGGGGGCCGGTCTCAGGGGCAGAGCCGGTCTCAGGGCCGGTCGCAGGGGTAGGGGCAGGGGGCACGGCCATGGGTTAGACGAACCAGACTTCGCCCGCGGAGCTCCAGCAGACGCTGTTGGGCTCGACCGCCGCGCGGACCGGCGAGCGGTCCAAGCCAGCCAGCCGAGCGGCCAGATTGCCGTCGACGATATGCCGCAGCCCCACGTAGGACGTCGTCAGTCGCGGATTGACCTCGATCACACAATCCTGGGCGGGGTCGTCGGCCAGCACGAGATCGAAGCCGATGAAGCCACGGACCGTGCGGGGCAGGGCGCGGACCGCCACCCGCGCCAAACTTGCCGCTCGCCGCTGGTCCGCTGCGTTGAGCGGTCCCTGACCGCCGCGATAGACGCAGTCCTCGGCGGTGAGCGTCTGAGAGACCGCCGGCAAGATCGTGATCTCTTTGGCATCGACGATCATCGACACCGACGCCGCTCGCCCCTCGATCCAGGGCTGGAGGATCCGCCCGGGAAGCTCCATGGTGGCCACGGCGTCGGCGAACTCGGTAAACGTCACCACGTCTCCGGTGCCACAGCCGTCGCGAGGCTTGACCACCCAGCGGCGCGTCGAGCAGGTGGCCGAGTCGGGAAGGCTCTCGAGCGTCCATGTCGGAGGGTGGGGCACTCCTGCCGCGGCAAAGACCCGAGCGGTCTCCCACTTATCGCTCGCCGACCGCAAGAAGTCTCCGAACCCGTTGAGCAATCGCAGCCCTGTCGACTGGAGCATCGCCACGCACTGTGCCAGCACGCCTTCGCTCTCGGGGGCAATCAGCAATCCGGTATCGCAACTGCGGGAGGCCTCGATCCACTGCGGCCAGAGCGGCGTCTCGGCCGCAACGCGATGGACTGTCGCCCCCGGCGGAAGCTCGACGTCAAAACGGGAGTCAATGGCGAGGTGAACCGAGTCGGCGAACCGGGCGAAATCGGCGGCGACACATTTGAGCATCGCCATCCCTTCCATCCGCTGCGAAGCGGGAATCTGGTCGAGAGATCTGCGGCTGTAGCCACCGCCGCAGACATACTCGCCAATAAAAATGTTCATCTAGAAGATACCTAGTTGATCCCGGGCATCCTCGCTCATCTTCTCGGGGGTCCACGGCGGATCCATCACGACTTTGACATCGACCTCATCGACCTCTTCCAGTTCGGTCACGGCTTGCTTGCTATTGGCCACCAACTGGGGACCGGCTGGACACATCGGGCTGGTCATCGTCATCTCGATATTCACATCGTGCCGCCCATCTTCCTTGGGCTCGCCGATGTTGACTTCGTAGATCAAGCCCAGATCGACGATGTTGACGAACAACTCGGGGTCGATGACTTTTTTCAGCTGCTCACGGACGTGGTCTTCGGTAATGGTCATGGCAGAGTGGGAGTGAATGAGGAAAGAATTGCTCTGATGTTACCCTCCCCTCGGGAGGGTCGCGAGGAACGAGCGGGGAGGGTCCGGTAGACGCTCGCGTGATAAGGGCGGGTGACCCTTTTTCCTCAACGCATTGGCTTGTTTTCTAACGGCTCAATCGGGAGTTCGTGCCGAAACCCATTGCCCTCCCCGGGCCTAAGAGCCCGACCCTCCCGCAAGCGGGAGGGTGATGTATTTGTCGACTGTACTCGGCGCGGCTTAGGCGTATTCGCGGACCTGACGGGCGATCGTCTGTCCGAGCGCGTCGCGGACGCTCTCGATCGTGATCCGATCAAAAATCTGTTGGAAGAAGCCAGTCACGATCATCCGCACCGCTTCATTGCGAGTGAACCCACGACACTCGGCGTAGAAAACTTGTTCTTCGTCGACCTGCGCCGTCGTGCTGCCGTGCGTGCAGCGAACGTCGTCCGCTTCGATTTCCAATCCGGGAATCGAATCGGCTCGGGCACGACTGGAGAGGATCAGGTTGTCGTTGCGCTGATAACCGTCGGTCTTCTGAGCCGCTTTGTCGACTTTGATCATCCCCCGCCAGACCGTGCGGCTCTGATCCTGCTGGGCCGACTTGTAGAGAAAATCGCTGTGGCAGTGCGGAGCGACGTGGTGCTGCAAGGTGTGGTAGGCGATGTGCTGCCGACCTTCGGTGAACATCACCCCGTTGACTTGGCTGTCCGCACCGGGGCCGACCAGCGCGACCGACTGGTTGACCTTAGCGAAGCCGTTGCCCATCGCGGCCAGCGTCCACTGGATCGAGGCATCGCGATCGACGATCGCATGCTGATGGGCGAACTGGAACGTCTTGTAGCCTTGATCCTGGAGGCTCACGTACCGCAGATGCGAACCCGGCCGCTGGATAATTTCCAGAGCTCCGAGCGACAGACCTCCGGCATCCCGCTGAACGCTGTTCGCTTCGTGCAGCACGGTCGCTTCGGCACCTTCCTCCAGCACGATCAAGGTGTGCGAGAGGTCGACGCTTCCTTCGCCGAGCAGCGTCGCCAAATGCAACGGCTCGGCAACCACAACGCCGCGGGGGATGTAGACGAACTGGCCTCCCGACCAGAACGCGGCGTGCAGGGCGGCGAAGCGGTCATAATCGGGATCGACCGCGGAGAATAGATGCTCGCGAACCAGTTCCGGCTGTTCGCTCGCCAGCCGCTCAAGGCTGCCGAAGATCACGCCCTGGGCCGCCAGCGACTCGCGGAGCGATTCCGCTCGGCAGTGGCTGTCGACCGTCAGGATTCGGCCGCCGAGTTCAACGCCTTCGCTGAGCAACCCTTCGCCGCTCGGCGTGTCGCTTTGAGTGAGCGGGACGCGAAACTTGTCCAATTGAAACAGCCGCAAATCGCTGCGGATCCATTCCTCAGCCCGCCGCGCCGGCCATTCCATGCTCTGGAAATGCTCAAACGCTTCGCGCCGCAGCGCGATCAGCCAATCGGGTTCCGTCCGCGAGGCAATGAAAGCCTCAAAACCCGCGGCATCAAATTTCAGATCGGTAGCCGTAGCAGTCATGGATTGAGATAGCTGGAGTGTGTGCGGTCGCTTATCACCCCTCCCGCCGGGAGGGTCGGCCTTTCAGGGCCGGTCGATCTTTAGGTCCTGTCAGAAAAGCCGGTGCTTTCAATCTTTTGAGCCGTAGGCGCTAGCCTCGGGCCACACAGCCCCGGGATTTCTGCTGCTGCACCCGCGGCTAGCGCCGTCGGCTCAGGGATTTCTGCTGCTGCACCCGCGGCTAGCGCCGTCGGCTAGGGTTTTCTGAGCGAACGGCTTAGCCGACGCTGCCTTCCATCTGCAGTTGGATCAGGCGGTTCATTTCGACCGCGTACTCCATCGGCAATTCTTTCACGAGCGGCTCGATGAACCCGTTGACGATCATGGTGCTCGCTTCCGCTTCGCTCAATCCGCGGCTGAGCAGATAAAACATCTGCTCTTCACCGATCCGCGAGACGCTCGCCTCGTGCCCAATCTGGACATCCTGCTCAGCGATCTCGATATAGGGATAGGTGTCACTGCGGCTGATGTCGTCCAGGATCAACGCATCGCAAACGACGTTGTTCTTGCTGTGGTGAGCGCCTGGCTCGACGCGGACCAGCCCTCGGTAGCTGCTTCGCCCGCCGTTCTTGCTGATGCTCTTGCTGATGATCTGGCCGCTGGTGTGCGGAGCGGCGTGGACCAATTTTGCTCCGGCGTCCTGGTGCTGGCCGGCGCTGGAGAAAGCGATTGACAGGATCTCGCCGCGAGCCCCCGGCTCCATCATGTGGACCGCCGGGTACTTCATCGTCAGCTTGCTGCCGAGGTTCCCGTCGACCCATTCCATCGTGGCATCTTGGTAGGCGTACGCCCGTTTGGTCACCAAGTTGTAGATGTTATTGGCCCAGTTCTGGATCGTCGTGTAGCGGCACCGTGCGCCCTTGTTGACGATTACCTCGACCACCGCGCTGTGGAGGCTTTCGGAGGTATACATCGGCGCCGTGCAGCCTTCGACGTAGTGCACGCTGGCCCCTTCGTCGACGATGATCAGCGTCCGCTCGAACTGGCCCATGCTCTCGGCGTTGATCCGGAAATAAGCCTGCAGCGGGAACTGGATGTGGACTCCCGGGGGAACGTAGATGAACGAGCCCCCCGACCAGACCGCGCTATTGAGAGCGGCAAACTTGTTGTCGCTCGGCGGAATCACCTTCGAGAAGTACTGGCGGACGAGATCCGAGTGCTCGCGGACCGCCGTGTCGGTATCAGTGAAGATCACGCCCTGGTCGACCAGCTCTTCCTTAAGCGATCCGTAGACGACTTCGCTTTCGAACTGGGCTTTGACCCCGGCCAAATACTTTTTCTCGGCTTCGGGAATTCCCAGCTTGTCGAACGTCTCCTTGATCTCAGCCGGAACGTCGTCCCAGGTCTTGCCCTGATGATCGGTCGGCTTCAGGTAGTAGTAGATGTCCTGAAAGTCGATATCGATCTCGCCGCCCCACTTGGGCATCGGCCGCTGCTCGAAGATCTCCAGCGACTTGAGCCGGAAGTCGCGCATCCAGCTCGGCTCTCGCTTGATCTCGGAGATCTGGGCGACGATCTCTCGATTGATACCTTTCTGCGCCTTGAAGACGTCATGCGTCTCGGTGCGAAAGTTGTACTTGTTGATCTCGCCGATCTGTTCTTTTTCGCTGATGTCCGTCGCCATCGTATCGATCCGTAGAAGGAGACCGGCTCGCGGCCGGTGAAGTTTTGCAAACGCGTCAGCCAGCGATCGCTCAGACCGCGGCTTCCTCGGCGATCATCTCTTGATTGGCCGCTTCGGCATCCGGATAGGCCTTGCGGATTCGGTCGTAGCCGCTGCGGTGCAGTTCCTCGGCCAGATCTTTGCCACCGGTCTCGACGATGCGGCCACCGAGCATCACGTGGGTGTACTGCGGCGGGTTGTGCTCGAGCAGCTTGTCGTGGTGGGTGATGATCAGCAGCCCCATCTTTTCACGGCCCCCGATATCGGCGATCGATTCGCTCGCCAGCCGCACCGCGTCGGCGTCGAGCCCGCTGTCGGTCTCGTCGAGGATCGCGAACTTGGGCTGCAACATCGCCAGCTGCAGGATTTCGGCCCGCTTCATCTCACCGCCGGAAAAGCCGTCGTTGACGTAACGGCGGGCGAATTCGGGATCCATCCGCAGGTGGCTCATCTTCTCTTTGAGCTCCTTGCGGAATTCCCGCATCGGGATCAGATCCTCCCCTTCCTTGCGGTCCGGGCGGCGAACGTTCGTCGTCGCATGGCGGAGGAAGTCGGCCATCTTGACTCCGGGGATCGCCATCGGCCGCTGAAACGCCATGAAGATCCCAGCCCGAGCTCGCTCGTTCGGAGCCATCTCCAGCACGTCCTCGCCGTCGAGCAAGATCGAGCCGCCGGTGACCGTGTAACCGGGGTGCCCCATGATGGCCAGCCCGAGCGTGCTCTTGCCGCTCCCGTTGGGCCCCATCAGGGCGTGCGTCTCCCCGTGGTTCATCGTCAGATTGACGCCCCGAAGAATCGGTTTGTCCCCGACGGAGACTTGCAAATTTTCAATCTTCAGGACGTGACTCATCGGGACTCCTCAGGACTTTCGTATCGATTTCGATCAACGTGTGCCGACCTAGCGGGCGGCTCGGGAATGAATCTTGTTTTTGAAGGGCAGTGAACCCTTCCTGCGGGCAACCTGCTGTCGCTCACCACTGGGCCTACCGCCGCTACTCCTCGGCCGCGTCAGCTCCGCCGCTGCTATCCACACCGCCGGCTCCACCGACACCGCCGGATTCACCGACACCGCCAGCTCCACCGACAGCATCCGTTGCGACGAAATGACAGCAGTGGTCTCCGTCCAAACGGCAGCTCTGCAGATGCACTTCGCTGCCGAGAGCTTCGCTGAGCATCTGCTCTTCCAAGTGGCACATCGCCCGCCGATCGGCCTCGGATGCCAGATCGGGGTGCGGGCAGGCTCGGAAGCCGAGCACCGGGAGGCTGCCCCCGAGCACGACGTCCGCCGCGATCCGGTGTCCAGCCAGCACCTGGGTCAGCGAGTGCATCCGGTCCTCGAGCGTGCCATGCTCGAATCGCTGGCCACCCTGATCGCGATACCGCCGGCCGATTCGCCGAGCGATTCCGTCGAGCAGCGATTTTCGCAGCTCGGCGTCCTCGATCGACAAGATCTCGTGCCACATCGCGTCGGCCAACTCCGCATGATCTGCTCCAGCACGTCGATGGCCGAGCAGGGTCAAACGGTAGGTGTACGTCGGTCGACCTCGGCCTGCCACCACTTTCTCGCGTTCGACCAGCCCCCCCTCGAGCATCCGCTCGATCCGCTGGCGGACGGCGGTAGCCGTCACGCCGAGCCGCTCGGTCAGCTCGTGGATCCCGATCGCTTCACCGCCGCGGAGCGCTTCGAGCAACTCGCGGTCGACCGAGCGAACGTCCGTAACAACCGTTTCGGTAGCGGACCCAGACATGACAACGACGAACAGAGGAAAGAAAACACGCGATCGCGGCTTGCCGGTAAACGGGTGCCCCGCACATGAACTTTACCGCTCCCACGTTTTTTTGACAACGAGCGGTGCGAAAAAAGACTGGTTCTCATATCACCCTCCCCCCGGGAGGGTCGCGAGGAACGAGCGGGGAGGGCGATCCGCAGCGTCGAGCGCTCGACAGGTGGCGAAGCTCCGCCGGCCCTCCCCGGGCCTAAGAGCCCGACCCTCCCGGGGGGAGGGTGACGGCGAAGATTCGCTATCTCCCCCCGTCCCCCTTTGCCGGTTTTGCAGCTCCGTGGTTACGATCTGCCGTTCCCCGTGTCTGCTGACCGATAGTCCGGTAGCGAACCCAATCCCTTCTCGCCTTCTGACCCCAAAGTCTCTGACCCCAAAGCCTCTCGACGCATGAGTGCAACGACGATGAAAGCGGTCGCCGTGACCCCCGGCACCCCCAACAGCGTGCATTTGCAGGACATCCCCAAGCCGCAGCTCGACGACATCGGCGGGGGAATGGGCGTGCTCGTCCGCGTGCTGAAGGTGGGCGTCGACGCCACTGACCGGGAGATCAACGACGCGCTCTACGGCAACGCACCTCCGGGCGACGACTATCTCGTGCTCGGGCATGAATCGTTCGGCATCGTCGAAGCGGTCGGGCCGAACGTCACCCGCGTCAAGCCGGGCGACTACGTCACGGCCACGGTCCGCCGCCCCGGGGGCTCGATCTACGACCTGATCGGGACCAACGACATGACCAGCGAGGAGACGTACTACGAGCGGGGCATCAACCTTCTGCACGGCTATCTGACCGAGTACTTTGTCGAGGAAGAAGAGTACATCGTCCGCGTCCCCCAGGGGCTCAAGCACCTGCACGTGCTGATGGAGCCGATGAGCTGTGCGGCCAAAGCGGTGCACCAAGCCTTCGAAGCCCAGCGGCGGATGCGGGTCTGGCGACCGCGGCTGGCGTACGTCCTCGGCAGCGGCCAAATCGGCTTGCTGACGACGCTGATCCTGCGGCTTTGCGGAATGCAGGTCTACACGATCGCCCGCGGCGTCCCACCACACTTAAAAGCGGACATCGTCGAGGGTTTTGAAGCCCACTACGTCAGCACCCAAAAGCTCCCCTTGCCGGCGCTCGTCGCCGAAACCGGGCGTCCCGACTTGATCGTCGATGCAACCGGCAACAGCCAGCTGGCCTTCGAAGCGATGCAGTACCTCGGCCACAACGGGGTGGTCGTCTGGACCAGCATCACCGGCGGGTCGCGGCAGATCGAGATCCCCAGCGACCGCGTGAACATCGAGTGGGTGCTCGGCAACAAGCTGCTGCTCGGCAGCGTAAACGCCAACCGCGAGCATTTTGAACTGGGGATCCGCGATCTGGCCCTGGGCGAGATGATGTTCCCCGGGGTCTGCGAAAAGATCCTCACCAATCCCGTCGACGGACTCGGCAACTACCAAGAAATGATGCGGCTCCTGGTCGAGGACGACTCGGCCCTCAAAGTCTTCGTCAACGTGGCGGAGTAATCACACCAGTGCCGGCTGGTCGGTGTACAGTTCGAGGACTTGGCTTTGGACCTTGATCGCCCGGACGAGCGTCCAGATTTGCTCGGGATCGAACCGCTGCGGCCCGTCGCCGCACAGCGCTTCGAGTTCGGCAGTCATCGCCGCATGCTGGTCGGCCGCCGCTTTGAGCCGGAACCCGGCCGCCTTGCACTGCTGGCGAAGCGCCGCGGCATTCTCGAGCAGCGCCGGGTCGGGTCGACTGTTGAAAATCAACAAACACAGCCGAGCCACCTCGGCGGGCGAGAGCTCCGCGTCGAGGCGGAGGATTTCGGCGGCTAATTGATGGCACTGCATACGGCGTTCTGACGGTGCGACGGTGGTGCGGACAAACGCAAAACCATATGCAACCGTAGGCCAAAAAGCGGACCAGGGCCGACGCTCCCGGGTCCGCCGCCGAAATTGCGGCTATCCGCCAAGTACGTCAGGCTCGACGCACCTCAGGCTTCGACCGCTTCGCCGACCAGACCGTAGCTCTTAAGCGTCTCGAGCAACTGGGCTTCGGCGGGCCCTTCGAGCGGCGTCATCGGCAATCGCAACTCGCCGGTGTCGCGGCCGAGGATCCGCATCGCCGCTTTGAGCGGGATCGGATTGGTGGCCAAGCCGAGCATTTCGCGGCACAGCCCGAACAGGCGGTAGTGCAGTTCCATCGCTCCAGCCGCATCGCCGTCGAGGAAGCGGCGGACCATCGCCAGCATGTCTTCGGGGACGATATTGCCGACCACCGAGACCACCCCTTCGGCTCCGACCGAGAGCATCGGAAGGGTCAAGCTGTCGTCGCCGCTGAGCACGGTCAGGTCGGTCGTCGTGAGGACTTGCGAGCACTGGTCGAGCGAGCCGGTGGCTTCCTTGACCATCGTGATCCCAGGGAGTTCGGCCAAGCGGAAGATCGTCTCCGGCTCGATGTTCTTGCCGGTCCGGCCGGGGATGTTGTAGACGCAGACCGGAATGTCGACCGCTTCGGCAACCGCCTTGAAGTGCTGGTAAAAACCTTCCTGCGTCGGCTTGTTGTAATACGGAGCGACCTGCAGCGTGGCATCGGCCCCTTCGCGGGCCGCGCGACTGGTGAGTCGCAGCGCCTCGGCCGTGCTGTTGCTGCCCGTCCCGGCCATCACTTTGCAGCGACCGGCGGCGATCTGGATGACTTCACTGATCACCCGCTCGTGCTCGTCGTGCGTCAGCGTCGGGGACTCGCCGGTCGTGCCGACCGGAACCAGGCAGCCGGTTCCGGCAGCAATCTGAAACTCGATCTGCTCGCGAAGTCGAGCATAGTCGACTGCGCCATCGCGAAACGGGGTCACGATCGCTACGGACAACCCAGCGAATTCGGATCCTTTGCGATTCTTCATAGAGATGGTCTGCCTCGTAGGTTGCAGTGAAGCGGGGGTGACCGAAGTATCCTGACAGATCACCCGCGAATCGAACAACCCACCCAACCCAGGCCCCGCGTTTCCTGATTTACCTTCCCCCCGGGAGGGTCGCGAGGAACGAGCGGGGAGGCCTCTGCGACGACGTTTCAGCAGCGGCCGAAATTCTTGGGCACGGGCGGCCCTCCCCGGGCCTAAGAGCCCGACCCTCCCGGGGGGGAGGGTGAGGGTGATTTGCTCAGCCTGTCTGCTCAGCTCAGCCTGCCTGCTCGGCTCAGCCTGTCTGCTCAGCTCAGCCTGCCTGCTCGGCTCCGGGGCGTCCCGCTTGGACTTCGAACGTCGCTCGCGTCTCGAGCGGAGCTCCGGGCCGCGTCACGTAGGGGACGATCTGGAAGTCGGAGGTCCAGGCGTCGGGCGTGACGGTGCAGCGGACGTAGCCCCGCTGGGCGTTGTAGAACTTGACGAACGGGTTTTCGTCGAGCAGCTGCGGCGTCTCGGGAGCTTGGTCGCGCCCATCTCCGCCGGAAGTGATCGAGGTGCCCACGAATTCGGTGGCCACGGTGGGAGCATTCGCATCGTCGAAGTCGAGCTTCAGGTCGTTGACCCAATTGGAGTGGATGTCGCCGGTCAGCACGACCGGGTTGCTGATCCGCTGCTCGGCCAGATACGAGAGCAGCCGGCGGCGGGGCAGCTCGTAGCCAGCCCACTGGTCCATGCTAAATTTCCGCTCCTCGCCGACCGTGCGATCAACCCGCGCCATCATCACCTGCTGGGCCAACACGTTCCACTGCGCGGTGGACCGGGCCAGGTCCTTTCGCAGCCACCGTTCCTGCGCCGCTCCGAGCATCTCCGCATCGCTGCGGAAGACGCCCCCCTCGAGCGGCTTGAGGTGGTCGCCGTTGGGCTGGTCGGTGCGGTACTGGCGAGTGTCGAGGACTGAGAAATTCGCCAGCTGGCCGAATGCGGTGGAGCGATAGAGCCGCATGTGCGGGCCTTTGGGCAGCGCCGAAATCCGCAGCGGCATGTGCTCATAGTAGGCCTGGTAAGCGGCTTCCCGCCGCCGCAGGAACTCGGCCGGCGTGACTCCCTCTTGCTCGGAGATGTCACCGGCACAGTTGTTATCGAACTCGTGATCGTCCCAGGTGACCAGCCACGGCATCGCGGCGTGGACCGCCTGCAGATGCTCGTCGGTGCGGTACTGGGCCAGCCGATTGCGGTAGTCGTCGAGCGATTCGATCTCTTCGCCCACGTGCTTGCGGACGCGGCCATCCTTGCCGGCGTACTCATAGATGTAGTCGCCCAGGTGGATGCCCAGATCGAGCCCCTCGTCGGCCATGTGCCGCAAGGCGGTGAAGTGCCCGGTTTCGAAATGCTGGCAGGAGGCGAACGCAAACCGCAGCTTCTCGGGCATCACGTCAGCCGCCGGAAAGGTCCGGGCCCGCCCCACCGGACTCGTCTCGCCACCGGCGTGGAAGCGGTAGAAGTACCAACGGTCGGGCTCGAGGCCGACGACTTCGACATGGACCGAATGCCCCAGAGCGACCGTGGCATCAAAAGTCCCTCGCCGGGCGACCTTACCAAAGCTTTCGTCCTCGCTGACTTCCCAGTCGACGGCGACCGCGTGGTCACTCATCCCGCCCCCCTCGAGCGGCTTGGGGGCCAACCGCGTCCAGATCACAAATCCGTTGTCGTCCGGGTCCCCCGAAGCGACTCCCAGCTTGAACGGATAATCGGCGAACGAGACGTCGCTGCGAACCGCGCCCAACGCCTTGCCCGACATCCAGGCAGCACCGGCGAGCGAAGCGGAACCGAGCAGAAACCGACGCCGAGGCAGGGAACGCGAGAGCATTGCGGACTCCGAAGCACATGGGAGGAATGAAGCGATTCCAACCTTAGCAAACGCCTCCGCCCGCTGCCCGCGCTGCACACCGAAAATTCACGCTGCGATAGTCGCCTTTCGCTCCGCGAAAGTAGCGTTTCTGCGCAACTTTCGCGGAGCGAAAGGCGACAATGACGCCCCGTCCAGCTAGCCCCGGGGCGCGACGACGTCGAGGATGCGCCGCATCTCGGCGACCGCTTCCCGCATTCCCACGAAGACGGCCCGCGAAACGATCGAGTGGCCGATATTGAGCTCGACCATCGCCGGAATCGCCGCCACGGGGCGGACGTTGGTGTAGTTCAGCCCATGTCCGGCGTGGACCCGCATCCCAGCGGCGGTCGTCTCCGCCGCCGCCACCCGCAGCCGCTCGAGTTCCGCTTGCTGCTCTTCGCCGCGGGCCAGCGCGTACGGGCCGGTGTGGAGTTCCACCGCGTCGCTCCCCAACTCCGCGGCCGCGGCCACTTGAGCCGGATCGGGGTCGAGGAACAGGCTGACCAAAATCCCCGCTTCGCGAAGCTGGGCGATCGAAGCGGCGACGCGGCCGCGATCGGCCAACACGTTCAGCCCTCCCTCGGTCGTCACCTCCTCGCGTTTCTCCGGGACGAGCAGCGCCCAGGTGGGCCGCAACCGGCAAGCGATTCCCACCACCTCGTCGGCGCAGGCCAGCTCGAAATTCGTTTTGACGGAAACCGTCCGCAGCAGCAGCTCCACATCCCGGTCCTGGATATGGCGGCGATCCTCGCGGAGGTGAAACGTGATCCCATCGGCCCCCCCTTGCTCGGCCATCGCCGCCGCGATCACCGGATCGGGCTCGTACGTCCGACGGGCTTGGCGAAGCGTGGCAACATGGTCGATGTTGACCCCCAATTCGATCATCGTCTCAATTCCTGGTTGTAATGGTGATTTCCTTCACCCTCCCCCCGGGGAGGATCGGGCTCTTGGGCCATCAGCCGCCACGCTTCTTGCGTCCGGTTCTTTGCATTTCCCCGGGAACCGGACGCTAGCGCGTGGCGGCTGATCAAAACCCCGTTCCCTCCGCCTCGATCTCCGCGAGCGTTTGGTGCAGCCACTGCATCTCGGTGGCGATGGAGTCGGCCAACCCCGAATGCTGCAGCTCCGCAGGGAGCACGCCCCAGGCGTAGGTCTCGACTTCCAAGTGATCGGTCCGCAGCTCGCTTGGCATCCGCGTCCACGCCCGCAGGCACTCGCCAATCGCTTCCCGCGTGGCATGCAGTCGACCGAACTGTTCGAGGTAGATCGGCACATGGAAGTGGACTCGCCAGCTGCGGTCACCGGCAGCCAGCGACGGGTCCCGCGAAAGCTGGTCGAGCCACTGCGGCAGATCGTCGACCCACCGCCGGCTGCCGTTGCCGAGCAGCCGCCCGGTCTGGTGGAGGTAGCGGTCCTCGGCGAACCGCGAAAGCTGCTCGACCGCCGCTTGCCGAGCCTCGCTGTCCATCTCGGCCCAGCGGACGTCGATCGCGCTGCTGACTTGGACTTTGCCAACGACGATCCCGTACTCCGCGTACCGCCGCAGCACGTCCGCCTGCGACTCGTACATCACTTCCGCGTGGCAGATGTCGTGACAAACCGTCAGATACCGGCGGCTCTCGGGCTTGGGAAAGTAGCGGTCGAAGAACTGAACCACGTCGGCCGAGGTATCGAGACAGCATCCCGGCTCGGGTTCAATCGCCAGCACGATCCGCCGCCCCGTCCTGTCTTCCAGCCGGCGGAGCTCCTCGGCGATCGACCCGAGGTTCGCCGCTGCCGCGTTGAGCTCATCGCCGCTGGCCGTTCCCCAGCCGCTCGTGCCCCAGCCGAGCGGCAGCGTGCTGATCGATCCGATGCGGCCGGGCGGAAGCAGCGCGTCGAGGATCCCGATCAGCTCCGACGTGTACTGGCGGCGCTCGGGCTGCCACCACGCAGGCTCGTACACCTTATGCTTGACGACCGCCTGATGAAAGTTGCCGTATGGAAACCCGTTGAAGGTGAAGGGGAGCAGCTTCGCCTCGGCCAGCCACTGGGCGAACTCCTCGGCCGCACTTCGGTCGGTCAGTTGATGAGCCGCTTCGGCCGGAACCCACAGCCCCACACCCATCGGTAAACCGGCGCCCATCGGCTGGTCACCAGCGGCGACCACTTGCTCGCGCACCGCGATCGCGTACTGCGAGAGATTTTCGCGGATCGACGCCAGATCGGTGCCCGCGTGAACGTTCGTGCAATAACCGGTCGTCCAACGGGGCTCAGGCAATCGATCAACTCGGGATTTACGGGAGCGGGTTTCGCAGGCGGGGGAATCCGTCACGAGCAGGTCCCGTTTAGGATGCCCCTTGCCTCGCGCCCTGGCAACGCCCCACGCCCTGGCAACGCCCCACGCCCTGGCAACGCCCCACGCCCTGGCAACGCCCCACTCGCTCGCCGCGGCGCGACTACACTGGGGCCGGTTGTTTCCTATTGCTCCACCCGCTGGCTAGCCATGCTCCGATTCCGAATCCGTCAATCGCTCCTGGCCCTCCTCGCGGCCGTGGTGTGGTTGGGACCGACGCGAACCGCCTCCGCCCAGCCCGCTCCGAACGCCAAGAACGAAAACCGCCCCGACGCGTTCCGGCAGCTGGAAGAATGGCTGCCGACGCCCAACGTGTATCGCACCGCCTCCGGCGAGCCTGGGCCGCAGTACTGGCAACAGCGGGCCGACTACGTGATCGACATCGCGCTCGACGACGACCGCCAGCGGCTCAGCGGGAGCGTGGAGATCGTCTACACGAATCACTCGCCGCAGTCGTTGCGGTACGTCTGGTTGCAGCTGGACCAGAACCGCTTTCGACCCGATTCCACGGCGAACCGCACCGCCGTGGCCCCCGGCTTTGGCACCAAAGTCCCCTTCACGACGCTGCGGTCGGTGCTGACGAGCGAATCGTTCGATGGCGGCTACAAGATCACCGCCGTGACCGATGGCGAGGGTCAAAAACTGCCGTACACCATCGTCGACACGATGATGCGAGTCGATCTGCCGGCTCCTTTGACGCCGGATACGTCCAGCCGGCTCCGCATCGAATACTCATACAACATCGTCGATGCGACGCTGCTGCGAGCCCGCGCCGGGTACGAGTTCTTCGAAGACGACGGCAACTACATCTATGAGATTGCCCAGTGGTATCCCCGAGTCGTGGCTTATACCGACTACACCGGCTGGCAGCACAAACAGTTCCTGGGGTTCGGTGAATTCACGCTCGAGCTGGGTAACTATCGCGTCGCAATTACCGCTCCGGCCGACCATATCGTGGCGGCGACGGGGACTCTGCAAAACCCCGCAGACGTCCTCTCAGAAACCCAGCGAGAGCGGCTCGACAAAGCGGCCACCGCCGAGAAACCGGTCTTCATCGTCACGCCAGACGAAGCCAAGAAAGCTGAAGAAGCCAAGAAGAACGTGGCCCCAGCAAACAAAAAAACTAAGACGTGGATTTTCGAAGCGGAAAATGTTCGCGACTTCGCCTTCGCCAGCAGTCGAAAATTTATCTGGGACGCGATGGGGCACAACGTCGGCGGCCATCGCGTGATGGCGATGTCGTACTATCCGCGCGAAGCCGAACCGCTCTGGAGCCAATACTCGACCGCTTCGATCATCCATACACTGAATGTTTATGGACGTTACACCTTTGAGTATCCCTACCCGACGGCGATCAGCGTCAATGGACCAATCTATGGGATGGAGTACCCGATGATCTGCTTCAACGGCCCCCGGCCCGACGCCGACGGCACGTACTCGGAGCGGACCAAATACGGGTTGATCTCGGTCATCATCCACGAGGTTGGGCACAACTATTTCCCGATGATCGTCAACAGCGACGAACGCCAATGGACCTGGATGGACGAAGGGCTCAATACCTTTCTGCAATATCTCGCCGAGCAAGAATGGGAAGAGGAATATCCCAGCCGTCGCGGCGAACCGGCCGATATCGCCAGTTATATGCGGGGCACCAATCAAGTCCCGATCATGACCAACAGCGAATCGATCCTGCAATTTGGTCCCAATGCCTACGCCAAACCGGCGACGGCCCTGAACATTCTTCGCGAAACCATCCTGGGGCGAGAGCTATTTGACTTCGCGTTTAAGGAATATGCCCGGCGATGGAAATTCAAACGCCCGACTCCCGCCGATTTCTTTCGCACCATGGAAGATGCCTCGGGCGTCGATCTCGACTGGTTTTGGCGAGGCTGGTTCTACTCCACCGACCACGTCGATATCGCGATCTCCCAAGTCCAACTCTACAAGATCGACAGCGGCGATCCCGACGAACGGGCCGACCGCAAGCGTCGCGAGCGTGAAGCCGAGGAACCAACCCTGTCGAACGCGAGAAACGAAAGTCTTCCCAAATTCGTCGACCTGTATCCCGGCTTGAAAGATTTTTACAACGACTACGATGACTTGGAAGTTTTCCCCGACGATCGCAAAGCTTTTCAGCGGTTCGTCGACTCGCTCGACGACGAAGAAAAGCGGTTGATCAAGCGGAAATCGAACTTCTACGTTGTAACCTTCACCAATCAGGGAGGACTGGTCATGCCGATCATCCTCCGCATCCACTACACCGATGGCACGAGCGAATTGCTCGAAATCCCCGCGGAGATCTGGCGGCGAAACAGCAGCGAGGTCAAAAAACTGATCATCGCCGACAAGGAACTCGCGCGATTGGAACTCGACCCGCGGCGGCAAACGGCCGACACCGAATACTCCAACAACCATTGGCCTCCCAAGCTCGAGCCGACACGCTTCGAATTGTTCAAAGACAAGGAGGCGGACAATCCCATGAAGCAGGCCCGCAAACGCGAGCAGAAGGCCGAGGAAGAACGGGCGAAAACCAAGCAAAAGAAGGATGGTAAAGAGTCACCCGAGAAGGAGTTACTCGAAGTCAAAAAGCCGGACTCGGAGAAACCGAGCTTGAATCAGCCCGAGGCGGGGGAACCACCGGCGGCGGAGCAAGACCCGGCGGCGGCGCAACCCACTGAAGCCGAGGCCGAAGCCGCGGAGGAGAACTAGCGATGGCTGCTGCGTTGTTTGTCGCTTTGCTATGGCACCCGTTTCACGTCAGCGTTGCCGAAGCGCAGTGGAACGCCGACCACAGCCGGCTGAAGATCGCGCTGCGACTGCATCCGCGAGACCTGGACGCGGCGCTCAGCGAGGCGACCGGGCGGCGGATTGTCCTCGAGAAAGAGTCGGCCGAGTCGACAAAAAAACTGCTCAGCGACTATTTGGCCGGCACAATCTATCTTTCCGACTCCCCCGCCGCGGCGGCCGGCGACGCGGCGGAGCAGCGGGTTCAGCGGCGAGCCCGGTTCCACTGGGTGGGGGTCGAGGACGAAGTGCGGTACGTCTGGGTTTACTTTGAACTGGAGCGTCCGGCGGCCGAGGCTCCGGTTTGGCTGACCAACCGGGTGATCTTCGAGACCGAGCCGACGCAGATCAACACGCTGCAGTTGCTCCGGACCGACCCTCCGGTGGCCCTCCGCACGACCCGCGGCAACCCGACCGAGCGCGTGCCGGAGTAGGCAGCAACCATCCGCGCCGTCGAGTGGAGACCATGAAAAAAACCCTGAGCCGACGGCGCTAGCCGCGGGTGAGCCGACGGCGCTAGCCGCGGGTGAGCCGACGGCGCTAGCCGCGGGTGAGCCGACGGCGCTAGCCGCGGGTTCCGCTACGGAAATGCCTGGGGTCGCGAGGCCCGAGGCTAGCGCCTACGGCTCAAAACTATCGAATCCACCGATTTCCTCACTGAGCCCTACAACGGACCGGACACGTTGGCGAACGTTTGGTCGGAGCTTTTGACGGGCTGGACCGGGAGGCTGAGCCAGTCGGTGATCAGCATCCGTTGGACGAGCGGTTCGTTCAGATGTCGCAGGACGACTTCGAGCAGTCGCCCGCGGAGTTCTTCTTGCGTCGGATCGGCCAACCAACTCGGTTCGACCTGCCGCAACAGTTGCTCGGAGGATTCGTGGATCTCCAGCCGCATTTGCTCGATGCGTTCCGTAGCGCGGTAGCGCTGCGTGGGCTCTAGGACGGCGTGCAGCCGGAACGAGTGAATATGCGACGGGTCCTGCAGCGTGCGGAAGCGGAAACTGCCCACGGTGACCGCCGTGACTTGAGCCGTTTCCAGCATCGACAACTGATTGCGGATATATCCGATAATGGCAGCATGGACCCCGACCATGACCAGAATCAGACCCGTAACCCAATAACGACGGATGGCTTTCACGACGCCAAGCTTTTTAGAGCGGTGTTTGGAAATGCGATGGCAGCCTCGAACGCAGGGACCCTGCTCGGAAGAATAGGTCGCGAAACCGCGCCGCGCAGCAAACTTTTCGCTCCCCCTCTCACCCCCTTCCTCCCATGCACAAACCCACTTCCCCCGAACGCCGACCTCCCGCAGCGCCCGGTGGAGCCGCGGGGTCGCACGTTCCTCCTGAGCCGGGAACGGCGGAGGGAACGACCGAGGGGGTTGCGGGCGAACTGCGGAGCGGCGACACGGTGGTGATCGCGAGCAGCCCCAAAGCGGGCTCGGGGGCCGGTCGCGATCGCTTGGAGTTGCTCCGGCAAAAACTGGCAGCGGCCGACCTCCGCGTTGAAATGCATTCGGACCTCGCGACCCTTCGCCACCGCGTCGACGAAGCGCTCGAGGGCGGCCGCCCTCCGTGCGTGGTTGCCGCCGGCGGAGACGGGACGCTGAACCTCATGGCCTCTCTGATGCCGGCCTCGGTTCCGATCATGCCGCTGCCGCTGGGGACGGAGAATCTCGTCGCGCGGCACTACGGGGTCAGCAATCTTCCCGAGGCGGCGGCCGAAACGATCCTTCGCGGCCGCTCGTTGCGGATCGACGCGGGAATCGCTCGCTTCGGGGACGCCACGCAACCACGCCGTCGGTCCCGCGAGCGGATGTTCTTGGTGATGGCTTCGGTCGGTTTCGACGCTCAGGTCGTGCGGCGGATGCACCTGACCCGGAGAGGCCACATCCGCCGCATCAGTTACGCCAAACCGATCCTGGCGACGCTGCGTAGCTATCGATATCCGCCGGTCCGTGTCGAGCAGTTCGGGAGCGAGGCCGACGGCGATCCGTTGACGGTCGCGTGGGCGCTAGTGTTCAATCTGCCACGATATGCGGCAGGCTTAGCGGTCGAGGCCGGCGCGGATGAAACCGACGGGCTGCTCGATTTTTGCGGGCTTCGCGATGGGTCATTGTTGCACGGGCTGCGGTATCTCGGCGGCGTGATCTGCGGTCGGCACGCGCGCTGGCCCGACGTCCACCGAGTCCGCAGCGAGCACTTTCGGTTCTCCTCCGAAACTCCCTTGGCGGTCCAACTCGATGGCGATTACGTGGGACGCCTCCCGCTCGAAATTCGCGTCGCTCCGCAGCGAGTCACGCTCCGCTTGCCGAACCAACCCCAGCCACCGAACCCCCGAGATTCCCGTTGACCGCTTCTCCTGAACCGTCGACCGCGACCGGCTCCCATGACTCGGAATCGCGCCCCACCGGCAGCGGCGAACTGGCCACCGGCAGCGGCGAACTGGCCACCGGCAGCGGCGAACTGCCCGACGCGAGCCGCGTGGGCGTGGAGATCGCGGGCGTGGCGGTGGGGACCGGCTCGGCGAAGCAGGTGCAGATCGGCCCCGAGCGGCCGCTCACGATCATTGCCGGCCCGTGCGTGCTGGAAACCGTCGACGCGGCGACCGAGATCGCCCTGCGACTCCGCGAAGCGACCGAGCGGTTGGGGCTGCAGCTGATCTTCAAAGCCTCGTTCGACAAAGCCAATCGCACCAGCCGCACCAGCTTGCGCGGCCCCGGGCTCGAGCAAGGACTGGAAATGCTGGCCGAAGTCGCTCACCGCAGCGGGTTGCCGGTGACGACCGATGTCCATTTGCCCGACCAGGCCGCAGCGGTGGCGGCCGTCTGCGACCTGCTGCAGATCCCGGCGTTTTTGGCCCGGCAGACCGACCTGCTGCTGGCCGCCGCCGCGACCCATCGACCGGTGAACGTGAAGAAAGGCCAGTTCATGGCCCCCGAGGACATGCGGTACGTCGTCGATAAACTTCGCGGCGGGGGGGCCGGCGGCGTCCTGCTCTGCGAACGAGGGACGTTTTTCGGTTACGGCCGCCTGGTCAACGACATGACCGGCTTGCCGGCCATGCGAGCCCTCGGCGTGCCAGTCGTGTTCGACGCGACCCACAGCGTCCAGCGTCCCGGCGGTCTCGAGGGGGCCACCGGTGGCAACCGCGAGATGGTCCCGCCGCTGGCCCGCGCCGCCGTGGCGGTGGGAGTCGATGCGGTGTTCCTCGAAACCCACCCCGATCCCGATCGCTCCCCGAGCGACGGACCGAACATGGTGCCGCTCCACGCGATCCCGCTACTGCTCGAACAACTCGCCCGAGTCCGAGCCGCCGTCCGTCCTGCGTAGTCCACCTTACTCAACAGCCGCCACGCGGTAGCCCGAATCCTCCATCAGCCGCCGGGCGCTAGCCCGGATTATTCATCAGCCGCCGGGCGCTAGCCCCCGGTTCTCGAAAACGCCGTGAGAACCGGACGCTAGCGCGCTGCGGCTGATCTAACACACTTTGTCAGCCTGGAAAGGCTGACGTACCCTTCCACGCCCGATGCCTTCGATGATGCGAACCGAGACTCTCCAACACCGGCCGTGGATCTGCTGCAGCGGATGGCTGCTGGGTTGCTTGACGCTGCTCGTCGGCTGCGAGAAACACGACGACCCGGTGCGGGACATTCAACAGCGCCGGCAAGCCCAGCAGCGAGCCGCACACGAGATCGACAACCTCCGCGAAGCCCATCGGCTCGTCTCGCAATTGGCCGAGCTCAATCAAGAGGCGGCCGAACAGCGGATCGTCAGCTTCCTCAACACCTGGAGCGATTCGCATCCGGCGACCGGGAACTGGTCGCCCACGGCGCTGACGGCCTCGATCGAGCCTCGCCTGAAAGATGCCCCGGGCCTGCGAGCCTTGGACGCCTCCCGCTTCGTCCCGAGCGACGTCGAGTACCTGGAGCTGAACTACTTGCTGCGGCAGGTGACGAAGTGGGCCGGCCAGGCGACCGGGGACGATCCGCTGTTCGCCGAGTGGCTCTCGTCGCTCGAAGAGCGGCTCGGCTCGGAGGGCCAATTTCGATTGCGGCAGGCGAGCCAATTGTTCGACTGGACGATCCGCAACATCGCCCTCGAACCGCTGGAGCTCGACTCGCCGGCGCCCCCAATCGCTCGACTTCCGGCGGGCCTGACGTTCCGCGGCCCCGGCTATCGTCAGACGACACTCGAGACGCTGATGCGAAGCAGCGGCGACCCCTGGCAGCGGGCAAGGGTCTTCATTCAGCTCTGCCGCCAAGCCGGAATCGACGCCTGCCTGCTGGGACTTCCGGGCGAGAATGCCTCCGAACCGTCCGAATGGCTCGTCGGCGTCCGCGTCGGCGAAGAGCTGTTCCTGTTCGAGCCCCGCTTGGGGATTCCCGTGCCGGGGCCGGACCAAGTCGGGATCGCGACCTTGGGCGAAGCTCGAGAGGATGCCAGCATCCTGCGGCGGTTGAACGTCCCCGGTTGGTTCGACTATCCGATCGACGCGGAGATGGTGCAGCAGACCGTGGCACTGCTCGACGCACCGCCGGAATCGCTCTCGCAGCGGATGGCTCGTCTCGAGGCGGGACTCACCGGCGAGACCCGGATGATGCTCGGCTACGACGCCACCGCCAGCAGTGAAGCGTTCAAAGCGATCCCGGGGATCACCGCGGTTCAGCTGTGGTCGGTTCCGTTCGAAGCTCAGATCTACGAAGCCGCGTTAGCTGAAGCGGCCGAGAACGATCTGAACATCGCCGCCTGGCAAGCGTCCGAGTGGGGGATGCTGACGCCAGGCTTCCCGCTCGCCAAGGCGCGGTGGGAGCATCTGGTGGGAGATTTCGACAGCGAGGGGCAGGAAGAGGGCGCACGGATCCTGTACATGCAGCTTCGGCACCCCGAGTTCGATATCGACGACCTGGAATTCAACGTCGACCTCCAGCGGAGCTACGGCATCCGTCGCCAATTGGGGCAGAGCAACGAAGAGTTCAGCTTTCAGATCCGTCGCATCCAAGAAGTGATGCGCGTGGCCAAGCGAGCCGCCAGCTACTGGTTGAGCCTCATCCACTACGACACGGGCGATTATGAGAACGCCCGCAACTGGTTCGACAAACGAGTCCTGGGCGATGAACAGCGATCGCGCTGGGAAGCCGCCGCACGGTACAACCTGGCGCGGTCCCTCGAGCACCTGGGCGATCTCGAGCGAGCCGAAGAGCTCTACAAGACGATCGACGCCCCCCAAGAACACGGCAACCGCATCCGAGCCCGCCTCCTCAGCCGCCAGGAGTGAGCGGTGAGCTGGGTCAGGGAGATGGGCCACGGAAGGACCCTGAAAAGCACGGAAAGGGGACGGAAGAGAGAAGGGGATCAGAGGAGGGCCACGGAAGGACACGGAAGAATCACGGAAAGGGAGAGTGGCATGGAGAGGTTGAAAGAAAGGGAACAAAGCCAGTACGGCAGAAGCTATTCAGCCCCTTGCCCTGCAACTAGACTTATGTATACACCCAGGGCTTAGCCCTCGAATCTTGCCTTCTCTGTCCCGTGTCCTTCCGTGGCCCGTGTCCTTCCGTGGCCCGTGTTCTTCCGTGGCTAACGTTTGTTTGGCACAGCCCAGAATCCTGGAGCAAGTCGATGCCGCTCGAGCAGAGGGAAATCACGGAGCAGATTATCGGAGCTTCGTTCGAAGTCTTCCGAGAACTGGGTTTTGGATTTCTAGAGAAAGTCTACCAGCGGGCCATGCAGATCGAGCTCGAACTGCGAGGCCTGAACGCTGAGATAGAGACGTGCATCCCGGTCCAATACAAGGGGCGACTCGTCGGCGACTATCGAGCCGATATTTTGGTTGACCGATGCGTTCTGGTGGAACTGAAGGTCGCACCAGATATTGATAACCGTGACGAAGCCCAACTGATCAACGAACTCAAGGCAACGGGCATTAAGGTCGGGCTGCTCATCAACTTTGGCCGACAAAAAGCAGAATTCCGGCGGCTCGTCTTTTAAACGCTCGTGTCCCTATTCCCACTGCTCTCTGGTCACCCACTCTTTTCCGCCTTCCTTCCGCGCGCTGCGTCTCCTCCTGCCCTAGCTCTGTCTGTCGCCCGTACTCCTTCTCTTTTCCGTGCTCCTTCCGTGTCCTTCCGTGGCCCCTCAGTACTCAGTACTCAGTACTCAGTGCTCAGTGCTCAGTACTTCTTCCCCGGTGATTCGGTGGTGGGCTTCGAGGTACTTTTCGCGGGTTTTGGCGACGATCTCGGCGGGGAGCGGCGGCGGCGGGCTGTTGCGGTCCCAGCCGCTTTGATGCATCAGCCACTCGCGGACGAACTGTTTATCGTACGACGGTTGCGAGCGGCCGGGCGCGTAGCTGTCGGCGGGCCAGAAGCGTGAGCTGTCGGGCGTCAGGACTTCGTCGACCAGGATCAACCGGTCCCCCTCGAAACCGAATTCGAACTTGGTGTCGGCGATGATCAACCCCGCCGCCGCGGCTCGCTCGGCCGCTTCGCGGTAGATCCGCAGGCTGAGCTCCCGCAACCGTTCGGCCGTCGCGGTGCCGACCGCCGCGACCATGGTCTCGAAGGAGACGTTCTCGTCGTGCCCTTCCTCGGCTTTGGTCGCCGGGGTGAAAATCGGCTCGGGCAGGGCATCGCATTGCCGCAGTCCCGTCGGCAGCCCAATCCCGCACACCGACTGCGACTGCTGATACTCCCGCAGACCGCTGCCTTCGAGATACCCCCGGACGACGCATTCGAACGGCACGACCTCCGCCTTCCGGACCACCATCGTGCGGCCGGCGAGCGCTTTGGCCGCGGCCGCATCGACCGCCAATTCGGCGGGAACCTCCAGCGACAGCAGATGATGGGGGACCGAGAGGAAGTCGAACCAAAAACGGCTGAGCGACGTCAGGATGCGGCCTTTGTCGGGAATCCCAACCGGCAGGACATAGTCGAAGGCGCTGATCCGATCGGTGCTGACGATCGCCAAAGTCTCGCCGAGGTCGTAGACGTCGCGGACTTTGCCACGGCGGAGGGGCAAGGGCAGGGCGGTGCGGAGCAGGGCGCCGGCGGAATCGAAATCGAGCACGGCAGGCAGAGCGGGGCTTGGAGGAGCGGGGCTTGGAGGTGTGGGTCTTGGAGGTGTGGGGAGCAGGGGAGGAGCGTGTTGCAACGGAGAGCGCCACGGGGGAACCTCCGCCGACGTCAGATTCGCCTATTTAACCTCCACAACCAAGGGGATAGAAGCGGCGGAGAAGTCTCTTGGCGACCTTTTTTCGCCCGGCCACGATTTCCGTCCATCCTTTTCTCGCCTTCGCCGGGCCGCTAGGCTCTGTCGGAAAACACCGTTTTCCGATACCGCCGAAGGTTCTCGCAATGCCCGCCGTTTGACACACGCCCCGGCGAATATATGGGTCAATTCCGCTTCACCGTTCCGCCCGCTCAACGCGAAGGTCTCAACCTTTGGGGACTCGACCTCTGGAATGCTGCCTACGTCTGCGGCAGCGAGGGGATCCCCTGGGAAGGCCGCGTGGGGCTCAACGATGGGATCTTGACGATCCAGCGGACGGTGGACGATTCGGGCCGGCTCTATATTCCCTACCCGGTCGCTCCGGGCGGCCCCCTGGCGACGCTCTCGACCTGTTCGCTGCCCCAGACCGAACGACCCGGGCGACCGACGCAGGAGCCCCGCTTGCTGCCGCTGGAGTTGGCTCGCGGCGAATGCTTTCGGCTCCGCAATCAGGCCGATCTGTGGCGACGAGCGGGTCTGCAATCGAGCGCGGCCGAACGGCAGCAGTTACAAACCGCGACCGACGCTTTCCTGCGGGCCGCCTCCCACCGCGGCGCGGCGGAGGAAGTCGGCGCGGCGGCGGACGTGGCGATCCACCAGCTGTACCAGGCCGGCGAGCAACTCGTCGATTGCTACAGCCGCCAAGCGATCGAGTATCGGCAACAGACCGAGGGCCGGCTGGCAACGCTGCTCGGAGCCAACGTGGCGGCGGCCAGCGCCGGGGAGGTGATCGGCGGCCCGCTCCAGCAGCCATTGCTCAGCGCCTTCAATACGGTGCAAATCCCACTCGGCTGGGGAACGGTCGAGACCGACGCCGGCAAGGTCGACTTCGCCCCCTACGACCGGATGTTTCAGTGGGCGATGGCTTCCGGGCTGCGAACGATCGCCGGACCGCTGCTCGACTTTCGCCCGCGGATGCTGCCGCACTGGTCGTATCTGGTCGAGGATGATTTCATCAGCCTGGTCGAGGCGGTCGAAAGCTACGTCGAACGGGCCGTGCTTCGCTATCACGGCCGCGTCACCCTGTGGCACGCCACGGCCGGCCTGAACACGCCAGGACCGATGACGCTCGATGAAGAGCAGGTGATGCGGTTGGCGGTGGCCGTGATCCACACCATCCGCCGCGTCGATCCGCGGACTCCAGTCTTGATTTCGGTCGACCAGCCGTGGGGCGAGTATCTGGCGAGGGAGCGCGACGGCATCTCCCCGCTGCACTTTGCCGACGCCCTGATCCGTTCGAACCTGGGCGTCGCCGGCATCGGGCTGGAGATGCGGATGAACTACACCGCCCCCGGCAGTCTTCCCCGCTCGCTGCTCGACCTGAGCCAACACATCGATCGCTGGGCCTCGCTCGGTTTGCCCCTGCTCGTGCAATTGGCGATGCCCGCAAGCGGCGGTACCGATCCGCTCGCGACGCAAGCCGCCAAAGTGATTCCACTCGGCCCCGAGGGTCGCACCACGCCGCAACTGCAAGCGGAACTCGCCGCCCGCTGGGTTCGCGCCCTGATCGCCAAGGGCGTCGTGCACGGGATCGTGTGGGACAGCTGGGACGACCGCTATCCCCATTCGATGCCGCACGCCGGGCTGATCGATCCCAGCGGCAAGCCGCGTCCGCTGCTCGACGCGTTGACGGCGCTGCGGAAAAAGCTCCTGACCTAACGCCGCGGGGTTTCGGGCCGTCCATAATGGACGCGGTACGCTGTTTCCCACTCCCGAGGAATCCACCGATGCTTCCGAACCGACGCTCCCTGACGCTCTTGCTCCGCACCACTCTGCTTGGCGGCACTCTGCTTGGCGGCGCCCTCTCGGGTTCGAGCGCCAAGGCGGCCGATGGCCAAACCGCCGTTTCCACGCGCGGCCCCGTCGAAAAGCTGCAAGGCGGTTTCCAATTCACCGAAGGCCCCACCTACGCCAGCGACAACTCCGGGGCGGGCGAAGGAGCCCTCTACTTCAGCGACATTCCGGCCAACACGATCTACGTCCGCCGCGGCGACTCCCAGGCCGAGCCCTTTATCCAGCCGTCGGGGCATGCCAATGGGCTCTTCGTCGAAGCGGGGGGGCGGCTCCTCGCTTGCCAAATGGACGGCCAAGTCGTCGCCTATGACTTGAAGACGAAAAAACCGACCACTCTCGCCGCCACCTACGAAGGAGCCCGCTTCAACGCACCCAACGATCTGGTGATCGACCAAGCCGGCGGCGTTTACTTTACCGATCCGCTGTTCCGAGCCCCGGAACCGTTGCCGCAGAAAGTCCAGGCGTTTTACTACCTCAGCACCGACGGCAAAGTCTCGCGAGTCAGCGGCGATCTGCCGGCACCCAATGGCATCGCGCTGTCGCCCCAAGGCGACCGCCTGTACCTGATCCCTAGCCGCTCGGCCGAAATGCTCGTCTACGACGTCGTCGGTCCCGGCCAGCTCTCCAAGCCCTCGGTGTTCTGCAAACTGCGGCAGAAGCAAGCCGAAGAAAACGCCGGGGGCGACGGAATGGTAGTCGACACCGCTGGCAACCTCTACATCACCAGCAACCTCGGCGTGCAAGTGTTCTCGCCCGGCGGAGAGTTCCTCACCTTGATCGAAGTTCCCGAACAGCCTGCCAACGTCACCTTTGGCGGCCCCGAGCGAGACACGCTCTACATCACCGCCCGCAACGGGCTGTACGCAGTCCGGCTGTCGACCAAGGGCCTACCGACGCCCAAGCTGCGAGTCGGAGAATAGGGAGCCGGGGGCCGGGAGCCGGGAGCCGGGAGCCGGGAGCCGGGAGCTGGAAGCCGGAAAATGGGGGCCACGGAAGGACACGGAACAGCACGGAACAGCACGGAAGGGAGCACGGAAGGGAGCACGGGGAGCATTCATTATCGTGCTCGTGCTCAGCGGAGCTCGTAATTGGGAGCCGGAAGCCGGAAATAACAGGAGATTACAGATTATCCGAAGCCTCAAATCGGAAACCTGAAACCTCCTACCTCAGCTTCCTCGCCTCTTGCTACTTCTTCACCAGCGTCCAATCGCGGCGCTGGCGGCTGCTGGGGATGCCCATTTTCTTGCGGTACTTGGTGACGGTGCGGCGCGCGACGCTCATCCCGTGCTTTTTCAGCTCCTCGACCAGTTCTTCGTCGCTGAACGGGCTGCTCTTGCTCTCCTTATCGATCAGCTCCTGCAGCCGCAGGCGGATCGTATCCCAGGCCACGTCATCGCCATCTTCGGTCTGCGTTCCGCCGACAAAGAAGCGTCGCAGAGGCAAGATTCCGCGAGGCGTCTGGATCCATTTGTCGTCGACCGCGCGGCTGACGGTGGTCACGTGGACTCCCACGCGGTCGGCGATCTGCTGCATCTTGAGCGGCTCGATCGCTTCGGGGCCTTCGTCGAGGAACCGAGTCTGGTGCTCGACGATCGCCTGAGCGACCTTCGTCAACGTGCCGCGGCGCTGCTCGATCGAGTCGATCAACCACTGGGCGTTGGTGATCTTCTTTTTAATGAACTCGCGTTCTTCGGCCGTGGCCCCTGGATCCTGCAGCCGGCGGCGGTAGTAATCGCTGATGTACAGCGTGGGGACGCGGTCATCATCCAACCGCACGCGGTAGGTCCCATCCTGATCCTGCTCGACGATCACGTCGGGGGTGACGTTCGGCACCATCGCCTTCATGAACGCCGCTCCGGGTTTCGGAGTCAGCTTGTGCATCTGCTCGCGAGCCGCCTGGATCGTCTCGAGCGAAATCCCGGTCTTCCGCTGGATCGCCGGCAAACGGTTCTCGGCCAGATCCTCCAGGTGGTTTCCGATCAGGATCTTGAGCTCTTCGTAGAACGGCATCCCCTCGCGGAGCTGGTTCAGCAGGCATTCGCTCAGCGAACGGGCGGCGACGCCGGCCGGCTCGAGACTCTGGACGACCGCGAGCGCTTCGTTGGCCAGCTCGAGATCCTCCGGCGTGTGTCCGGCCGGCAGCATGTCGACGAGCGGCGTCCGCAGGTAGCCGCCGTCGCGGGCGTCGAGGGCGCTGATGATCCGCTCGGCCATCGCTTCGACGCGGTCGTCGATGTCGAGTTCGGCGAGCTGGTGCAGCAGATAGTCGTTGAGCGATTCGGGACGCGCCTCGGCGTTGGCCATCAGATCGTGGCGGCGGTCGGCATCATCCTGGACGCGGTTGGACGAGCGGCGGAACGAATCGTCAAAAGTGTTCGGCAGCTCGCTGTCCATGTTCAGCAGCCGCTCAAAGTCGTCCTTGTTGTCATGATCGTTGTCGACCACCAACTCCCGCTCGTCGTCGCTGCGAGTGTCGGCCGACGGCTCTTCGTCTTCCTCAGGCAACTGGGGATCAACTTCCTGAATCTCCAACAGGGGATTCTCATTCATTTCCTGCTCGATGCGTTCTTCCAGCGCCAGCACCGGCAGCTGCAGAATCTCCATCGACTGGATCATCCGGGGCGCCAACTTCTGCGTCTGAGTTTGACGCGCCTCCATCCCCATCGACATACGCATGGGAATCCGTCTCCGTAGCAGGTTAGGTTGCGATTAAAACTTCTGGCGCCCGTTCAGCGCGTCCGCCAAAATCTCTCGGTTCGCGTACTCGAGCACGCTTCCGGCGGTGATTCCTCGGGCCAGCCGGGTCACCTCGAGCGCGTACTCCGACAGCAAATTCGAGATGTAGAGCGAAGTCCCATCCCCTTCGACCGTCGGATTCGTCGCCATAATGATTTCCCGAAAACTGCCGCTGCGGACGCGGTCGACGAGATGGTCGATGGTCAGTTGATCAGGACCGATTCCGTCGAGCGGGGCGATGCGACCGAGCAACACGTGGTACAGCCCGCGGTAAGCTCCCGCCTGCTCGAGCGACATCAAGTCGCGGGGCTGCTCGACCACGCACAGCCGCGTCGCATCGCGCCGGGGGTCCGCGCAAATCGAACATCGCGGCCCCTCCGATAAATTGAAGCATGTTTCGCAGTACCTCACGTTCTCCCGAACGCGACGGATCGATTCGCTCAGCGCAAGCGCCTCGGCCTGGGGGACGCGTAACAGGTGGTAAGCGAGTCGCTCCGCCGTCTTCCGCCCGATGCCCGGTAGCCGACCCAGCTGATCGACCAGCTCACCCACGCTGTGGGACCATTCCGCCATGAACCGTTCAGCCCCCCGTCAGCCGCGTGAGCAGCGACTCGATCCCGGGAATATTCATATTTAAATCCTTGGCCATCTCGTGGATCGCCTCCCCATAGAGCTTCTTAGCCCGCAAATTCGCTTCGTTGACCGCCTCGCAAATCGGCTGCTGAGCCGGCACCGGATCTCCCCCCGCCACCAGCGCCGGGGCGATCGTAATCGCCTGCAGCTCCCCCAGCCCGTTCATCTCGACGACCACCCGCCCCTCGTCTGCCTCCCCAACCACCCGCTCGCTCCGCAACCGCTCATTGATCGCTTCCAACTTGCGGGGCACCTGCTGCAGGTTGCCCATCATCGAGGCCATTCCAGCCAATCCCTTGAACATAACTTTCCCGCTCTAAGTGAATGAGATCTCGGTCGAGTGCGAGCCGAGAGTGCGATCCGCAGGTTGCCTGATAAGCCCGAACCTTGATCCGCGCACATGGCCCGCCCGCGCACAGCAGCCCCCGCACAGCAGCCCGCGCACGGCCCGCCCGCATACGGCAGCTCGCGCTACCCAGAGAGCTGATCGACCCGCACGATTTCCGCTTCGAACAGCTCGATCAGTTCCTGCACCAGCGGGTGCCCCTCGGCCTCCCGCATCAGCTGACGCCGGTTGACTGCGGCTGAGGCCTTGGCCGGCTTGGGGGGCGCGGCCGTGGTGGAACACAAATCGCAGTCTATCTGCACGTCGCGTGCCGAAACAGACCGGATCGCCGCTTCGAGCTGCGTTTTTCGCTCGGGCTTCTCGCAGGCTCGGCGGGCCAGCTCGCGGTCGGCAGGAAACATGAGACGCAGACGATGCTTCCCCTGCGGCTCAACAGCAGCGGCTTGGCGAGCAAAATCGGCCGTCATCCCATCCATTGCTGCCAACGCGGCTTGCCACACCCGCTCGGCCGTCGGCTTGTCCCAAGGCCGCTCGAGCGGCACGACCAAATCCTGCGATTCGCCCCCCGCAGCAACCGGCGCCCCGCCCTCTCTCCCCCCGCTCGCGGCCGCCAGCTGCGGTCGCGACGGCCCACCTGTGCCGACCGGTGCCGAGACCTGAGCAGCGCCAGCGGAGGCAGCGGAGGCAGCGGAGGCACTCCGAACAGCGCCAGGGGACTGAGCTGCAGCCGAGGGGGCCTCAGCAGGGGAGGGGGCCTGAGCAGGGGCGGGGGCCTGAGCAGGGGAGGGGGCCGCAGGCTGTTCCGCGAGCGGCGTGCCTCCGGGAGCTGGAGCACGCGCTGCAGCCTGAACCGCTTGGGGAGCGGCTACCGCGGCGGCGGGCCGACTAGCGTTTTTTTTTTCGCCCCCGGCCGCTCCATTGCCCCCCGCCCCGGACAGAGCGGCCGCGAGCCGGGTGATCGCGTCGAGGTCCGGGAGGGTGCAGATCTGCACCACAGCCGCTTCGAGCAACACTTGACCGTGGACGCTCTGGCGGATCCGGACCAGGGTCTGGTCGAGCAGGGCGACGATCCCCAGGATCGTCTGCAGCCCCACCTGCTGCCCTTGCTCCTTCAGCTGGGGGTGCATCGCCGAGCTGGTAAACCGCAGCATCTCGGCGTCGCAACCGACCGCGGCGGTCATCATGTCGCGAAAAAAGCCAAGCAGTTGTTCGGCCAACTGCCCCGCGTCGACGCCTCCCAGCACGGCCGCGTCGATCACGTCGAGCGCCTTGCGGCTGTCGCGGTTGCCGAGCGCTTCGGCCAACTCGACCATCCGCGCGTCGTCGGCCGTGCCGAGCATCGAATGCACGCTCTCGACGGTCAGCCGACCACTGCTGAAGCTGAGGACCTGTTCGAGCAGCGACTGGCTGTCGCGCATCGATCCAGCGGCGCGGCGCGCCAACAACCGCAACGCTTCGTCGTCCGCCTCGGCCCGCTCGGCGTCGACGATCTCTCGCAGTCGGCCGGCGATCTCATCGACCCGCACCGGAGCGAAGTCAAAACGCTGGCAACGGCTGAGCACGGTGATCGGGATCTTTTCCGGATCGGTCGTGCAGAAGATGAATTTGACGTGCTCCGGAGGCTCCTCGAGCGTCTTCAACAGGGCGTTGAAGGCCGCTTGGGTGAGCATGTGGACTTCGTCGATGATGTAGATCTTGTACCGCGCTCGGCTCGGACGAACCCCGACCCCCGAGCGAAGCTGGCGGATCTCGTCGATCCCGCGGTTGCTCGCTCCGTCGATCTCCAGCACGTCGATGTCTTCCCCGGCGTCGATCGCCTGGCAGATGTCGCTGCTGTCGTCAGGAGTCGCCGTGGGCCCCTCGGGCGCGTTGAGCGCTTTGGCGAAGATCCGCGCGGTGCTGGTCTTGCCGACCCCGCGAGCCCCGGTGAACAGGTAGGCGTGCCCGACCCGCCCGGTCTCGATCGCGTTCTTCAGCGCCCGGGCGACGTGCTCCTGGCCAACCAGTTGCTCAAAGCCGCGAGGCCGGTAACGCCGCGCGACGACGACATAGCGGTCGGACGATTGCGCGACGCTCTCAGACATACCAAACGCAGCGGAGGAAGAACGTGCCACCGAAGAAGAAGAACGACTGCCGGGGAGCGGCGGCCCTCACACAAAGGTACCCCACTTATGGCTGCTCCAGTTAAGGCCTGACCAAGTTCATGGTTCCCAATCGCAAGGGCCGCCACTGCCCGGCAGTTCTCGCCGCCGGCCCGCTGCACCGTTGTACCCGCACGCGGGGCCAATCGGCAACCCGCGGTTGCATTCATTTCACCGCTGCGGCGCCGCTCAGTCGCGGCGGCGCTCAGTCGCGGCGGCGGCCTCGGCTTCGCCCGCCGCCTCCCCGCTGCGGATCGCGCTTCCGCGACTCCAGGTTCGGGTTGACCAACAGGGCCACGGCATCGGTCCAGGTCGGGATGTTCCGCTGCGTGTTCTGCAGGACCGCCTCTTCCTCGCCGTCGCTCTCCAGCCCGTAGTTGCTGCTCCGGGGCGTGTCTTCACCGGCCCCGAGGTCATCCTCGGCTCCTGCATCAGCCTCGGCTCCCCGATCGGCTTCGGTCACCCGGCTGCCCTCGGAGACCGGGGCTCCACGACGACGCCGCCCGCGGCGCGAACGCCGCAGCACGACGGCCTCGTCGTCGTCCTCGTGATCGTCATCGAATTCCGAGTCGATCGCCCGACCGGTCGCCCGTCCAGCGGCCTCACCCGCAGCCCGACCACCGGCAGCCCGACCCCCCGCAGTCCGACCACCCTCAGTCCGACCACCCTCAGTCCGACCACCCGCAGCCCGACCACCCGCAGCCCGACCACCGGCCCGCTCGTCGGCACCCGCCGCCCGGCGATCTTCCGCGGCGGCACCATCGGCCGGCTCCCCTTCGCGCCCACCCCGGGCCGTCGGCTCGCCAGTCGCTTCGCTGCTACCGCCGCGGCGGCGACGCCCTCGGCGACGGCGGCGACGGGGCTGCGACTCTTCCTCGTCGGTACCTCCCGCGGCGGACGACTCTTCGTCGACTGCCGGGAGAACTCCAAATTCCTCATCGTCCTCGTCGTCAACGAAGCCGACCACCGGTTCCTCTTCATCCTCCAAACCGCCGCGTTCCCGCTCGCGACCGAACGAGGCAGAGCGTTCTTCGTCCCAGCCGACCTCATCGCCCGACATCCGCTGCCGCTGCCCGCGGCGACGTCCGCGACGCGACGGACGAGCGGACGATTCCTCGCCCCGCGACTCCTCGGACTCACGCTCTTCGCGGCCACGTCCCCCTCGGCGGCCTTCGGATCGGCCTTCGGGGCGGCCCTCCGACCGGCTTTCGGGACGACTCTCTGTCCGCTCTTCGCTGCGAACCGGCTCGGCCGCTTCCTCGCGGCCACCGCCCCGCGACTCGCGACTCCGGCTCGGACGTTCCTCGCGAGCTTCCGGCTCAGCTCGCCGCCCCGCATCGGTGCGTCCCCGACGGGGCGTTCCCCACCCGGCTCCACCGAGTTCGGCGAGCGGATCGCGATCGACCGGCGCGGTCGCCTGCGGCTCCTCACCCGACTCTTGCTGCCGTGCGCCCGACTCTTGCTGCCGTGCGCCCGACTCTTGCTGCCGTGCGGCTGGTTCTTCAGCACCAGCCGGCTCGGCTTCCGGCTCGATCCCCAGGCCAACCCCGAACCCACCGCCGGCCGGCTTGGAACGGGAGGACGTGGAGCGCTGCTCCCGCTGGTCAGTTGCCCGCTCGCTCGGTACCCGCTCGCTGGGTGCCCGCTCTTCACGTGCTTGGGGAGCCGGCTTTTCCAGCGGCTCGCTGTCGCTCAGCCGGGGCTGGGGGGACGGAGCAGCGGGGATCCCCAGGCGGTCGACCAGTTCGTCCCAGGAGGAAGGTCCTTCGCTGCGGATCGGCTCGCTAAACACTTTGTCGGCCGGGGTCGGCTTGTCGGCCGAAGTCCGAGATTCGGTGCGGCCTGACTCTTGCCGCGAGGAGCGGGCGGGCGTGGTGGACTGCCGCGTTTCGCCGCGTGGCGATTCGCTCCGCTGCGTCCCTCGCGGTTTGCCAAACCCGCTGAAAATGTCGTCCGCATCCTCGTTGGCTGGTTCAGCGGCGGCTGCCGACTCAGCAGCAGCAGCCGTTGGCTCCGCAGCAGCTGCCGGACCGAAACCGGGGAGCGACGGAGGCAAAGTCTCGCTCGATTTTGCTCCGCCGAACGCGGGCTTGGCTTCTCCGGCGGGCGAAGGCCGCTCGGCTTTCGGCGTGGGACCGCCGCTCACGGCGGGCTCCGCTGGGGTCGATTTCGCTTCGGCTGGCTTCGATTCGGCTGGCTTCGAGTCGGCCGGTTTGGAAGCTGTCGGTGAGGACTTGGGCTTTGGCTTGGGGGGATCGGCGGCCCCTGGGGCGCCCAGCAAACGCGCCAGGGTCTTCCAATGGTCACTCATGCTTGCTTGCTATCTCAGTGTCAGAGTTGGGAGCCGGGGAAATCGGCTCGATCGATCATAAAAGAAACTTGCCCATCTCAAGCCTTTCCCGCGGACCGGACCCGTTGAGGAGGCCCAGGGATGGGTCTCAAGGGGCTGAAGGTGGGGGGGCGAACGATGGGATTTGCGCGGTTTATTTAGCCTTATGTATATCGCGGGGGGCGATCCCGCGGAAGTCGAACCTGTTCTCCGCCGCTAGCCGCGCCCCGCAGGGGTGGGGGAGTCACCACCGCTGGAGGTGTAAAACCTCTCTTGGGAAACGGCGCGGCGTTCTGTTACAAGCCGCTGACTAACGGTCTCCCACGGACGGGAGCGATGCGAACCCGAGCGTTTCGATCGATCCGACGGAAACAGAGCGACACCGTGAATCCTGCCTCAATCTTACTGCCCAAGCTTTGGCGACGTCCTTCTTGGCGTCAGGTGGCGACGCGACTGCGGCCAATGTTGTGGTTGGTTCCGACCTTGGTGCTGTCGCTGGTCGGGGCCTATCTGCTGCGGTTCGACGGGGTGCTGCTCCCCGAGTTCCAGCGCCAACTGCTGATGACGCTGCCGTGGGTCGTGGGAGTGAAGACGGCCACCTTCCTGCTCGGGCGGATCACGCTCAGCTGCCACGCGTTCGTCTCCCTCTCCGATGGCGTTCGCTTGCTCAAGGCGACCCTCGCGGCCACCGCGATGATCGCCACGATCACCGCCATCGACACGCTGCTGACGCCCGGCAGCACGATTCCCCGCGGCGTGATCCTGATCGATTCCTGCCTGACCGCGTTGCTCGTCGGCGGCCTGCTTTCGCTGCGGCGGATTTGCCGGGAGCGTCGCGAGGCGCCGCGGGACAAGAGCGATGCCGTTCCGGTGCTGATCGCCGGCGGAACGACCAGCGTCGAACTGATGTTGCGTTCCTTGCGGCTGGCCAACCGCGAGGGCTATCGACCGACGGGCTTGCTGACCGACCGTGATCGGCTGCTGCATCGCGAGATCTCGGGAGTTCCGGTCGTCGGCGGACTCGACGAGGCCGCCGAGATCGCTTTGCGGACGGGAACCAAAATGGTGCTGCTCGGCAGCGGCGACCTTCCGGGAGCCCGCGTGCGGGCGATCATGGCGGCTTGCGAAGCAGTCGGCGTTGCGGTCCGCGTGCTGCCGGACGTCGCCAAGATCGTCAGCGGGCAAGTCGACTTCCGCCCTCGCGAGGTGGCGATCGAAGACCTGCTCGGCCGCGAGACCGTGGCGATCGATCAATCGGGATTGCTGCAGTGGATCGCTGGTCGCCGGCTGTTGGTCACCGGCAGCTGCGGTTCGATCGGTTCGGAACTGGTCCGCCAGCTACTCGCGTTCGATCCAGCCCACATCACGCTGGTCGACCGCAGCGAGAACGGGCAATTCCACCTCGGTCTGGAGCTTCGCGATGCGATCGCCCGGGGCCAAGCCGAGATCGCAATCGCCGACGTCACCGACAAAGCGCGGATGGAGTCGCTGATGCAGGCCGCTCGCCCCGAGCTCGTCTTCCATGCGGCCGCCTACAAACACGTTCCGCTAATGGAACAGCATCCTGGCGAGGGCGTGAAAAACATCGTCGGCGCCACGCGGCTGTTGGCGGATCTCGCCGACCAGTACGGGGTCCAGACGTTCGTGATGATCAGCACCGACAAAGCGGTCAATCCGACGAGCGTGATGGGCTGCTGCAAGCGGGTCGCCGAACTGTACGTCCAGAGCCTCGCCGAACGCTCGCGTTGCCGGTTCGTCACCGTCCGCTTCGGAAACGTGCTCGGCTCCGCCGGGAGCGTGATCCCGGTCTTCCGAGAGCAGATCGCCCGCGGCGGTCCGCTGACCGTCACCGACCAACGGATGACACGATTCTTCATGACGATCCCCGAAGCGAGCCAACTGGTGATCCAGGCGAGCGCCCTGGGGCAGGGGGGCGAGATCTTCGTCCTCGACATGGGTGAGCCGGTTCGCATCATGGATCTGGCCGAAGACATGATCCGGCTCTCGGGACTGCGGCTCGGCCACGACATCGAGATCCAGATCTCCGGGCTGCGGCCGGGAGAAAAGCTCTACGAGGAACTGTACGCGGAGGATGAAACTCACAGCGAGACGATCCACCCCAAAATCCTCATGGCCAACAGCGTCCGCGTTTCTCGCCAGACGGTCGCCAGACAGATCGCCTCACTGCTCGCGGTCGGTGGAGCGGATCCCACGACCATCCGCTGCGAGCTCAAACGGATCGTCCCGAGCTTTGCCTTTCAAGACGATTCGCAAGTCGCTGAACCGTCTCCGACGCCTGCCGCCGCGCGGGCCTTCTCCCCCTCAAACCGCCGACTGGCAGCCTAACCCACGCCGCGTTCTCACCATGTTCTTCCGCTACTTGACACCGAACATCGCGTAATGATCAACGCCTTGCAGGTCCGACTCGTAAATTGGTTCGATGAGACTCTCTATCAGCGACGAGGCGAATGGTATCAGGCCGCTCTCGCGCTCACCTGGCTGCTGAGCGGCTTATTACTGCTCCGCATCCTTCCGGAAATGGCCTATCGAGCGATGCCGCCGGACGTCTACTGGCAATCGGTAATGGCATGGGGAGCGATCACGGAACCGCCCATCCTCGCCGCCATCGCCCTCGCCGTCGTGCTCGCCGGATACGCAAAATCGGTGGCGTGGAGCGTGCTTGAAATCGGCAGGCTTCCCCAGATCTTGATCCTTTCAAGTGGGGTTCCTCTAGCGTGGGCGATGACTACGTATGACCCCAACTTCTACGTCGAACAATTTCACGCGACGGACCGTCTCCTGGCCGTGATCTTTCTCGTCGGCTCAGTCGCCCACCCTTGCTTTCTGCCGCTGCTGATCACGCAGTTGTACTTGATCATGGGACAGTTTGAGGTTCCCTTGACCAATGCCAACATCGACAAGCAACTCGGCTTTGAGCTACTTACGCTTGCGATGGTTCCCCCGGTTTTGAAGATCGCAAGAATCCGCTTACGCCCCCAGGACTTTCTGCTAGCGACGCTCGTCGTCATCGGAACCTTCTACCTCAAGCCCGGGCTCGGCAAACTCGTGATCAACTGGGTGGCCTGGGAACAGCCGGCGTTTCTATTCCCCCATGCGGTATACCAAAATGGCTGGCTCGGCTGGCTGAGCGAGGACATGCAGGCCCGTCTCTACCGCTTCATGGCCGCAGGCGCAGTCCCGATGACGGTCGCCACGATCGTCACTGAGTTGGGAGTCATTTTACTTGCCGTTCGGCGGCGATCCGCGATCATCTTACTTTTTGCCTGCACGGCATTGCACCTGGGGATCTTTGTTTCCGCCGGCATTTTCTTCTGGAAATGGATTGCGATCGACTTAACCATGGCCGCTTACTTGTGGCGGATGAACGAGCAAACAAAGTTGCAGTG
Source organism: Candidatus Laterigemmans baculatus (assembly GCF_010367455.1). GTDB lineage: Bacteria > Planctomycetota > Planctomycetia > Pirellulales > Pirellulaceae > Laterigemmans > Laterigemmans baculatus. The sequence continues at coordinate 28,163 of NZ_WRPR01000002.1, read as the reverse complement.
TTTTTCGCTCCCCACCGGTGCGTTGGCTGCCTTTGCGATGCTGGCCCTCATGCCAATCTATAAAGCACCCGCCAACCTCGCTTGGTACGACACACCCTTGACACCGCGATATAGCATCGAATTCGTGGGGACCAGCGGAACCACCTACCAAGTTCCTCCGTATCGCTTGGCGCCGTTCGATATCTCCTTTGCGCAGGGAATGCTGTTCTTCGCCGATCCACGCCCCCATTTGACGGCGGGCCTCGGCGGTGTTGTCGACTTGCAACTCTGTCTCGACGTCCAGCAGATCTCCAACTTCGAACAGTACCAGACACTCCTCGACCAGCACGGCGTGACTCAGCTCGAACCGGAACGCCGCGATGACTTCAAGCGACTTTTGAAAAATTATATCGCGGCGGGGCCGCCGTCCTCGCTGGTGATGGACTATATCCCTCAAGCTCCGCAACACATCTGGACCGGCCGGAACGGCGACCGCCCCGTCTTTGACTGGCAGGAACCGATCGAAACGATCCGCTTGCGGCGCAGCGACGGTCTGATCATCAACGATATCTGCCAGTCGATCGATGAAGCCGTCGTCTTTGAAATCCCTGGCTCCGATGTAGCCAATCCGCAAATCGCCTCCCGCCCCCAGCCGGGCGGAGAACCGGCCACGATTCGCTGAGCCATCGCCCCGACGGGGAAACCGATCTTGCTTCGAAGTGGGGAAATTCGGGATACACGCAACGGCGGCTCAACCGGCTCGGAAGCGGTCGCCGGCTTCGACCGCATCGGGTGAAAAGTTCTTGGTTTCAATCACAACATGCATCCAGCGATCCTCGGCCTCCATGGCGACACTCGCTGGAGTGGGGATCGCCGTTCAAACGGAGGAGGCTTATCGTGTTGCTGCCTGACGCGGTAAAGCAATGGGCTGGGCACCAGCCTTGGATCGACGCCGGGTGGAGTTATTACCGGCGCCAACAATTGCACCGGTCGTTCCGCCAGCGGCAGGCGGAGTATGCACGTCGCGCCGAAGCAGCCGGCTTGCGGTACGACCCCCTGTCGACTGCCAAGGACGTGCAGCGGCGACTTGCGGGCCGCGGTTATCAGCCGACCGCAAAGGCCAGCGGCGAGATCCATACCTTTGCTTTTATTCCGCGACTTGGCTGGCACTCCGCGCTCTATCCCGACCTTCAGGCACTGGGGCGAGTCAGCGAGTACGACTATGCCGCGCGGGGCTATACACCGGAGGAGTTTCGCAAACGGGACGCCTCGGCGGTCCGCCGTCGTCGGAGCATGCACCGCGAATTTATCGAGACGCTCGCGCGAGTCCATGCCGAGGATCCCGTCGACTGGGTGTTCGTCTACGCCAGCGGACTCGAGGTGACGCCGGAGTTGATCGAGGAGATCACCCAACAGATCGGCGTCCCGGTGGTCAATATGTGCCTCGACGACAAACAGTCCTGGGAAGCTCCCGGAATGGACGGCTGGCGGTTTGGGCAGATCGACCTCGCTCCCGCCTTCGACCTGAGCTGGACCAGCGCTCGCGTGGCCTGCGAATGGTATCTCTGCGAGGGTGGCCGACCGATCTACCAAGCGGAAGGGTTCGATGCCGAGTTCTTCCGCCCGATGTCGGTCAAGAAAGACATCCCGGTCAGCTTTGTCGGCGGTGCGTATGGGTTCCGCCGGTCCCTGATTCGCGATCTCCGCCGCTGCAATATCCCGCTTCAGGTCTTCGGCCATGGCTGGGGCAGCGACTCGCTGAGCGGCAGGGAACTGGTGCGTTTGATCAATCGCAGCCAAATCAATCTCGGCGCGGGGGGAATTCTCTATTCCGAGATGCTGACCAACCTCAAGGGGCGAGATTTCGAAGTCCCCGGCACCGGAGGCGGCCTCTACCTCACGACCTACAACGCGGACCTGGCGGATCATTTTGAGATCGGCCGCGAGATCGCGTGCTATCACAGCCGTGAAGAGCTCGTCGATCTGGTTCGCCACTACCTCCGCAATCCCGAAGAAGCCGAGGCAATCGCTGCCCGCGCCCGCGTCCGATGCCTCCGCGAACATCGCTGGCTGCACCGCTACGAAACCATCTGTCGCACGCTCGGCGTGATGGCGTCTGCGAAAACAATGCCATCTTCGCAGCACAGTTCCGAGTTGACTCCCGCGGCTGCTTAGATCGAAGACGACTGCCACGATGGCGTGGCATTTACAAGCTGACCAAACGCCCCCAAAAAATACCCGGACGGGTTGTCATATGAAAACGCACTTCTTACGCACTCTGAAACCGGTCGTCGAACGCTTCCCGAAGGTCGCGAGCAGCTACCGAAGTGTCCGGGATAGTTGGCACGTTTACATGGAGCCTCGGGACACGCCGTTGGGTTTCAAACTTGCCGGCAACGCGGCCATGGAGAGCGGCCGGTTCGAGCAGGAAGAAACGCATATCGTCGAGAGCCTGCTCCCGCACGTCGACACGGTCATCAATGTCGGGGCGAACATCGGCTATTACTGCTGCCTGGCGCTCCAGCAGGGCAAGTACGTCGTCGCTTTCGAACCCGTCGCCCACAACCTGGGGTACCTCTGCCGAAACGTGAAGGCGAATCACTGGGAATCGCGGGCCGAGATCTATCCCGTGGCGCTCAGCGATCAAGTCGGCGTCATCGAAATCTATGGTGGCGGCACCGGAGCTTCCCTCATGAAGGGTTGGGCGGGAACGTCGAGCGAGTACCGCACGCTCGTCCCGTGCTCAACCTTGGACAAAGTCCTCGGGGCAAGATTTCAGGACCAAAAGTGCCTCATGATCGTCGATGTCGAAGGGGCCGAGCAAATGATGCTCGCCGGAGCCGCTGCGTTCGTGGCGCGGGACGTCAAGCCGCTGTGGATGGTGGAAATCTCCGTCACCGAACATCTCCCGGTAGGACTGGAGATCAATCCGAATCTACTCTCGACCTTCGAAATTTTTTGGAGCCAAGGGTATGAGGCCTGGACGGTCGACGCGGAGTGCCGGATCGTGCTTCGCAGTGAATTAGAGAAGATTGTGGAAACCGGAATCGATACAATCCGAACCCACAATTTCCTGTTCCTCGAGCAGGGCCGGAAACAAGAACTGCTGGGTGCCGCCTGACAAGCTGTTTTGCTCCACAGTCTCCTCGGCCTCCACAATCTCCTCGGCCTCCACAGGCCCCTCGGCCTCCACAGGCCCCTCGACACCGCTCCTCACCCGGAGCGGTCGACGTCGGCCATTTCTCCAATCGCCGCGGATTCTCGCCCGCGGCGACTTCTCGGACTCCTCTGATTTTTCTGGCCACTCTGGCCGCCCGGATCCAGCGGGCACTCGGGGTTGCTCCGGGTAGCCAAGTGCCGACGGGCGCGAAAGCCAGCGCCCTTGGCGCCGAAGAACCGGTAGAACGAGCAAAAGCCGACGAGATTCTTCTGAGGTCCGCATGAAACGCACTCCTGCGGTTCAACCAAAGCTTCGAGCGGCCCGAATGATGGTGCCATACCCCCTCGTTTAGCTACCACCAGCTATTCCAAAGGGACTCCTTGCGGCGAGCGGATTCGTGACCTTCGCCAGCTGATTTCGATTCGCGTCCGCAGAGGTGAACCGCCGGTTCACCCTGCCCGGGCTGCTCAGATCATGGAGGGAGAAGCGTGGTTTACCGTCCCCGATTGCGGCTCATGGTCAAAGCGATGATTCGTCAATTCGCCGACCCTCCTTCCGTCAAGGGACTCGAAGGTTGGATCGTCTCCCCGGGCGGGGTGGCGACCACGGCACTTCTCCAGCATCTCTCACGCTTCCTTACCGTCAATGCCGTCAGCGATTCAGATGGCCTCAAGCATTGGCCTCGTCCGCCCCAGGACTGGAGTGCGTTGGGCGGCACGCGAATTCTGTTTGTCAGCGGCGATGCGGATGTGATCTACCGGAGCATTCGGCGGCGTGGCTGGGTCGAGGCCCAAGCGGCAAAGCTCGGTTGCCTCACCGGTGTGATCGCCAGGGGGGACCGCCAGCGCCGGGCCTTCATCGCCGCAGTCGAAGCCCAAAAGGCCAACTGGCGAGCCGCTTCATCGGAAAGCCTGCGGTTCATCACTTATGACACCCTCTGGGACTCGGCCGAACATCTGGCAGCCTACTTTGGGATCGATGATCGACGCTTCGTGAGCGAGTTCCCCAAGCAACGGGCGAGACTCAGCGTTGCCAATTCCGCTCTGCTCCCGCAGCGGTATGCTGCTTGAGCAAGAAGCCGCCGAGAGCATCGCTGCCACATCGACTAGCGGATTTCCTATTCCGGCCGCCGAGAGGCGAGCCGCAGTCGCACCAGTTCGGTCTGGATCGCTTCCAACTGAGGATCTCGCCGCCGCCGCAGGCACCATTGGACCTCGGCCTCGGCCTCTGCCATGCGATTCTGTTGGCGATACAGGTCGACCAGGAGACGATGGGCCTCGTAGTGTCCGGGAGCGATGCGGATCGCTTCTTCCGCAAGCTCGATGGCACGAGCCGGGAGGCCGTATTGGCCGGCGAACCGACTCGCTTCGAGAAGTCCCTCGCGTTGCCGGTCGATTTCCTGCCGCGCTCTCGCCACGCGGGCGATCCCCTCGGTGAGATCGGGAGCCAAGGCTCGCAGCGCAGTCGTATTGCCGGTCGATTCGAAGTGCCAACGGATGTCGCGGAGGCCTTCGGGGTCGGGCTGCAGGAGCGTGACTAGCAAGCCGGCTGGCAGTCGATCGCTGAGCAGCTTCAGCGTCGCGTGGCGTTCGGAGCGGTCGGCCTGAAACCCGTACCGCCAACTGGCAATACAGGCCTGGACATCCCCCGCACGTGCCTGCACCACTCCGCTGCGGAGCGCGATGGAGCCGCTGTGGGGTCGCAACCGCCGCGCGTGTTCGAGCAAAACGTCAGCCGCGGGCAAGCGATCGTGGCCGAGGAAAGCGATCTCGGCGGCGGTCACGTACGCGCTCCCCTGAAGCGGCGTTTCCGCGATCGCCCGAGCGACGTGAGCATCCGCCTCCAGCAATCGCTGCCGAGCCTCGAGCGGGAGCGTCCGCCAAATCTCCGCCGCTTGCTCATGACGTCCCTGCAGCCACGCCTCCTGCAAGAGAGCCAGCGAGGAGATCGGCGCACCGGAACCGGAACTCGCTTCGGCCATCGCCACGCTGAGCTGCGCCAATCGGGTGTGCACGACTCCGTCGGCGGGATTCCGCACGGCCGCCTGCTGCAGCAACCAGTGGGCATGGGCCAGCTTGTCGGCCGCCACCTCGGAGTCGGACTCGGTCCGGACGATGCGACGGTAGGCATCCCAGTAGAACGCGGCCTTCGCGGCGGGCAGAAGGGTGATGAAGCACCACCCCAAGACTGCAAACCCCAGCCCCACGCGGCCGAGCGAACTGAAATTCCAAACGCCAGCGGGACATTCCTCGGCAGGGCTCTCGGAGGACCGCCGTTCGCCCTCAGCCGAGAGCCGCGAGAGGCTGCTCGCGCAGGCCAGCAGGACGAGCGTGGTAGCCAAACAAGCTGGGATGTACCAGACGAAATCCATCGTCGAGTGGGCGAGACTGGCGGCCAGCGGCCCCGCGATCGCCGCGAGGATCCGCCTTTCCGCCACGCCACCGCTCCGCCAGCCGCGCCGCAACCAGCCGATACCGAGCACCACCAGCAGCAACAGCAGCAGACTGCCGAGCAAGCCATTCTCGAGTTGCAGCGGGAGGTAGCCGCTCTCGCCATGGGTATAACGGTTCTCCGTCCCCTGCTCGAGAAAGCTCGGATACACCTCCGAGTGGCTGGCGGCTCCGTAGCCGACCAGCGGGCTGGCCTCGATCGCTCGCCCCATCGCCTGCCACAACATCCAGCGCTGCGACGAAATCGACTCGAGCGACCCCGAGGAGAGCGTGCCGAGGCGCTCCACAACCCGCCCCCCACCATTGATCGCGAGGGCCACCCCGATCCATGCGATGATCAGCGCCGCGGAAATCAGCGCCGCGGGAATCCCCCCCATCCATTTTCGCCCCGCTGGGCGAGGCATCAGCAGGCCGCTGAGCACCGCGCTCAGGGCCACCACCGCAATCCCACCCCGCGAGTAGCTCAGCAAGCTCGCCAGCCCGACCAAGGCCAAACCGGCCGCAGCCGTCCCTCGCTCCCACTTCTGCGCAAAGGGCGGATTGCCAAGGGCTAAGTAGATCAAGGGCCCGATCCCCAACGCCATCATGTGGGCGAAGTGGTTGCGGTTCTGAAAGGGCCCCATGACCGCACCGCCGGAAGGCCGCGAAGGATTGTCATAGAGCCACAGGAACCGCCCGTTGTCGAAAAAGTACTGCGCCAGCCCCACCGCGGCTAAGACGAGGGTGGACCAGCCGACGATCCGCAGCAAGTGACCGGCGGCTCGCGAATAGACCAACCAGTGGTGGACGGCAAAGAAGAGTGCCCCATAGGCGAGCCACATCGCGAGCGCTTCGCGGGTGTGCTGCGGAGCGACCGAGATCAGCTGCCAAGTGCGGAGCCCGTCGGCGTGCGTTGCGAGCGAGGGGAGGAGTCGTTCGAACTCTGGCCGCACTCGTGCGAGCAGCCCTGCAGGCAGGGGCACGAGTTGCAGCGTGACGAGTTGTGTCGCCAACAGAAATAACCACTCGGCACCGCAAAACCGCCAGCGATTCCCCCGCGCCGCCAAGGCGACGACGAGCGTTACCGCCACGACCGCCACGACCACCCCCAGCCGCCCGACCGGATGACGCCCCCCGAGCAGGAGCGTCGCAGTGAGCAGCGCCAGGCCAATCGTCCAGGCCACCAACGGGATCCCGCTGCCCCTCCGCTCGACGGGCGAGTCGAATCCCCCTGAGTCGCGGGATTTCCACGCTTGCTCTCGCTGGAAGGCGGAACCGTGCCGCCGAGACGATGGGAGACGGAGGCCGGGCATAGGGGCTTAGGCGGCGGTCTGGGAGGAGGGCGAGCGGCGCCGTCGCGGCTGGGTCCGCCTCTCCGGAGCCGGCTCCTCGGGCGACGAATCCGCGGACGTCGGAGCAGGCTCGAAGTGCGGAGCCGGAGGGGCGAAGAAGGACGCTGGGGCTGCCGGCGCGTGGGGCGTCACCGGAACGCCCGGGCCGGGGCCAGCGACGGAAGGGGCACCGGGTAGGGGCGAGTTGGGTAGGGGCGAGTGGGGCAGGGGCGAGTGGGGCATCCCAGGAACGCCGACGGCGAATTCTTCCGCCGGAACCGCTTGCAGCTCGGCTTCGTCTTCGCCGTAGCCGTAGTGGCCGTAACCGTAGCCGTAGTAGTGGTTCTCGGAGCGATTGGAAACGTTATTGGCAATGATCCCTCGGAGCGGCGTTTGGACCGACCGCAGGGCCTCGATCGCTCGGATGACCATCCGGCGCGGGTTCTGATCGGGACGCACGACCAGCATCATTTGGTCGACCAAGCGGCCGACGATCAGCGCGTCACTGGCGACCAGGGCGGGAGGACAATCGACGATCACCATGTCGAAGTGCTGCTCGGCCCAGGCGAGCAATTCGGCCATCCGCATCCGGGCCAGCAATTCGCTCGGGTCGAGTGGCTTGGGACCGCAGGGAATCAGAGACAGGCCGGGAATCTCCGAGGCGACGACGCGGGGAGGTGCCGCCTGAGCGATCGGCTCGGACATGCAGAGGATCGTACTGAGTCCCTCGCGATCGCGGACTTTGAAGAGATTGGACAAGCCCGGTTTTCGCAAGTCGCCGTCGATCACCAACACCCGCCGTCCGCTCTGTGCGAGCGACGCGGCGAGATTGCTCGCCACCGTCGTTTTCCCGTCACCCGGCTGCGTACTGGTAATTCCAATCCTCCGCTCGTCGCCGCCGGCGATCAACAAACTCGTGCGGAGCGTGCGGAACGGTTCGGTCTCGACCGCATTGGGCCGGGCGTGGACCAGCACCGCAGCGGCCCCCTCTCGCTCGCCCGCCTCCATGCGGCGGACGACGCTCAGGAGCGGCAGTCGCAGCTGTCGCTCGAGCTCGTCGGGACTGCGAAAGCGATCGTCCATCAGATCGCTGACGTACGCGATGACCAGCCCCAATCCGCCTCCAACGAACAGCACCATCGCTGCGATCAGCGAGAGTCTTGGCGAGACGGGAGTCGGGCTGGCGGTCGGCTCTCCGGTGACGCTGACGGTCAACCCGGCACGGTTCCGGCCGATGTCCAAGCCGGCCATCTGGGTCAACAGCGTCTCATGCAGTCGGGTGTGCCGATCGAGCTCGCGCTGGGCGATCGTCAGCTCGCTCAGCCCGTCGCTCAACTCGACCGCCTCCTGCTCACTGGCGGCCAACTCACGTTCCAGCTCGCGCTCATACAGTCTCGTCTTAGCGAGTTTTTCCTTGAGCATGGAGAGCAGCATCGGGCCCAGTTGCTCGCGGCGGAGCTGGCCGGTCGGACCGCTCCCGCCGGCCTGAACGGCCTCCAAGTACTGCTCCGCTTGGACGATTTCCCGCTCCAGCTGCAAACGCTCCGGATGCGTTTCGCCGTAGTGCTCGCGCATGCCGGCCAAGCGGGCCCGGATATCGAGCAAGTGCCGCTCCAGGGCGGCGGCCGTTTGGGTCTGCGTCGCTCCCAACCCCAAGACGTTGTTCATCATCTGGGTCCCGACCTCCGGCTGAACCAGGGTCAGGTACTCGCGGAGGTCGCCCCCGTCGAGGATCGCCTGCTGGAGCGCGGCCAGGGCCGCCTCCAACTCGATCCGCTGCTCCTGAATTCCCACCAAGTGGTCGTTCAACTGAATGACCCGCTGGACTGCCGGGTGGACCGTTTCTCCACCTTGCTCGAGCCCCAGGCTGCGCACTCGGCGGCGAGTCTCGAGCAATTGTTCTTGAGCTTGAGCCAACTTTTCTTCGACTTCGCCGCGGACCCGCTCCAACGTCGCCAGCAAGCTGTGGGAGTTGCTCTGGTGGTGCTCTTCGACGAAGTCGAGATAGGCATCCATCACGGCCTGCAGAACCACGACGGCCGCTTCGGGATCCTTGGAGCGATAATTCAATCCGATCAAATTCGTGCGGTTGACCGAAGAGACGGACAAATTATTCCGCAGGACCTCGGGCCAGCGATGGCGGGGCACCCCCTGCATATCGATCTGCGTCTCCTCGGAGCTCCCGGCGAGACGCTCCGCGGCCCGCTCGAGCACCAGCGGCTGGGTGAGCAGCGCCTCCTGGTTGGCGATCAGGCTTTGATTGTCGAGTTCTGCGGCGGTGGAAGCCCCGAGCAGATTCTCTCCCACGCGCTCGACCAACATCTGTGCGGTCGCCTGATAGATCGGCGTGGCGCTCAGATAGTACAGCCCACCGAGCGCAGCGGCGGCCAACAGACAGCCCAGCATGGCCACGCGTCGCTGCCAGACGACGCGTGCCAAACCGACTGCAGTATGCACCGCTTCGGAACCCAAACTCATGGATGCCGAAAGCGGAGCTGGGGCCGATGTCGTTGGATCTTCCATCGCGTTCTACAGTCCTGGGAGGGCGGCGCTGAAACCGACCCGGAAGAAGGTGGTGATCGTATCGACCGCGACGGTCAAGGGAGTCTGCTCCACCGTCACGACGTCGCCTGGGGCGAGCCGAATATTGCTGGGGCCGCCGCGGCGGGCGTCGCGCAAGGTCGCCTCGATGATGACCGGTTCCGGCTCGCCCTCGACGCGACGCGTGATCCTGACTTGATTGGCGACACCATTGGTCGTTCCTTTGGCCGCCGCGATCGCATCGAGCAGGTACAGATCCTCCCCGTCGGGCATCTCCACCGCCGACGGTTCGCGGACCAGCCCGAGCACGTTCACCCGGCGGGGACTGCGGCGAGAGACCATCACCACGCTGCCGTCATACAACCGCAGCTCCTCGGCCGACATCTCCCCCACCTCGTTGAGATCCACGCGGACGCGGCGGGACCGCCCGGCGGCTCTGCGGAAACTCGCCTGGGCGACGTCTCCCCCGAGCGACTCCTCGCCTCCCAGGGTTCCGTCTCCTGCGAGCATCTCGCCGCCGGCGAACTCCGCACCCCCGCCGAGCGCCAACTCTGGCGAGTCTGGGTGTCGGATCTCGACCGTCATCGCAGCGTCATCGGCGAGCCCCCGCGCTCGAGTCAGGGCCATCAGCAGGTCGCTTCGCGCGGCCGGCAGCTCGTAGGTATCCGGTTCATTGACCGCGCCGACGACTCGGACCTGGTACGTCCGGGGCTTCTCGATCACCACCGTGATCTTGGGAGCCACGTACTTGCCCCGCCCGATCGCTTCCTGAGTGATCCGCTCGGCCGCTTCGGTGGTCGTGAGTCCCCCGACCGGCACCGGGCCGATGATGGGCAGATTCAGCTCGCCGGAGTCGGCGACCCGGACGTCCCATTCGAGCGCCCCTCGGACTTCAATCCCGGTCGCCACGCTGACCTGAACCACGTCTCCGGGATGGAGCGTGTCGGAGCGGACCGCCGTGGTGGCCATCTGCGAGAGATCCACTCGCTGAGCGCTTTGCGCCGGAGGCGCTTGCAGCTGAGCCGGGAGCCTCGCCGCAGTATGGGCGGTCGTGGCGCACCCAGCACTCACAAGCGCAAGGCCCATGCCTAGGATTTGCAAAGATTTCGAAAGCATCCGTGCCTTCTCCCGAGAGGTATCTGACCGGCAAACCATATCCGCACCAGTGGGGTGAGAAAAGACCAATAGTTGGACCGGGGCAGGGAACCATCGGAACCGCTCTCGGGAGCGGTGTTTTGAGATTGCCCCCCACGAACAGGTGCCGGTACGATTCGTCTCCAAACTGCGCCGCCCCTGCGCGCTTGGCGGTCCCGTTGCACCTCTCGAAAAGTCCTCACCACTTCCACTTTCGCACGGTTGTATGGACATGGATGTCGCACAACAGACGCTGTTCGATCGAATTCAATGGCGTGATCCGACCGACGGCGCGCCCCTCCGCCCCATCGTTCAGGCGCGGACTCCTGCGGGGGTCCCAATCTGTGGGTTCCTCGTCCGTGACGACCAACGCTGGGCCTGGCCGATCGTCGATTCAGTCGCGCGGCTGACTCCCGAATCGGCCCACCGCCACGCCGATTGGCTCCGCGCTTCGGGGCATCAAGTGCCGCACGCCGAAAGCGAAGATTTTCAGGGCGAAGCCACGGTCGACCACTTCGCCTTCCAGTGGAGTTGGAACTCGACGCCCCGGACCGAAGCCGACCTGCGTTGGCGAGTCGCCGAACGCTACGGGCTACCACTCGAACAGATCAGCGGCCAGTTCACGCTCGATGCGGGGGCCGGCGCCGGAGATCAATCCCAGTGGCTGCTCAAGCAGGGGGGACACGTGCTCTCGATCGACCTGAGCGGGGCGATCGATGTCGCGGCGAGGAAGCTTCGCCATCATCCCCACTGGTTCGGTGTGCAAGGCGATCTCACTCGTCTTCCCTTGGCCGATGACCAGCTCGACATGGTCTACTGCGAAGGAGTGATTCAGCACACCCGCGACTCGGCCGCCACGGTCAGAGAACTGGCTCGCGTGCTCCGCAGCGAGGGCCTGATGCTGGCGACGCATTATGCGAAATCGACGCGGATGCTGGGAAAAATCCGCCGCCGTTGGGCCGACTGCGTCCGCGCTCGCATCTCGAAGTGGGATCGCTATCAACTGTTGGCTTTCACCGGCATCACCAGCACGCTCGGTCATACGCCGCTGATCAAATACGTCGCTCGCGGCGCTCGGTTGGCAATCTATCAGCCCTCGATGCCCGACTTCAAAACGACCTGGTGCAATACTTTTGACGAGTATGGCAATCACGAATTCCAGCGGTACGTGAGCGCTGAAACGTTTTGGAGCTACTTCGAGCAGGCCGGGGATTTCGAGGCGGTGAAACGCGATCACATCATCCTGATGGTCCGCAAGAAAGCACCGGCGGCAGCCGCCCGCGCCGCCTAAGGCGTCCTGCTCCAGATCGCTCCTCACCCGGCCCACGCCGAGTGAGGAGCCCCGCGAACCAGAAGGGGCCGCGAACCGGAAAGGGCCGCGACTCGGAGCGAGATTAGGCAGCGGTCGCGAGAGGCGGCTCGACGACGGCCCGAGGCGCGTTCCACTGCGCCCCTTCGCGGCGGACCAACCACAGCGTCCAAGCACACATCACCGCGTGCCCGGCCAGCAGCGCCCCGACGATTCCCGTCATTCCCTGCCAGGCTCCGCCGATCAGACACAGCCCGCAGATCAGCAGGCTGCCTCCGACGCGAACCGGCAAGAGCGGCTGCACACTGCGGCCGCAGACCAACGCCAACCCGGCCACTCGCTCGCTCGCGGCCAGCCCGCCGGCAAACGTCATCAGCGGCAACAGAGGAGCGCAGTCTCGATAAGCCGGAGCGGCAAAAAAGTACAAGATCCAGTCGCTCAGAAGCCAGGCCGTCGCCGTCGCCGCGATTACCAAGGGGAACGTGCCGGCCAACACATACCACTGGAGCTGAAACACGTTTTGCATCCGCTGGCGATCGCGGCCATCGCCGGCGCGGCTGAAGAAGAGGGGGCTCAGCAGTTGCTGGACCAGATCGGTGATCATCAGCAACGGGTAGATCCCCAGCTGGAAGAGGACGGCGTACTGCCCCACTTCCGCCGCGTCGGAGAAGATCCGCAACGTCCAACGATCACAGGCGCCCGTGACCCATAAGCAAAATCCCCAACACACAATCGGCCAGGCGTAAGCGAGCATCTCGATGCGACTCTCGCGGACCGACCCGGACTGGCGGCGGAAAGCCTGCCGCTGCGGCTGGAAAAACCACCATCGCGAACCGACCGTCAGGGCAGATGCGAGCGCGAAACCGGCCATCCCGGCCCAACCGATCGCTCCCATCCAAGTCGTCAAAGCGAGCGCCATGCCGATCCGCAGCCATGGGTCGATGGCTTGATGGACCGCAACCAGCCGCCGATTCCGGGCAGCATTCTGGATCCCGTCAAATATTCCCCCCACTCCGACAGCGATAGCAAAGAGGATCGTGGCAGCGATTAACGGCCACGTTTCCCAGTGCCCCATCACGGTCAGCCCCAGAATCAGCGCAAGCCCCACGAGCAGCACCAAACCGATGACGACGCTAAGCGCCAACATCGCGGCACGCCAATACCCCCAACCGGTCTCGTTTTCACAAGAAGCGATGTAGAACCGCTGGAGGGTCGTCGAGAGCGGCGAGAACAAGAACGACTGGGCCAGCATCGCACCGGACACGCCCAACATCAAATCACCATATTCAGCCGGCGGCAGCGCGTCGGTCAGGAAGCGAACCGCTGCAATCGCACCGACGGCCGCCAAGAGTTTCCCCAAGGCCAGCCACGCCGTTTCCTGCATGAGGCCACGCCCACGGATCCCCGCGAAAAATGCGATCGACGGGCCGCTCCATTTAGCGCTGCTACCGGTCGCCTCAGATGTCGCTCTCATCCCGCTTCTACTTTTTGTTCGGGGCTCTCACACCGGCCGCCATCCGAGCCGCCCGCTTCCCCGGGGAAATCGGACCCCGCGGAACGTAGCAAATGCCTCCAAAGCGGGGAACGGTGATTCGAAACCGCCCCGGATTCGAAGGCCAGTCGAAAAAATCGGGATTGACAGAATTGAACACTCGGGCTGATAGTTCGCAGCCGCACATGGAATGATGAGTGCTACCTAAATCGCTCTTTGATTAAGCCAACCCAACTCACGGGGAACGCATCGGATGTCCGCCACATTGACCGGTTCACGGCAAACGCTTTCGGAAACCATCGCGACCCCGAAAGCCGGACAGGGCGCAGCGGGCGTCGGGAGCGGACGGCGACTACCCCGCTGGCTCCACTCGTTCACGAGATTCAATCGCTATAACCGCGACCGGTGGGTGCAGCAGCAAGCCTCACAGCTCGCACCTGGCACTCGAATCCTGGATGTGGGCGCCGGTTGTGGTCCCTACCGGCACCTCTTTCAACACTGCGAATATTCCTCGCAGGACTTTGGCCAGGAGCCTGCCACCATCGGCAGCTATACTCCGCTCACTTATACCTCGGATATCACTGCGATCCCTGCTGCCGATGAATCCTTCGATGCAATTCTCTGCACCGAGGTTCTCGAGCATGTTCCGGAGCCCATCGCTGCGATACGCGAGATGTCGCGACTGCTCCGTCCTGGCGGCAAGCTGATTCTGTCGGCACCCCAAGGCTCCGAACTGCACCAGGAGCCCTATCATTTCTATGGCGGCTACACACCTCATTGGTATCAGAAATTCCTGCCGGAGGTGGGCGTCCAAGTGGCCAGCATTGAACGCAACCGAGGTTTCTTTGGATTGCTCGCTCAAGAAGGTGAGCGGTGCAGCGCCTACCTCCGTCCGAAGTTTGCACGCCAACACACCCGCTACTGGCCACTTCTCGGGTTGGGTTGGCTCCTGACCCTACCGCTTTTCCGCATCTTGCTTCCGCTCTGCGCCAGACCGCTCGATGCACTGCAACTCGAACAGACGGCCACGGTGGGATACCACGTCCTAGGCGTCAAGCACAGCTAACCAGGGTCAAACGTGATCGGATCTAAAACATCGCCGGCGATCGGCGGCATGTTTGCCGAAATTCCGCCGCCCCGCCACGCTGCCCTTCCCGGCATGGCTCGGTCGGCGAAGATCTCGAGCGGCTATCAAGCGGCCAGCTGGGCTCTGGGCGGGTTGGTCGCCTGTGGGATTCTTGTCAGCGATAGCGTACCGCCCCTCCGGGCTGTCGTTCTGATGGCGGCGATGCTCACCGCTCTGGCACTGCTCACCGCATCCACAACCGCGTTCAGCATTCTCCCTCGCCTGACGCTGTTTCTCTACGCGTTGCCGTTCAGCGCGACAGTCGGGTATCTCTTCGACCAGGACTTCGTCTGGTGGGAGACGCCCATGGCGGTGCCGCTGTGCCTGGACCCCGTGCTCAATGCCAGGATGGTGTGGATCGGCATTTGCGGTTTGACGGGGCTTGCCTGTGGGATTCACCTTCGATCAGCAATCGGTGTCCAACCTCCGCGAGAGTCCACGCAACCCCGTCCGCGAGTCCTCTCGGCAGTTCCCTTCTTTATCCTGCTGGTAGCTGCGGTATTGCTATCCCAGCTATCGGCCCCCAGCAAAACGATCTGGGAGGCCAGTTATGCGTCGGAAGCGGCAACATCCGCCGGCGCGAATCTAAACTTCAACGCGTCGTTTCTGGTTTCATACCTGATCCTGATTCTGCTCTACATCGATAGTGAGAACGAGCCCTCGGGAAGTAAGCGGCGTGGCGAGAAACGCATCTGGATAGCCGCTGCCAGCCTCTATATCGTGGTGGTGCTCCAGCTCATGCGGGGCGACCGTGAATGCACGGGTTTGCTGGCTGGTATCGTTGCGCTTTACCTGACCAGCGGTCACCAAAGCAAAAACTGGCTGCTGCGAAACCGCGAAAAGCTGCGCCGCGCGGCGTACGTCACGGTGCCTTCAATTGCGATCATTTGCGTCCTCATCTCCCTTGGATTCCTTCGCTCCACGCTGAGCACCGGCGAGAGCGCATTGGCGGAGCTATCGACCATCCCCAAGCGGGCGTTAACCTTGAACACCTGGACCGGTGTGCTGCTAACGAATTTGGGCATGGTCGCCGAGGAAGCGAGATCCGACATCGATCTCAAGCATGGAAGCACCTATGTGGACTACCTGCTCAGTCTGCCACCGGGAATGATCACGCAGGCAGTGGGTTACAAGAGGCCCATGGATGGTACCAATTCGCCCAACTGGTGGTACGACCCGCTCTGTGGAGGAGGCGTGCACCCCTGCGTCGTCCCGTATAACAATTTTGGCATTTTGGGCGTGTTCGCCATCATGGCCTTGATGGGCTTCTTCGTCACACGTTGCGAACTCCTGGCGCAGGGTCATGGGTTGGGCAATCGCGTCCTTTACGGATGCGTTGTGACCGTCTCCATGCTCTGGCTTTGGTACGGCGACATGAATCTCATCCGCGGACTGATGGGCTGCGGGATCCTTATCGTCGTGCATCGCATCGGTTCGGTTCCCCATTTCCACCATGACGTCCTCCGACGTGGACAACAGACGGCATGACAAAAATAGCGATCAACGCGCTTTTCAAAGCCTCCGGGGGGAGCCTGAAAAACCTCCAAAGCCTGCTGCGATGCTGGGAGCAACAGGGTGTGCTGCGGGAGCATCAGGTGTTGCTTTTTGCATCCCCGTACGTAGCTCGGATCCTCGCCGCATCGCCGGTCGCCGGACTGCAGGTCCTCGTGCTCCCGGAGGCGGACCGAGGGATGCTCGGAAGGCAGTTCGCCGAGCACGTCACGCTGCCCAAACTACTTTGCGATCATCAGCCCGATGTGCTGTTCTGTCCCGGCAACACGGTTCCCCGCGGGATCCGGATTCCGACCACGGTGGTTTTTCAAAACGCGGCCCCGTTTTCATCGCATTGCGGATGGCGGCGTGTCGGCTTGAAGTCATGGCTGCGCTTCCGGATCTTGGCTCATGCCGTGCATCGAGCCAGCCGCCGCGCGGAGCGGATCATCGTGGGATCCAACGATTTCGCCGACCTGCTCAGCACTTCGCTGAAGCTGCCACGCCAGCGGTTCACGGTCATTCCGCGGGCCGTGGATCGCGACCTTCCGAACCGGCAGGCACCCTCGGGAGCGCCGCTGCAGTTGCCCTCGCGGTTCCTGCTCTGCGTGTCCCATCTTCAGCCTTACAAGAACATCGTCGAACTGGTCGAGGGATTTGCACGGCTGCGGGATCATACCGCGATGCAAGATGTTCAGCTGCTGATTGCCGGAGGGGTCTATACCGGCAGCCGCTATCGAGAAAAGATCATCGCCACGATCGAGCGTTTGGGCTGTTCCGATCGCATCCAATTGCTCGGTGACATCCAACCGGCGGATATCCCCTCACTTCTCGCTCGCTGCGAACTGTTTGCTTTTCCGTCGACCTGTGAAAATTGTCCGACTGCTCTCATGGAGGCTCTCTCCGCGGGTGCGGTGATCGCAAGCTCCGACATCGGCGCGATGCCGGAGATGGCTGGTGATGCGGCGGTTTACTTTGATCCCTATGATCCCACGTCGATCGCAGCTGCGATCGAACGGAGCATGACCGACGCGGAGCTGCGGCGACGCTTACAAATCGCCGCACGGCGGCGAGCGGATCAGCTCGATGGTCACGTCAAAACCGCCACGAGGACCCTGCGGGCAATCCTGGAGGCGGCGGTCGCCGAGCCATCCAGGCAGGCGGCATAGAACGAGCCGACGTCGGCTCCCCATGGCCAGCGGCCAGGGGACCTGGAGTTCCACGGAAGGAGAGTTTTAGGTGCGTGTACTGATTCTCAGCTGCGTCTTTCCGCCGGAGCCAGTCACATCGGCCGGCACGAGCGCCGACCTTGCAGCTGGTTTGGTGCAACGAGGACATGATGTGCGTGTCGTGGCCCCCATGCCGACGCGTCCGGGTTCACGCGTCATGGCGGGTTACAGCCGCTGGTTCCCTCAGTCCGAGAAACATGCGGACGGCTATGAGATCGTGCGTCTGCCGGTTCCCTTTTTGCCGCGCCGCTCCCTCGTCGGCCGATCCCTCGAGTATGCGGCATTCGGAACGTTCTCAAGCCTTGCCGCGTTTTTCAACCGGGCCGATATCATCTATGCAAACACCTGGCCAGTGCTGGGTGGTCTCGGCCTGCCCTTGATCCGGTGTCTGCGGGGGATCCCCTTCGTCCTCTCGGTGCAAGACGTTCATCCCGAAGCGGCGACCCTGACCAGCGGAATCTCTCCCCGCGGCCCTCTGGCGAATCTGTTGCGACGGACGGACGGTTACGTGGCGAGGCGAGCTCAGGCCATCGCCACGATCTGCCCGGCATTCACCAACTTGTACCGGGACGATCGTGGGGTCCCTCCGGAGCGGCTGCACACGGTTCCCAACTGGATGGATGCCGATCGCGTCAAACCCACCAGCCGGGAAAACCGGCTTCGCAGTGCCTTGGGGATCCCTGCCGAGACCCGTGTGGCGATGTTTGCGGGCAACATTGGATCAACCGCCAATGTCGATTCCATCCTCGACGCGGCCAGTTCAATCGCGGGTCGCGCGGACGTGCGATTCGTGATCGCGGGCGACGGCAGCGAACGGCAGAGGCTGGAGGCCCTCGCAGCCCAACGACAACTCGAGAACGTGCAGTTCATCCATCCGCTCCGCAACGAAGACTTCAATGATGTCCAAGGTTTGGCGGACGTGATGCTGCTGCCGACTTGTGCGGGCGGTGCCAGCGCCAGCGTTCCGAGCAAAATGATCGCCTACATGCTGGCCGGCCGCCCGATCATCGCAGCGGTCGAAGAGGCGAGTGAGACGGCCGCGGTGATCCGGCGAGCCGATTGCGGGTCCATCGTCCAGCCCGCCGATCCGCTGGCGCTGGGCCAAGCCGTGCTCACGATGCTCGATCGCCCACGCGAGGCTCTCCAAAAGGGTGCCGCGGGGCGGCTCTACGCTGTCGAGCATTTCGGCCGTCAACAGTGCGTGTCCAGACTCGCCGACATCTTGGAATCGGCTGCCGGTGCGAACGCTCATCCCACAGCCCTCGCGAGTGCCCCATGAGCAGCCTGGATCACTCCGGGAGCCGCCAGGGAGGGCGGTCGGCGATGACGATTTCTATCAAGACCGCTCGAGTCGATCAGCTCACCGCCATGGCAGACTTGCATATGTCTGCTTTCCCGAACTTCTTTCTGACTTCGCTTGGCCCCCGTTTCCTGCGAACGCTGTACCTGGCGATTGAGCGCGACCCCACGGGTCTTGTGCTGACCGCCAGCGATCCCCAAGGCCGACTCGTTGGCTTTGCGGCCGGCGTGGGAGAGTCGCAGAGTTGCTTTATGCGTCTGATCCGCAGCCAGTTTCTGCGGTTTGCGATCGCTGCATTGCCTTCCCTTATCCGCCGGCCGCAGATTCTCCCCCGGGTGCTGCATTCGCTCCGTCGCAGCGAGTCGAGCGGACAGGGAGAGAATCGCCAGGGTGCGGCGCTGCTGATGTCGATCGCGGTCGATCCGCGTTGCGCTGGCCAAGGTATCGGAGGCCGGTTGATCGAAAGCTTTCTTGATCGGATGGCCCTGTTTGGGGTACAAGCCGTCTGCCTGACCACGGACCGCGACGCCAATGATGCGGTGAATGCCTTTTACCTGCATCACGGGTTTCGTTTGAAGCAGCAGTTCGTCACCTCCGAGGGACGGCAGATGAACGAATACGTGATTGAGCTTGGCTCCCGAGGCCGACGCGATGCGGCCTGAGCTTTAGACACCCAGCGGATGGACGAAATGAGCTGCGACACCGATTTCTTACCGTTCGCCCGCCCCGACATTGGAGAAGCCGAAGTCGAGGCCGTCGTCGAGGCCCTTCGTAGCGGATGGCTGACGACGGGTGCATTGACCCACCGCTTCGAGAGCGAGTTCGCCGCCGAGGTTGGTTGCCAACATGCGATCGCGGTCAACAGCTGTACCGCCGCCCTGCACCTATCGCTCGAAGCCCTCGGGATTCAGCGAGGAGACCAGGTTATCACCACGCCTTATACCTTCGCTGCCACGGCCGAAGTGATCCGTTACTTTGATGCGGATCCAATCCTGGTCGACGTCGACCCGATCTCTTGCAACATCGACCCCGGACGCATCGCCGAGGCGATCACCCCGCGAACCAAAGCGATTATTCCGGTTCACATTGCTGGCCAAGCCTGCGAATTGAAACCGATCCACGAGATCGCGGATCGACATGGCTTACCCGTAATCGAAGATGCCGCCCACGCATTTCCGGCAACCTACGGCGGCCAGAAAATTGGCTCGCTCAGCACGACTACCTGCTTCAGCTTCTATGCAACCAAAACGATGACGACCGGCGAAGGGGGGATGATTTGCACCAATGATGCGAAGATCGCCGATCGCTGCCGGATCATGGCCCTGCACGGGATCAGCAAGGACGCATGGAAACGATACACGGCCGCCGGTTCGTGGAAGTATGAAATTACCGAGCCGGGCTATAAGTACAACCTGACGGACATGGCCTCGGCGATGGGACGTGTCCAATTGAGTCGAGCGTCGGCGATGCGGGAGCGCCGGGCGGAAATTGCGGCCTGCTATCAAGCGGCTTTTGCCAACGAAGACTGGTGCAGCCTCCCGACCGCGTTGCCTGATCGGATGCACGCCTGGCATCTCTACATGCTGCGGCTCAACCCCGATCGACTCTCGATCGATCGCGACGAGTTCATCTCGCGTCTGCGAGACCGCGGGATCGGCGTGAGCGTGCATTTTATCCCCTTGCACATCCATCCTTACTACGCGCAGCGGTATGGGTATAAGCCCGAGTCCTACCCGCAGGCTTACCAACAATACGCGCGAGAAATTTCTTTACCAATCTACTCGTCGATGACGCCGCAAGAAGTCTCGCGAGTGACGAACGTCGTATTGGATATTGGCCGTCAGTTCCACCAGCAGCGGAACCTCACGGTCGCTGCCGCAGCCTAGGCGCTGCGAGAGAACCCAGCACGACACCCTCCTCCCGGGAGGGTAATGGTGAAAGGGTGTTTCTAACAGGGGCTGAACCTGTTCCGCCTGCGGGCGTGGGAAGATGAACTGAGATGAATGCTTCAACAATTCGTCGCTGTGTCGATATCCTGGCTTCCACCGCGGCTTTGGTGGTGCTGTCTCCGCTCTTGATGACGATCGCGATCGCATGCCGGCTGCAGGATGGCGGCCCCGCGTTCTATCGGGCGACCCGGCTCGGGCGTCAGGGAAAGCCGTTTCATTTGCTGAAATTCCGCTCGATGTGCGTCGATGCGGATCGTCGAGGCCCCGCGATCACCACACTCGGAGACTCGCGGGTCACGCCGCTCGGGAAATTTCTGCGGCGGACCAAGCTCGACGAGTTGCCTCAGCTGATCAACGTCCTGCGAGGCGAGATGTCGCTCGTGGGGCCGCGTCCAGAAGACCCCCGCTACGTGGCGATGTATTCCGAGGAACAACGGCGGTTGCTCGATCATCCGCCCGGGTTGACGGGAGTTGCTTCGTTGGCGTTCAGCGACGAAGAATCGCAGCTCCAAGGGGAGGACTGGGAACAGCAGTATTGCGATCGAATTCTGCCCGCCAAATTGCAACTCGACCTCGATTATCTCGAGCGGCGGACCCTCCGCTCGGATGCCCTGGTCATCGCTCGCACCGCGGCCCGGGTGGTCGCGCCGAGGCGAGCCGCCTGAAGACGCAGTGGGGGCCGCTACGCTCTGCGAGAAAACCGATCCGGCACCCTCTCCGGGAGGGTCGTGAGGAACGAGCAGGGAGGGCGATCCGCGACGCCGAGGCCTCAATGCGAACGGATCCAGCTGGCCCTCCCCGGGCCTGAGAGCCCGACCCTCCCGGGGGGAGAGTAATGGGGAAGAGGGGGTTTCCGACAGCGTCTAACGGAGCGCCTGTAAAACTGCCGTTGGTCGATTCTGCGGCTTATTCTACGATCGCGACCGGCTCAACCTTTGGAGTGGATTGCAGTGGGTGTCTCGGTTGTCATGGCGGTGCATAACGAACAGGCGACCCTCGCCCGCGCGCTCGCCAGCATTGTCGAGCAGAGCGATCCGGATTGGGAGTTGGTCGCGATCGACGACGCATCGACCGACCGAACGGCGGAGATCTTGCGGGAGTTTGCAGCGGCGGACAGCCGGATCCGCATCCTTCGCAACCGCCAAAACCTGGGGCTCGCCGCTTCCTTAAACATTGGCTGGCAAGCGGCCCGGCACGATTTGATCGCCCGCATGGACGGGGACGACTGGATGTTCCCGGAGCGGCTCGAGCGGCAACAGCAGTTCCTGCGTTCGCACGCCGACGTCGATGTGCTCGGCACGGCCGCCGAGCTGTTCGATAGCCAGGGGACGGAGCTGGGAATTGCCCGACGTCCGGAGAGCCATGCGGAGTTGTGCGGGAAGATCTACCGTGAAACACCCTTCATCCATCCCTCGGTGATGATGCGCCGCAGCTTCCTCGAGCGGACCGGAGGCTACGACGCGTCGCTCCGTCGCTCGCAGGATTACGATCTCTGGATGCGGGGCAGGGGGGAGTTTCGATACCACAATCTGCAAGAACCGCTCCTCCGCTACTGCGTCCGCACCAAGATGAAGCTGACCGCGATGCTGTATGGGACTTGGGTCCTCAGCCGCGGCGTGTGGCGTGACCGGGCGCCGCTGCATAACTACGTCTACCCCGCTCGCTTTCTGGCCGCGACAAGCCTGACCCGTCTCGGGCTTCGCCAAACTCGACTGCGATAGCTCGCCAGCGCACCCGAAGGAACGGACTCATGTGCGGAATTGTTGGAATCGCGACCAGCTCGGGCATGCTCGCCCAAAGCACGCTGGCGAAGATGCGGGACACATTCGCCCATCGCGGTCCCGATGCCGCCGGGCTTTGGTACCAGGGGAGCGAAGGGGTGGGGCTGGGGCATCGCCGGCTGGCCATCATCGATCTCTCTGCCGACGGGCGGCAGCCGATGGAGGACGCCCACCAGCAGATCGTGATCGTGTTCAATGGGGAGATCTACAACTACCGCGAGTTGCGGAGCGAACTCCGCGGGCTGGGACATGCGTTCCGGACCGCCACGGACACCGAAGTCTTGCTGGCCGCCTACCGGCAGTGGGGCGAAGCGTTTCTCGACCGCCTGGTGGGGATGTTCGCGCTGGCGATTTACGATCGCCGCACCGGGCGGCTGTTCCTGGCTCGCGATCGGGCGGGCGAAAAACCGCTGTTCTACTACCACCAGGCGGGCCGGTTGATCTTCGCGTCGGAGATCAAAGCGCTCCTCGCCTCGGAGCTCGTGCCAGCGACCCTCGACCTCGAGTCGTTCGACCAGTTCCTCGCCTACGGCTACGCGATCGGCGAGCGCACGATGATCGAGGGCGTCCAGCGTCTGCCAGCCGGCTGCTGCATGAGCTATCACCCGGCGAGCGACCGACTCGAACAGCGGCGGTACTGGTCGCTCCCGGAACTCGATTCGGGGGAGAGGGTGGACGCCGAGGAGATGACCGATCGGCTCGAGGCGCTGCTGAGCGAGAGCGTTCGCCAGCAACTGGTTGCCGACGTGCCGGTCGGCGTGATGCTCAGCGGCGGGGTCGATTCGAGTCTGGTGACGGCGCTGGCCGCACGCGCTTCGGCCCGCCGCATCAAAACCTTTACGATCACCTTTCCCGGCCATGGCGGCTACGACGAATCGGTCCACGCCCGCGAAGTCTCTCGCTACTTCGACACCGAGCACATCGAGCTCGAAGCGCCGGCGACGTCGTGCGATCTGCTGCCCCGCCTCGCAGCCCAGTACGACGACCCGATCGGCGATTCGTCGATGATCTGCACCTACATGGTCTGCGAACAGATCCGCCAGCACGCGACGGTGGCTCTCGGAGGCGACGGTTGCGACGAATTGTTCGGCGGATACTTGCATCACCGCTGGTTGGCTCAACTCGACCGCCCCCGCCGGATGATCCCAGCGGCGCTGCGGCACCTCGGTCGGGCCGCCCTCGAGCGAGGCTGCCCCCAAGGAGTTCGCGGCCGCAATTGGGCGCTCGCGCTGCTCGCCGATGCCGACCAGGCCTGTGCGCGATTCAACAGCCTCTTTGACACGAGCGGCCGACGAGCCCTGCTCAGCGAAGAGGCTGCCGCGGGAATTGATCCACTGCGGACGTTGGCGGCCAAAACGACGCTCGCTCGCGGCGGCCGCACCGCGGTGCAGAAGGCGACTCGGACCGATTTTGGCAGCTATCTCTGCGACGACATCCTGACCAAGGTCGACCGGGCCAGCATGCTTGCGTCGCTGGAAGTGCGGGCCCCCTGGCTCGATCACCGGCTGATCGAGTTCGCCTTTCGCCAGACCCCCGACGCGCTCCGCGCCACCTCGGCCGAACGCAAGATCCTGCCCCGGCGGCTCTGCGAACGGTTGCTCCCCCCGACGCTCGACACCCGCCGCAAACAAGGTTTTTCGTTGCCGCTGGCCCAGTGGTTCAACGGCCCGTGGGGCGAGATGATGCAGAGCGTGCTGCGAGAAGCCGACCCTCGGCTGTTCCGCCCGCAGGCGATCGAGAACCTGATCGCCGGCCAACAGCGTGGGCGAAGCAATGTGCAGCGGCTGTTCTGCTTGACCGTCTTTGAACTGTGGCGGAAAGAATATGGGATCGGCTTGCCCGGTGCCCACCAGACCGCTCCGGCGCGACTCGCGGCCGCCTAAACGCGAGCCCAACTGAACGCGAGCCCGCAAAAGATTGAAGTGTCTTTGCGAGCTGATACAGTAACCCGGCCGCGGGTGGGGTGGGGCCGAGGATCGGGCGTTCGGGACCACTCCTCCGCATCCCCGTTCAGAGCTCATGCCGGCAAAGGATCCCTTCTTCCATGACGAATTCTGTTCCCACAGCAGTTGGCGGCCCCGTGACAGAGACGACGGCAAGGGATGCGCTCGCAGCGCGGATCGAGCAGCGGACCGCGACGGTCGGGATCATCGGGCTCGGCTATGTCGGCTTGCCCTTGATCGATGCCTTCGTCCGCGCCGGGTTCAGCTGCCAAGGGTTCGACGTCGATGCTTCCAAGGTGGATGCCCTCAACGCGGGCCGCAGCTACATCAAGCACATCGATTCGGCACGCGTCGCGGGCTGGCTGAGCGACAAGATGTTCACCGCCACCGCCGACATGCGGCGGTTGGCCGAACCCGATGTGCTGCTGATCTGCGTTCCCACCCCGCTGACCGACGCCCGCGATCCCGACCTCAAGTATGTGGTCGGGACGTGCCAAGCGATTGCCAAAGCGCTTCGCCCCGGACAATTGGTGGTGCTGGAAAGTACGACCTACCCGACGACCACCCGCGATGTGATGGTCCCGATCCTCGAGTCGAACGGGCTGACCGCAGGCAAGGACTTCTTCGTCGCCTACAGCCCCGAACGGGAAGATCCGGGCAATCCAAATTTCTCCGCCGCGCAAATTCCCAAGGTCGTCGGGGGGCTGGACGAAGTCAGCCGCGATCTGGCCTGCCAGCTCTACGGCTCGGCGGTCGCCGGCACGATCGCCGTGAGTAGCTGCGAAGTGGCCGAGGCTGCCAAGGTGCTCGAGAATATTTACCGCTCAGTCAACATCGCCCTGGTCAACGAGCTGAAGATCCTGTTCGACGCGATCGGGATCGATGTCTGGGAAGTGATCAATGCCGCTAAAACCAAGCCCTTCGGCTTTCAGGCATTTTACCCCGGTCCCGGCCTCGGCGGTCACTGCATCCCGATCGATCCGTTCTACCTGTCCTGGCTGGCCCGCAAGCATGATCAGACGACCCGCTTCATCGAGCTCGCCGGCGAGGTCAACACCGGGATGCCGCGGTACGTCATCGGACGCCTCGCAGAATTTTTGAACGAAGCGGGCAAGCCGATCAAAGGCAGCAAAATTTGCCTGCTCGGGGTGGCTTACAAAAAAGATGTCGACGACCCTCGCGAAAGCCCCTCGTTCGTGCTGATGGAACTCCTTCTCCAGCGGGGCGCGGACCTGACCTACAGTGACCCGCACGTGCCGCGACTTCCTTCAATGCGGCACCACGATCTGCCGGCGATGGAGAGCCGCGAATTGACCGACGAGTTTCTCGCCTCGCAGGACTGCGTGCTGATCGCCACCGACCACTCCGCCTTCGACTACGAGCAGATCGTGGCTCACGCTCCCCTGATTGTCGACACGCGAAACGCCACAGCGGGAGTTACCGCGGGTCGCGAAAAGATTCGCAAGGCGTAATCGAGTCGTTTCCCAAGTGTCTACTGGCCTCGCCCGGCATGCTCCAAGGAGCGCCGGGTGAACGAGTTGGGTCGCCTTTGCGATTGAAACCCGCAGCGACGAGCCTACCGTTGCCACACAGGCCCAGCGGGGCCGAGCCAGAAACAGCCGCTGGGCTGGGCCACTGGGGCAAAGCCGCTGGGCTGGGCCACTAGGCTGGGCCGCGGGGGCAAAGTTAGAGAGCAGAGCCATCGCGCGGCGCGAACCTGCCCCCTGCGGAATCAGTCTCATCGGCACCCTGGCAACTGCTGCGGTTTCTTGTCTTCCATTCACTCGGCGTCGGCGTAATGGCGTCCCGTGTTGCACTGCGGGCTCGGAACGGCTAGTTTACGACCATTACATTCGGATTTGTCGAGGCAGACGGAGATGCCCATGCCTTCTCGCTTTACTCAGCCGTGCCCGACTTGCGGGCGCCACATGCGGATCTCAGTCGAGCTGCTCGGCCGGGAAGTCGCCTGCCAGCACTGCCATGCCGAATTCGTGGCAGGGCAAGAGCCGGCCAGCCATCTTGCGCCACCGCGTGAACAGGTCCTGCTGGACCGTGTCGATGAAATCCTGCGGCAGTCAACGAGCGAGCCGGAGTGGATTCCGGAAGTCCTCGGCTACCACGAGCAGCCCTAAGCTCTGCTAGAAAACCCAACCGACACCCTCCCCCCGGGAGGGTCGCGAGGAACGAGCGGGGAGGGCACTGGGCAGCGGAGAGGTCTCAACGCGAACGGATTCTGCAGGCCCTCCCCGGGCCTAAGAGCCCGACCCTCCCGGGGGGAGGATGGCGGTGAAACGCAGTTTTCCAAGAGAGCCGAAGCCCTATTGAGCCTGGCCATCATTCCCAGCGGTGGGCTTGTCCGCGGAGCCGCTCCAAATCGGCAAAATAGTGCGGGTAGGTTTTGGCGGTGCAGGCGGGATCGAGAATCCGCACCCCCGGAATCACCAACCCCGCCAAGGCGAGGCTCATTGCCATGCGGTGGTCGTGATAGGTCTCGAGAGCGACCTGCTGCAGAGGGGCCCGCTGCCTCGCGAGGGGCTCGATCCGCATCCCGTCGGGTTGCTCCTCGACCGTCGCTCCCAACTTCCGCAGTTCGCGAGCCAGGTCGCCAATGCGGTCGGTCTCCTTAAAGCGGTTGTGCCCGACGCCACGGACCGTCGTCGGCCCTTCAGCGAATAAGGCCACCACGGCGAGTGTCTGCACCGTGTCGCTGATCGCATTCATGTCGACATCGACGCCTCGCGCAGCCCGCCCTGAGACTGTGATTCCGTTGCCGCTTTCGCTGACTCGACAGCCCATCCGCTGGAGCACGTCGACGAAGGCCACGTCCCCTTGCAGCGCGTCTCGCGAGAGCCCCTCGACCGTCACGCTTCCGCCAGTGATCGCAGCAGCGGCCCAGTGGTAGCTGGCCGCTGACGCGTCTGGTTCGATTTCGTAGTCGGTGCCGCGATAGGGGGCGGTGCCATCGACGATGAATGTTCGCTCGTCGCGCGTTTCGACCCGCCCGCCAAAGGCGTGCATCAGAGCCACCGTCATCTCCACGTAGGGCCGCGAGACGAGTTCGCCGTCGACGAGCACCTGAATCGATCGCCCGGCAGCCGGGGCCGCCATCAACAGTCCGCTCAAGTACTGACTGCTGACCGCTCCGGCCACCTCGACCCGCTCCCCACTCCAGCCGCGGCTGTCGATCGAGACCGGCGGGCAGCCGCCCTCGGACTCCGCGGTCACTCCGCCGCCGAGCTGATTCAGAGCCCGGACCAAGTCGCCAATGGGACGCTGGTGCATCCGCGGGACCCCGTGCAATCGGTAGCGTCCCCCAAGTGCCGAGAGGGCGGCGGTGAGGAAGCGGATCGTCGTGCCGCTGTTGGCAATAAAAATCTCGGTCGGCGGCTCGTGCTCCGCTAGAGCGGGCCGGGAGGGGCGTCCGCCCATGCCGACGACCTCCAGCGTCTGACCGCTGTCGCGGACCCGCACTTCGACGCCCACCTGCCGCAGCCCGCCGACCATGACTTCGGTGTCTTCACTCTCGAGCGCCCCACGGAGGACCGAGCGGCCCTCGGCCAGCGCCGCACAGATCAGCGCCCGGTTGGTGAGACTTTTGGAGCCCGGCGGGCGGATCCGGCCCTCGACCGGCCCGGCGGGAACGAGTTGAACGCAACGGGCCGAAGGGAGCGAAGCGGGCATAGGGAGGGAGGTTTCAGGTTTCAGGGAGCAGGAAGCCGGGAGCCGGGAGCAGGAAGCCGGGAGCCGGTGCATCTTCGCTCGTACGTGCCGCAGCGGCAATCGGACTCAGCGAAGCGGTACTCGGACTCCGCGAAGCGGTACACGTACTCGAATCTTGGGTACGGACGGTGAGTGAATCAAATTGAGTACGAGTACGAGTACCGCTGCGCTGAGTACGAGTACGAAGTCGCCGCTCGCTTGCCTGCTACCTGCTACCTGCTCCCGGCTCCCGGCTCCCGGCTCCCGGCT
>NZ_WRPR01000046.1 GCF_010367455.1 Candidatus Laterigemmans baculatus | reverse complement strand
TCTAAGCGGCCGGCTACGGCCCCCTCACCCTAGCCCTCTCCCCCACGGCTTGGCTGCGGAACTTTCGTTCGCAGCCAAGCCGCGGGGGAGAGGGAACCGGAGCCTCGCACCGCCCGCTACAGGTCGAATCCGTCGAGCTGGTCGATCAATTGATCGAGATCGTCTTTGGGACCGGTCCGCTTTTCCAGTCGCCGCTTGGGAATGCCTACCTCCATTCCCACTGCGGCTCGGCCGGCTAACAACAGCTGTTCGTCCCGCTCCCGAGCCGCGGCGGCAATCGGGTCTTCGTCCTTCTCGGGAGCCCCGAACAGCAACGACAGATCGATTTTCAGCCCCGTCCCGTCGTCGGTCTCCGCGCCGGCGATCGCTGGGGTTTTGTGCTGCGGAAAGATGATTGCGTTTTCCGGACAAACGCGGCTGCAGGCAGGACAGCCCTTGCGGCAGTTGTCGGGCTGTTCGACCAGAATCGTTTCCGCGTCGTTGATCCCGTAGACGCCGAACAGACAGAAGTCGATGCACTCCATGCAGTTCGTACAGCGGCTGAAGTCGATCACCGGATACCAGCGACGGGTCGTTCCTTCTTCAATTCGCAGCGGCTCGATCACGTCCGGCGGAGCCAGATCGTCGGCCGCCGAGAATCTCAGCTCGCTCCCGCCGCTTTCGGTGAATGCTTCGAGGGTTCCTTCACCCCCCTCGGAAAGAATCCGCCGCAACTCGTCGGCATAGGCAGCCGCATCCTCGGCCACGCGTAGATCGATGCAGTAGATCTTGCGGTCGGGCAGCGAAAGGGTGTCGAGCACCCGCTCGGGTGTTTCGTCAGTGGACGCATCGTCAGCGAGCGCCGCAGCGGCGAGCGGATTCTCTCCTGCAGCCGCCTCCTCGTCTCCCTCGCCGTCCCCTTCGACCAACTCCACCCGTCCGAATTGGCCGCGAATCCCGGCCCGGTCGAGCACCCAGCGGGCAGCCCGGGGATAGACCCAGGAGAGGAACACAATGTCGCCCGAAATCTCCCGCAGCCGTGCGACCGTCTCGCCCCCCGGAGGCAGATCGTACAGGTGCGGAATCGACAGCACGCGAACCGCCTGTCGGTCGGCCAACTTTTCCGCCACTTCGACGAGAGCCGCTTCGAGCGCGCGTTTCTCGGGCGCTCGCGACTGACCACGAGAGACCACAACCGTCAATGTGCGAAGATGGGCGGTACTGATCACGGCGACTCAAAAAGCTCAGGGTTGACGTACTCCGCCGGTCGGCATCCGGACTGTAGCTATCGTAACTCAGTACTCAGCACTCCGGACTCCGCATCGACCTCACCAATCGAGCGGACGCTGCCAGACGTCTTTCAGCTCCGCCAGCGGTTCGACGATTCGCTCCTCACCGCCACTGCGGATGCGGAGCACCGGTTCCTCGATCACTGTTCCAAGCTGGACGCAGGGAACCTCCGCGAGCAGCGACTCGAACGCGGCGGCCTTCGCTTCGGGAACCTCGACTAAGAACCTCGAATTCGATTCGCTGAACAGAGCGATGGTTTCCGGAGCAGCCGTATCGGCGAGTTGTTCCGAGACCACTCGGGAAAGATCCAGCTCCAGCCCCAAGCCGCCGGCGAAAGCCATCTCGGCGGCAGCCACCGCGAGTCCCCCTTCGCTCAGATCGTGGCAAGCCCGGACCGTTCCCTGCATGATCGCTTGGTGCACCGCGGCGAAGGTGGGCCGCGAGACCTGCAGATCGACCCGCGGCACCTGACCGCCGCACAGCTCGCGGACCAGCGAGAAGTGCGAACCGCCGAGTTCATCGCGGGTCGCTCCGACCAGATAAATCCGGTTGCCCACTGCTTTCGCGTCCATCGTCACGCACTGCCGCACGTCGTCGACCTGCCCCATCGCGCTGATCAACAGACTCGGCGGAATCGCGATCGTCTGCTTCTGGCCGTCGGCATCGGTGTAGCTGAACTCGTTGTTCAAGCTGTCCTTGCCGCTGATGAACGGGGTGCCCAAGGCGAGGGCTTGATCCTGGCAAGCGATCGCCGCACGCACGAGCGAGCCGAGCGTTTCGGCCCGGTCGGTGTAGCCCCAGCAGAAGTTATCGAGGATCGCAATCCGCGACGGATCGGCACCGACGGCGACCGCGTTTCGCATTGCTTCGTCAATCGCGCTGGCCGCCATGTGATAGGTGTCGAAGTCGCCGTAGTGCGGATTCATCCCGTTGGAGATCACCAACCCGCGATGGCTGTCTCGCCGCGGCCGCACGACCGCGGCGTCCCCCGGACCGTCGCACTCGGGACCGACCAGCGGCTTGATCGCGCTGCCCCCTTGGACTTCGTGGTCGTACTGGCGAATCACCCAGTGCTTGCTGGCCACGTTCAGCGAACCGAGGATTTTGCGAAGCGTCTCACCCGCTTCCTCGCGGCTCAGCTGCGGTGGCGTCAGCGGTTCGAGCGGGGCCGGATGGTAGACCGCCTCGCGAATCACCGGGGGCCGACCATCGTGGAGAAACTCCATAGCAATGTCGCCGACGGTCTCGCCGTGGTAGGTCAGCTGCAATCGGCCCGTGGGAACGAAGCGGCCGATCTGCGTGACCTCCACCCCTTCCCCTTCGCACAACTGCCGCAGCCGCTCCCATTTTTCCGGCGGCACACTCAAGACCATCCGCTCCTGAGCTTCGCTGATCCAGATCTCGGTGTAGCTCAGCCCCTCGTACTTCAGCGGACAGCGTTCGAGCCACACTTCGGCGCCGATCTTCTCGCCCATCTCACCAACGGCACTCGAAAATCCACCGGCACCACAGTCGGTGACCGCGCTGTAGAGATCTTCGTCGCGGGCCTGCAGGAGCACGTCCAGGACCATCTTCTCCTGGATTGCGTTGCCGATCTGCACCGCTCCGCCCGAGAGGCTTTCGCTCTCGCTGGTCAGTTCGGCCGACGAAAAGGTCGCCCCGTGGATCCCGTCGCGACCGGTCCGCCCGCCGAGCGCGACAATCGCATCGCCTGCTTGCGCAGCCCCGAAACATTTGTCGCGAGGCATGATCCCGACGTTGCCGCAGTAGACCAGCGGGTTCCCCAAGTAGCGGCGATCGAAGTAGACCGCTCCGTTGACCGTCGGGATCCCCATTCGGTTGCCGTAATCGCGGACGCCCGCTACGACCCCCTTGATCACGCGGCGAGGATGCAGCACGCCGGGAGGCAACGAGTCGGCAGGTGTGTCGGGCGGTGCGAAGCAGAACACGTCGGTGTTGCAGACCGGTTTGGCACCGAGCCCCGTGCCGAGCGGGTCGCGGATCACGCCCCCAATCCCCGTGTTCGCTCCGCCGTAGGGCTCCAGCGCCGAAGGGTGATTGTGCGTTTCGACTTTGAAGCAGACGTTGAATTCGTCGTCGAAGCGGACCACGCCCGCGTTGTCCGAAAAGACGCTGACGCACCAGTCGTCGTCCCCTAAGCGGCGGCGGATTTCTTGCGTCGCGGCGAAGATCGTCTCCTTGAGCATGTTGTCGTAGTGCCGACGATCCGCTTCGGGTTCGCCATCGGCTCCCGGACCGCGGTAGTCGATCCGCCCGGCGAGCGTCTTGTGGCTGCAGTGCTCGCTCCAGGTCTGGGCGACCGACTCGAGCTCGATGTCCGAGGGATCGCGGCCGAGATCGGTAAAGTACTGACGGATCGTCTGCATCTCGACCAGCGTCAAATACAGCTGCCGTTCGCGGCTCATCCGCTCCAGCGCCGCGTCATCGCACTGGCGAATCGGGATGATGACTCGCTGGAAATCGTATGGCGTGCCCGCTCCGAGGTGGTCCAGGTGCAGCGGGCCGACGACGACTTGCTCGACCGAATCGTTCGACAACGCACGGCGGCATATCGCTTCGAGCCGCTCCGACTCCAGTTCCGGCAGCCAGTATTTGCGAAGCGTGCGGACGCTGGCGACCGAAAACCCTGCATCCCGCGCCGCCGACTCCGAGCTGTTCGCGACCGGATCCATCACCCCCGGCTTGGGCATCACATGGACCACCGTCCCGCCGGCCGAGCCATTCCCCTCGGGATGCCGCGACAGCGCCGGATCGCCGACCGGGGCGACGACCGCCCGCTCGGTGACGGCATCGGCCAACAGCGAACCGGCCAGCGCATCGGCTTCGGCGCGATCCAAATCGCCCTGGACGAGGAAACCTCGGGCAAACCGCAGATTCAGTGCGTCGGCCAAGCCGAGCTCGTGGATTTCCTCCGCGATTCGGTGGCTGTCACGGTCGGGTTGGCCGGGAGCCGGATGGATGTCTATCTGCCAAAGGGGCATGTGTGCGTGGGCCGGGAAGAGTTGGAAGTGAAGGGGGTGAATCAACGTTTTGAGGCGTTCTCGCGGCGCGAATCGGCAGCGTGCTGGGGTGCAGCGTGCTGGCGCTGGTCCTCGGGGCGACTCTCGCCTGCTGGGCGACTTTCGCCTGCTGGGCGACTTTCGTTCGCTGGGCTGCTCTCGCCTGCTGGGCTGCTCTCGCCTGCTGGGTGACTTTCGTTCTTGGGGCGGCTGGCGTCCGCTCGGCCGCTCTCCACCGACTGACGAATCTCGCTCGCCTGCCGCAGCGAATGTTCCACGGCGGCAAAGTTGTTTGCCCCGATCGCGGTGGCCAGCGACTCGAGAGCAGCGGTCATCTGCCGCAATTGGGCTTCGATGGCCGCGGCGTTCTCGCGGCAGATCGCCGTCCACATCTCGGGACAACCGGCGGCGATCCGCGTCGCGTCGCGCCACCCGGAGCCGACCAAGGGCAGCGCCTCGGGAGGAATTATGGAGACCAAAGCGGCAGCTACCAAGTGTGGGAGATGGCTCGTCGCGGCAAGAAATTTGTCGTGCTCCGCGGGACTCATCCGCAGCACCTCGGCGCCGCAGGCTTGCCACAACTGCCGAGCCCGCTCGAACTGCCGCTCGGGGGTCACGGCGGTCGGCGTCACGACGACGCGGCGGCCGACGAATAAATCGGCGCGGGCGTGCTGCGGTCCCGTCTTTTCGCCTCCGGCAATCGGATGCGAGCCGACAAACCGGGCCGCGGCGCGGGCGTTCGACTCGACCTGGCGGACGATCTGCTCTTTAGTGCTACCGACGTCGGTGATTAGCGCCTCGTCGCTACACACTTCAGCCGCCGCAATTACCTGAGCGGCAATCGAAGTCACCGGGGTCGAAATGACGATCAAGTCCGCCCCGCGGCAAGCGGCTTGGGGGTCGGCCGTAATCTCGGTGGCCGCTCCGGTCCGCAGCGCCATCTCGAGCGTCGCCGAACGGCGGGCGCAACCGACGATTTCCAGGTCCGGAAAAACTCGCCGCAGCGCCAGCGCCACCGACCCTCCGAGCAAACCGATACCGATCACCGCGGCGCGACGGGGAATCCAGGGCTGGAGCGAGGCGTCAGGCATCTTGGAGAGGGGTTTGAGGACGGTCGGGGTTCAGAAAATCAGCCGCCGGGCGCTAGCCCACGGTTCCCAAAAACTCACTCAAACGGCAACTGATGCCCCATCTTCTCCCGCTTCGTCTGCAGATACTTGGCGTTGTGGACGTTCGGCGGAGGAATGATCGGAACCTGATCGACCACCTGCAGATCGAAGCCGCGGAGATTGAACGCTTCGGTCTTCTTAGGGTTATTCGTCAGCAAGCGAACCTGGCTCAGTCCGAGGTCCTTGAGGATCTGCAGACCGATGCCGTAGTCCCGCATGTCCGCTTTAAACCCGAGGGCGTGATTCGCTTCGACCGTGTCGAGCCCCTCGTCCTGCAGCGCGTAGGCTCGAATCTTTTGGGCGAGCCCGATCCCGCGGCCTTCCTGGGGCAAGTAGACCAACACCCCGCGGCCCGCGTCGGCGATCATCTGCAGCGCCATGTGCAACTGGTCGCCACAGTCGCAGCGGAGCGACGCGACCAGATCGCCGGTGAAGCAACTGCTGTGCATCCGGACCAGCGGCGCCGGCACTTCGCTGTCGGCCGCCGATTCCCCTGAACCGTTCTCGCCGTTCAGATCCCCCCCACCGCTCAAGTCACCCCCACCGCTCAAATCACCCCCACCGCTCAAGTCACCGTAGACGAGCGCGACCGGTTGCTGGGCTTCGAACTGCACCGAGTAGACGATGATCTTGAACGCGCCGTACTTGGTCGGCAGCTCGGCCTCGGCCGCCCGGCTGACCAACTTCTCGCTCGTGCGGCGATGGGCAATCAGCTGCTCGATGCTGATCATCTTCAGGTTGTGTTGGACCGCCAATTCGGAGAGCGTCTGGCGGCCCGCCCGGTCGCCCGTCTCGTCCAAAATCTCACACAGCACCCCGGCCGGCTTGAGCCCCGCCATGCGGGCCAAGTCGACCGAGGCTTCGGTGTGTCCGGCTCGCCGCAGCACTCCACCTTCCATCGCGATCAGCGGATAAACGTGCCCGGGGCGGACGAAGTCTTCGCTGCGGCTGGTCGGGTTGGCCAACCGCCGAATCGTCTCGCTTCGCTCAGCCGCGGTGATTCCCGTTTTGCAACCGGCGTGGTCGACCGGCGTCACAAAAGCGGTCTGAAGCGGGGCCTCATTGTGGGCCACCAGCGGCACCAAATCGAGCCGATGTCCCGCCTCGGGCAGGACCGGCGCACACAACTGACCACGTCCGGACAGCATGAAGTTGATGTTTTCCGGGGTCGCTTTTTCGGCGGCGCAAACGAAGTCCCCCTCGTTCTCCCGATCCTCCGCATCGACCACGATGATCACTTCACCACGAGCGATCGCTTCGACCGCTTCGGTGACGGAACTGAATGGGATGCTTTCTGCGTCGTTCATGACAATCTGGCTGCTCGAGGGCCTCGCTGCAGGGTGATCGGCCTATTATAGGATGGACAGCGGATAGACGGCAGGACAGGTACTCCCGCGAATTGGATGGAGACGATTTCGATGCCCTGGAGCCAAGGATCCCTGGCACTCTCACTCGCCCTCGCCGCGCTCGTTGGCATCAGCTCACCGGCAGTCGCTGAGGAGGCTCTCCCTGCGACCCGCGACACCTCGGCCGAGGAGACCCCGCCGCAGCGTCCCCTGGTGGTCGATGCGGACGTGGAGTTTGCCCGCCCCGATGGCGAGCCGCTGCACTGCGACATCTATCGCCCGGCGGCTCCGGAGGAGAGTTCCGCCAGAGCGATTCCCAGCGCGGAGCGGCAAGCCGACGCGGTACCAAAGCGGCCGGCGGTGCTGCTGGTCCATGGCGGCGGCTGGGCCTCGGGGGACAAGTGGACGACCGCGGGTTACGCGCGAGCTTTCGCCGAAGCGGGCATGGTCGCCGTCACGATCAACTATCGCCATGCCCCCACGCATAAATTTCCAGCCCAGGTCGACGACGTCCGCGCGGCGCTCGCCTGGATCGGGCAAAATGCCGAGACGTACGGAATCGACACGAACCGCGTGGGGATGTTCGGCTATTCGGCCGGAGCCCATTTGGTCTGCATGATCGGGACGTTGAGCGACGCCGAGTGGGCGGATGTCGCCCCTACGACTCGCTGGGAAGCCGACGATCCGCGGTGGAAAGCGATCCCGCGAATCTGTGCGATCGTCGGCGGCGGAGCCCCGTGTGAATTCCGCACGCTGCCGATCGACAATACGGCGATCTCGTACTTTCTGGGCGGTACGCGGCGTGAACTGCCCGAGATCTACCGCGCTGCCTCGCCCGCGGCGCATGCCTCGAGCGGCGACGTTCCGGTGCTGTTCGTCCACGGCACCAGCGACTTGATCGTGCCGGAGGCCAGCAGCCGCATCTTGTACGAAGCACAACTCGCCTGCGGAGTCACGAGCGAGTACCTGGCCCTCGACGGGGCCGGACACATGCTCGCTTACCTCAACCCGGCCACCCGCCAGGCGGCCCTCCAATTCCTCACCACCCGCCTCGGCCTCAAGCCATAGTCGGCCGCCATAGGCGCCTTTCGCTTCGAGGTATCAGCCGCCACGCGCTAGCGTCCGGTTCTCACGGGTCCTGGGGAACCGGGGGCTAGCGCCCGGCGGCTGATGAATCATCCGCGCTAGCGTCTGGTTCTCGCGGCGTTTTCGGGAACCGGGGGCTAGCGCCCGGCGGCTGATGAATCATCCGGGGTCAGCCAGCGACGATCTTACAGACCGCCCTCTTCGCGGCCGGCTTGGAGTTCGCGACGGATGATCTCTGAGAGCTGGACTTCGTAATCCTGGTCGGGGATTTGGCCCCGATCGGCGACCATCTCGGCGCGGTGGATCACTTCGCGGAGCTGTGCGGCGTCGACATCGCGCTCCAACTTTCGCCGCTCGCCTCGCTCCGCCTCGCTCAGCACCGGGAGCAGCACGTCGAGGATATCGACCGCCGAGGCCTCGTTCTGTTCCACCGCCCGCTTGAGCCGCGAGAATTGCCGCTGGGCGTGCTGCCGCTCCTCCTCGCTGAGCTCCGTCGAATGTTCGACCATGCCTTCGACGGCCGTCAGATTGCCCCACTCGAGAATCGGCGAGCGGACGAGCCGCTCCATGATCCCCGAGGCCTGCCAATTTTCGAGCTGGCCCGATTCCCCATCCACCACGACCTGCTCGAGCAACTCCACGATCTCCGCTTTCTCTTCGGGCGGCAGACTGCTTTGCTGGACCTCGGGGATCACGTCGCTGCGGAGCGTGCGGATCGCCAACTCGGTCCGTTGCTGGAAGAGAAAGTAGGTGCTGATCCCACAGCCAATGAAGAACAGCATCAACAGCAAGGCCCCCGCGGCGATGACTGCCGGAAAGCATCCCGGCCCTTCATCCACCGCTGGACTCGTTCCCCGATCAAGCTCGGGATCGTGATCGGCTTCGACATCGGAACCACTCAAGCCACCGCTCTCCTAACGAAACTCGATCTTCAGAATCTCGAACCGCATCTTACCGGCCGGAGCATCGATCTCGGCGATGTCGCCGACTTTCTTCGTCAGCAATCCCTGACCGATCGGACTGGTGCAGAGCAGCTTGCCGGCGTTGTAGTCATCCTCGCCGGCACCGACCAACGTGAACTCTTCCTCGTCGCCGTACTCCAGATCCTTGACCGTCACCGTCGATCCGAAGACGACTTCGTCCTTGGGCAACTGAGAGATGTCGACGATGCTGGCCCGCGCCAACTTGCCCTTCAGCTCGTTGATTTTCGCTTGCAGCAGGCCCTGGTTTTCCCGCTGAGCGTGGTACTCAGCGTTCTCCTTGAGATCCCCCTCGGAGCGGGCTTCGGCCAGCTTCCGCACGATCTCCGGCATCTCCACCGTATCCAACCGCTCGATCTCGGCTTTGATCTTGTTGTACCCTTCGCGGGACATCGGTACCGAATCAGTCATCGCTTGCGGGGCTCCGTTCTGCAGGCTCGTGGTCGCGCGCGACGATCCACCCTGGGATCGTTCCGGCGCATAAGAAGAACGCGACGCCACTCGACCGGAGTGCCGCCGCGCTGAAGATGTTGACTGGGTGACCCCAGAGTGTGGCCTCCCCGGCATCGCCTGTAAAGCCATCCCGCCCGATTAAGGATTCGCCGCCGCGAACCGGGCTCGCCGCTGGCGGCCCCCTTTAGCGGCGACGCGACCCTTCGCCGTCCCCCTGGGCGACCACGCCCCGCCGGCCATCGCTCAGGTGACGGTAGTAGACCTCCAGGCAGAGACAGGCCATGGCGGTCGTGTAAACCTTCCCCCCGTTGCCTCCCCAGACCGTCGCGGTCGACCAACTGCCATCGGGCAACTGCGTCTCGAGGAGCCGAGCTTTCATCGCCGCATTCCACTGCCGCCACGCGTCGTCCTGCAACTGATGCAGGGCCAACGAAGCGTAGTACCAGTAGTAGTAATTGTCCTGGCCGTTCCCCGGGAGTTGTTCGAGCAAATACGCCTCGGCTTCCTCGATCTCCGCCTGCGGAACCGCTTCGCCGATCAGCAACCGCGTGGCCAGCGCCTCGGCGGTCATCGTCCGCGTCGGTGCTTCCCCCGGCTTGTACGACGCGAGCCCGCCGGTCCGCCCGCCGCGGACGCTGCGGAGGAACGTTTGCGTTCGCGCGATCGCCGCCTCGGGAACCGGAACGCCCGCCGCCCGCCCGCTGGCCAGCGCCATCACCTGCCAGCCGAGTTGGCTGAGGTCGCCCGGGTCGCCCGGGACATACCGCCAACCGCCCGTCACCGGATGCTGGGCGCGAAGGGTGAACCCTGCGGCCGAGCGGATGCTGTCGGTCGCCACGGCATCCCCACTCATCGCCGCCGCTTCTCCCATCGCCAGGGCAGCCATGCCGTGGCAGTAGGTTCGCTCGTAGACCGTCGCCTCGCCCGAAAGCGCTCCGTCAGGCTTCTGCACGCTCAGCAAATACTGCAGCCCCCGCCGGACCGAATCGGCGTGCGGCCCCTGCTGATGCGTTTGCCCAGAACCGAGCATGCTGAGCAGGGCCAAGCCGGTCAGGCCGGTCGTCGCCCGCGCCCCGGCCCCACCGCGATAGTGGCCCAGCGGCGATCGTTCAATCCCCGCATCGCTCTGCCGCGGATCCCAGGCACCGTCGCCGCGCTGCGAGCCAGCCAACCAGCGCAGTCCCGCCGCCACCGCAGCCTCGGTTCGCTCGTCCCCACCAGTCCGCAGCAGCGCCTCCTGCCGCGCGGCTCCCTGCCGGGTGGCAAACTCACCGGGCAGCTCGCCGAGGACTCGCCCCCGCGGCCCACCCGTCGCAGCCGGCTCCACTTCCGTAGCCGAGACTCCGTCCCCCCCGGCCATCGGCGACTCCGCGGCTGATTCGCTCGGTGGCTCCGCGGCTGATTCGCTCAGCGACTCCGCGGGCGGGGATGCGGGCGACTCCGCGGGCGGGGCAGGCACCGGATCGGCCACCCGTTCGGCCGGTGCCGCATCGGCAGCGTACAGAGCCAGCAACTCGGTCAGGACTTGATCGACGCCCGCCGCGGACCGCTCGTCAGCCAACACCGCCGCATCGACTGCCGGGAGGTCGGGGATCTCCAGCGGCTCGTCGGCCGTTGATTCTGCTGGGGCCTGCTCTTGCTGGTCTCGCTCTTCGGGAGCCGGACTGTTCGACTCTGCTTCCTCAGACTTTTGCTCCGTGGGTTGCGGCGAGTCTACCGAAAGCGCGGCGAAGGTCTGGTCGAGCCAGCTCGAGGCGACTGGTAAGGGACGCCCGGCAACCGCTTCGGATTCCGACGCATCCGCCTCCGTGTCCCTCGCCGCGGCCTCGGTCAATGCGGTTTCGGAAAAGGCGGAGATGCGGATCGTGGTTGGCTCTCCGGGCTCTGGAGTCGACGGGCTCACGGGGCCTCCTCCGGAGCGGAGGGCCAGCGGCAGCAACCAAATCAGCAACCCGTGCAGGCCGATCGAGACGACCGCGCAGAAGATCGCCGCCGCGTTGCGTTTGCCGCGCCGCCGCCGAGCGAGCAACCAGGTCCCAGCGAGCATCAGCACGGCTAAGACCGCCACGCCCCAGGCCAGCCGCGGATCGCTCCACAGTTCGCCGACGGCGAGCAGCGACCGATCCCCCGGCAACGCACTGAACAGTAGCTCGGCTCTCAAGAGCGATTCCCCGCACGCGTCACCGCAGCGACTGGACGGCCACATCCAGTCGCTCGATTCCCGAATTGCTGCAGATGCTCAGCACCTGGGCATAACTGTCGAGCGTTCCGGCAGCGTCGCCGCGGACGACCACGCCCAGATCGGGATAGGCCGCGCGGGCCCGCTGCAGCTCGCTCCGCAATTGCTCATGGCTGATCGGTTGGCCATCGAGGAAGACCGCGCCGTCACGGGTGACCTCGACGACGCGCTTATCGGGACCGCGGACCATCGACTGGGGCTGACCGACGCCCGGCAGATTCACCGGGATTCGTCCTTCCTGCTCGCTGAACTTCGTGCCGACCATGAAAAAGATGACCAGCAAGAATACAACGTCGATCATCGGCGTCAGATTGATCGCCGGGTCTTCGCTGCGGGGTTGTCGAAGTGCCATCGCTCAGGCCGCTTTCTTGGTTCGCTTGCTAGCCGCTCGCCCCGACCCCGATTGCAAACCCTCGGCGCTGATCGAATCGACCACCTGCTGGCAGATCGCATCGATCTCGACGAGGTAGCGATCGGCGCGGGCCGAAAAATAGATGTAGGCCAGGTAGGCGGGGATCGCCACGCTCAGCCCCGCAGCGGTCGTGATCAGCGCTTGACTGATTCCGGCGGCCAACATCTCGGACGGCGACCCGCCGCCGGTGGAACTGAGCGTCTCGAAGGCCTGGATCATGCCCAGCACGGTGCCGAGCAAACCGAGCAGCGGTGCGACATTGCTGATCGCGTGAAACAGCCGCAGGTATCGCCGCAGTCCATCGGCGACGCGTTCCCCGGCGTCCAGCACCGCTTGCTCGACTTCGACCGTCGGCCGCCCCCAGCGTTTGACGGTGGCATGAAACACTTCCGCTACCGGGCATTCGAATTCGTCGCAGATCTCGAGCGCCTCTTCGTAGCTCAGCTGGCCATCCTGCACGCACTCGGTAAACCGCCGCACGAAGGGCCGGGGGATCACCCGCCCACGACGGAGCACGACCAGCCGCTCGACCGCCAGCGCCATCACGACGAGCGAGCAAATCGCCAGCGGGATCATCAACGGGCCACCGCTGCGGAGCCGGGCTCCGATCGACCCCAGCGTTCCGGTCTCCCCAGCCGCTTCGCCTGCCGCGGATCCGGTGGCCTCTCCCTCGGCCGCAAAATCGGCCGGTGGAATCATCGTGCCGTTGGCACCCGCAGCGTTGGATCCGGAGCCGCCCGCCGCTGCCGAGGCGTTGCTCGCCGTGTAGTACTGCGGATTGCCCGCTCCATTGCCATAGGCTGCCGAACCGCCTGGGGCAGCTCCCGCTCGCCCTCCCGGAGCGAACTGATTCTGCGGGAATTGATTCTGCGGGAATTGACCCTGAGCGAACTGGCCCTGCGGGTACTGGCCTTGAGCCAAGGAGGGCGGAGTCGAGCCACCGGTCACCGGCGACTGGCTCCGCGCAGCGCGGTCGGCGCCGACCGCAAGGGCTACGCCGGCGAGCAGGAATGCCCCGAGACGTCGATGTGAACTGGATTGCTTCATCTTCCCTGACCCATGATCTACCGCAGTTCGGTCGAACGACCGATAGCCGCCAAACGGTCGCGAGCGGCTGCGGCATGCGGAGAGTCGCCAAACCGTCGCAGCAGTCCGCTATAGCAGATCGCGGCATCGCGAGGCCGCCCCAATTGCTCAAAAGCTTTTCCGGCCTGCACAAGCGCCGCGGCAGTCCAAGCTCCCTCGCCGTTGAACGTTTCCACCACCCGATACGCTTCGACCGCTTCGCGATACCGCCGCTGCAAAAAATGCGTTTCGCCCATCAGCCACTGGGCTCGAGCTTTGATCTCAGCGCTCGTTTCGCCGTCCCGAACGATCCCTTCGAGCAGCACCCGAGCTTCATCCATCCGGGCTTCGCGGATGAGCAACTGAGCCTGCAGAATGTCGGCAAGGGTCTGCTCCCCGGGCGTGGAGACCGCAGCAATTGCCTGTTCGACCGCGGCGCGGGCGTCGGCTCGCGGGTCGCTCGCCAGGGCGATCTCGGCCCGGCGGACGAACACGTCAAAATCGCTGACCTGATGCACTTCGACCAACCGGTCCAGCAGCGGACGCGCTTTTCGGCTGCGGCCAACTTGCACCAGCCCTTCGGCCAACAACCGCAGGCTGAGCGGACTGAAGCGTTCCCAGCGAGCGTCTTCCTCCGCCGCCCGACTCCCACGCATTTCGCTGCCGCCCATCTCGCTACCGCTGGCGTCACTGCCCGTGCCAGCGTCCATGTATTCCGCCGCCAGCGCCAGCATCGACCAGCGGCCGTGGACCGCAGCCCAGCGAGCGGCTTGTTCGAAGGCCGGCTCGACCGCATCGTCCGCGGCTCCTCCCAAAATCATCGCCGCCAATCGTTCGGCGTCGGCAGGCTTCCCTCGTTCGCCGAGCACGGCGAGCACCTGCTCGACTTTGCCGCGGCTGCTCGGCCTCTCCAGCAGCGCATCGGTCGCCGCCTGCCACAACTCCGGATGATTTCCTCCAGCCGAAGCGGCAATGGCTTCGACCAGCACCGCGTCCGCAATCGCCTCGCCACGGTCGAGCTGCTGGCGAATCGTTTCCAGCGCCGCCTCGCTCAGGGGTGCCCCTGGCGACCACTCGGCGAGCTGAGCGATTGCAGCGGCCGCTTCGCTGCTCTGCGGATGCTCGGCGAGCAACCGCTGCAGAACCTCGCTCGCCTCCGCAGGCTGATCGGAACGGCGGAGGCAACCGGCGGCGACCAGTAGCGCTCGCGGAACGTTTGGGCTGCCGGGAAACTCCGCGACAAATTCGAGCAGCAGCTCCGCGGCGCGGGCGTGACTCTCCGCTCCTTGTGCCGCCGCCCAGGCGACTCCGAGGACCGCGACTTCACGCCCCGCATCGGCCGGAGCGTGATCCAAGAACCAGCGGCAGGCGTCGGCCGCCGTCTGGGGCTCCCGCTGGGTGAGCGCCCGCAGCCCAATGGCCAGCGCCACGTCGGCCCAAGCCGCGCGATCGACCTCCGGCGGGCGGCACAGCACTTCGAGTCGCTCCCACGCTTCTCGGCACTGCCCCTGCTCATTCTTAACCCGCACCGCGAGCCGTTCGGCAGCGGCTCGCAGCGACGGCTGATCGGTCGAAGCTAGCACCGCGGCACAGTGCGCTGCGGCGACCTCGAATGCTCCGGTGCGAAACGCACAGTCGGCAGCCGCTAACCGCAGCGGATCGAGCGGCCCCCCGGCTGCGGCACCTGGCGGGTTGGCTCGCCCCACCCCACCCGGCCGGCTCATACCATTTGGCTGGCCCACACCATCCGGCTGGCCCCCACCATTTGGCGGTGTAGCCGTGTGGCGGGTGATGGCGGCTTCAAAAAACTCGAGCGCCTCGGCCTGCTTTCCCAAGTGTCGCAGCGATTGTCCGGCGCCGATCAGGGCGCGGATCGAGCGTTCATCATCGGCCGCCCCGGCGTCTGCTCGCTGCTCCTGCTCGGCGACCAGTGCCGCGAGGGCTTCGGCCGCCTCGGCGTATCGCCCTTCGCTGAGCAGCGCCAGCCCGGCGACCAAGGGATCGCCGCCGGCCTCGCTGCCGACTGCCTCGCTGCCGATTGCCTCACTGCCGCCGGCTTGTACCGGAGCAGCGGTGGCTGTGAGGACCACCGCGAGCAGCCCGAGCGCCAACCTAGCGGATTGCGGGGCGACGAGCGGCAACCGGGCTGCGAGCGGCAGCCAGCGGCAGTTTCGCACGGATCTCCGCACCGATGGCCCCCTGAAGAAAAGAAAACTCCCGTTCCGAGCGGAGATATAGACGCCGCGGGCGGGCCGAAACAAGAGCGAACGCAGCGGCCCGCGGCGACTGGCTTTGACACCGCAGCGGCAACGAATAGAATGGAGGCAGTTGAAAATTTTTCAGCCCCGACCGCGCCGGTTCCGGCAGTGTTCCGCCCTTGCTTGGCGGGTCGACTGCCTGCTTTCGCCGTACGACGCAGGGGTCAATTGAACCCGTCTGTACGTGAGAGCCATAGAGATGTCGATGCCCGAGATGTCGATGCACATCGTTGGAATTGGAATGCCCGGCCTTCCGGAGATGATGATTTTCCTCTTCATCGCCCTCCTCCTCTTCGGCGGTGCCAAACTGCCCAGCTTGATGCGGAATTTGGGCCGCAGTGCCAACGAGTTCAAGCGGGGCATGCACGAGTCGACCGACGACGACGAAGTTTCCGAGTCACGGACCGAATCGAAGGTCTGAGCGGAATCCTCCCGTCCCATTTCTTTCAGAACCTGGTCGATCGATGTTTGGTCTCAGTCCCGTTGAGTTAATGGTCGTGGGGGTGGTCGCGATCCTCCTCTTCGGCAGCAAGTTACCCGATGTCGCCCGCTCCCTCGGGGGCAGCTACCGCGAACTGCGGAAAGGCTTGAACGAGTTTCAGGACCAGGTGCGGGTCGCGGACTTCAACAAGCCCCCGGAGAAGCCGCAGGTAGCCGAACCGGAGGAAGAGGAGCACTACGCCGAGACGACCGCTCCCAAATTCGTGCCTCCGGCGAGCCGCGCGAGCGCCGCAGCAATTTCGGAGAATTCCTCCACCGAAGCCCACGGCTAAGGTATCCGGAGCAGCCGTGTGCGGACCTCGCAGACGGCTTGCTCCCCGAGAGCCCCGACGCTATGCTCCGGGGCAGTTCGAGGGCGATTAGCTCAGTTGGTTAGAGC
Source organism: Candidatus Laterigemmans baculatus (assembly GCF_010367455.1). Taxonomy (GTDB): domain Bacteria; phylum Planctomycetota; class Planctomycetia; order Pirellulales; family Pirellulaceae; genus Laterigemmans; species Laterigemmans baculatus. Next base: position 19,258 of record NZ_WRPR01000046.1, on the reverse strand, counting down.
GCCGTGTTCACACCGCGGAGGTCACTGGTTCGAGTCCAGCATCGCCCACTTTGACGACCTTCCCGGAGGACTCGTCTCCACCGCTCCATCAAGGCCACTCGCCCCGCATCTCCAGCGGAGCGAGTGGCCTTTTTTGATGGGCCGCCCACAACTTGGCCGCCCACAACTTGGCCGCCAGGAATTCCCTGCAGTGGATGATCCCGTCAGGGGCGACTCCTCTTCTGCTATTCCAGGCTCTGTCAGTAAGCTTCCTTTTGACATTACCCTCCCCCCGGGAGGGTTCCGTTACGGGTTTTGTGACAGAGCCTACGCCTCACCGGCACCGCTCTCGGCAGCAGGTCTTGGCTGCTTAAGGATTGGCCCGAGGTTTGCAAATGTGCAGGGGCGTTAGCGAACGAGTAGTCGCGTTGCGACTCTCTGCCAATCCTTGAACCCGAGGCAGCGGCAATGCCCAGTAAGCAGACGATTTCGCCCGACAAGTTGGAGCAGTTTCGCAGCCAGCTGCGCGACATGCGGGACCGGCTGAGCGGCGAAGTCGAGCGGGTCGTCGAAGCGGTCCGTGCGGAGCTCGATACCTCCACCAACCTCTCGAGCGTCCCGGTGCACATGAGCGACCTTGCGCCGGATCAACTCGACGCGGACATCAACGTGATCGAGACCGAACGCGAAATGCTCCTGCAAATTCAAGACGCGCTGCACCGCCTCGACGCCGGCACCTACGGCGTCTGCACCGACTGCGGGGGCTCGATTTCCCAGGAGCGCCTGCGGGCGATTCCCTATACCCCCTACTGCATTCGTTGCGCAAACAAGCGCAGCTAAGGATCCGCACAGGAGCCCCATGCGATGAAACTGACCGGTTTTGATGCGATCGAATACGCCGAGAAAGAAGGCCTGAGGCTGAACAAGAAGAGCGACTCGATCGATCCTGAAGCCCACGGCCTCTCGATCGCCGAAGCCGAGGCAATCGCTTCGGATAATCCCGATCTGATCTGGATTTCCGTTCCCGAGGAAGAATACCGCGAGCGGAAAAACATGGAGCCGGGCCGCTGAGCCTCCAAGCCGCTGAGCCAACCGATCCTTCGGGCGTGCAGGCCGCGTCTCCTTGCCGCCCTGCGCTTCCGCCGACTTGCTACCAATCGAAGGAGGGCACCCATGCCCACATACTTCCCCAACGCCGAAGACGACGAACCGCGCCGCCGCGCCGGACTTCGCTCCGATGAACTGCTGCCAGGCGAAACGAACGTGGACGATGCTGCCGGCGGCCCCAACGCTGCGGGAACACCCGGCGGTGGACTCGCCTCGGGGGGGCTCGCGGGAACCAACGCCGGTGACGGCGGAGTCGACGAGGGTGAGCTCACCAATGCGATGAACTCGGGCGTCTACGACACCAGCGGCGACAACGTCGACGAGCACGAACCCGAGTCGGGTCGCTCGGGCGGCGCCGCCGGAGGCACCCCAGCCGGAAAACGGGCAGGCCCGCGAGGCCACGAAGACCGGTAAGTACCTCCGGCTTTCCAGCCTGATCTTCTCCGCTCCTTCCGAGCGAATGGCCGCGACGAGACGCGGACGTACGGTGGCTTTGCCTCGGCCAGGCGGTTTCCGTTCCGCCCTGGCGATGCTAAATTGCCGCCCAACGCCGTTCCCCTTGATCGCGGGAGCCCCGGCGCCAACAGCAACGGATGGGTGGCCGAGTGGTCGAAGGCAGCGGTCTTGAAAACCGCCGTACGTTTACGCGTACCGTGGGTTCGAATCCCACCCCATCCGCTCTCCCTCTGTCTCCTCGTCGCCCCCCCTGTGCAGAGCCGAACGTATGTCCGAAGAGACAGACCTGAGCCTGGATGTCGATTCGCTTTTCGATCACCTGAAGAACAACCTCGGGCACGAGCTCGGCGACGAGAAGGAGTGGGTCTTCGCGCTTCGCGGGGAAGATTTGGAATTGCTCCAACAGGTTGCCCAGGATCTTGAGGACGAATTTATCGTCCACATTCAAGAGACGGTGGAAGAAGTTGACGCCGAGGGAAACAGCTCCTCGGGTCCACCGGCGCTGTGCATCGTTCAGCGGGCGGCTTTGACCGCAGACGAGGTCAAGGCCATTGCTGGAAGGCTCCAAGCGATCGCCGCTGAACGCGCTCTCGTCTACGAGGGAGTGACTTGCTACGAGCCGATCGATGAGGAGGAACTCTTCGGTTGGATCCCGCCCGACGAAGCCGGTTGGCGACTGCGAAACATGTCCGATTGTGGGATCGAGGAAAATGAGGAGCTGCCCTGGGCGTTCCTCCTGGGGACCCCATCGCTGGATTCGATGCAGACCCTCGCCGACGATCTCACCTCCCACGGTTTCAGTGACTACGACGTCTACGATGAGCCGGACGAAGAGGGCGAGTTTGGACTGTGCGTCTTCGTAGCAGGGCGGAACAATGAAGCCGAGCTCGCAGAGACTGCGGCGAAGATTGCGGAGGTGGCAGCGGCCCGCGGTGGCCGGCTGGAAGGAATCCAATTCTACACCCGCGAAGACGTCGATCACGTCTTTGGCGAAGACGACGAGATCTAACAACTCCGTGGCGGGGGCTGGCTGCTGTTCTCGACAGCCCCAGCCCCAGACAAGGCTCCGCGGCAGGCCCTTCTCTGGGACTTCGTTCGTTTATCGCAATCGCGGCAGCGCGGCTAGCAAGCGAGCGTTGTCCTCCATGCTGCGGACTCCAATGCGAATGTGATCGGAAATTCCGAAGGAGCAACAGTCGCGCACCAGAATCTGCTCTGCGAGAAGACGCTCGCGGAAGCTTGTCGCATCGCCGACCGGGAGAAGAAAAAAATTGGCCGCGGTCGGAAGTGGAGCCCACCGCTGATCCTCGAGCCTCTCAATCAAGACCCGCTTGGCTTCGCGGAGCCGAGTTAGCGAGGCATGGTGATAGTCGCGATCGAAGATTGCCGCCACGCCGGCTGCCTGTGCCGGAGCACTGACGCTCCACGGCACTCGTCTGCGACAGAGACTTTGAATTACCTCTCGATTTGCAATCGCGTACCCCAACCGCAAACCGGCAAGCGCGTAAGATTTCGTCATCGATTTTAGCACGATCAGGTTGCCATATTCGGCAGCCGCCACCGACGTGGCCGCTTCGGCGAAATCGAAGTACGATTCGTCGACGACGAAATAGACGCGCGGAAACCGGACAACCCAGTCCAGAATCTGCTGTCGGCTGACCAGCTGGCCAGTGGGATTATTGGGGTTGCAGAGAAAGGCCACGTCCGGTGCCCGATCCTGCAGGGTGCCCGCGAATCGCTCAACCGGGATGGCGAAATTGGCATCGGCCGCGGCTCGAATTACCTCGACGCTCGCTCCGGCCAATTGCGAGGCTCTCGCATACTCGGTGTAAGTCGGCCCCAAAATCAAGGCTCGACGACCGGGGCGGAGAAGGGCGAGCGCAAGCAACTGCAGCAACTCGCTACTCCCGTTGCCAACTAAAATTCGTTCGATGGCAACCCCTTCGAGTTCGGCGATCGCCTCCCGCAGACGCAGGCATTCCCGATCGGGATAGCGTGCAAGCTCCGCGCTGCAGACCGCTTCTCGCACCCTTGGCGATGGCCCGAACGGCTGCACGTTGGTGCTGAAATCCAAGATCTGTTCCGGATCGATTCCCCGGCTCCGCATCTCCTCTAAATCGATGGCACCATGCACGGCCTCTTTGATCGGGTCGCCGACCTCATGACCAGCAGACTGACAGCTTCTTTGCGACACTAGATCCCTACCTTATCGAGCAGCCCAGTGAGTGCGGAGATACCGAGGGCCAGGAAGGTGGCAAGCACCATCACGCTCCACAGCATCCGCACCGCGCGACCGATATCGGCCGCCCCAGGCCGAGGTTGGCCCGCACCTAAGCAATATTGTCCGACCTTCTCCAGCTCGACTCCCAGAGCCCCAGCCGCGGCGCTCATTGGATGGCCTGCGTTAGGACTGGCGGTCGAACGACAATCTCGCAGCCATACCCGAACCCCGGTGAAAGGCCGCCGATTGCGGCGCCCGCCCACAATCAAAATCATGCCAGCGGTCAGTCGGGCCGGAACGAAGTTGAGAAGATCATCGAGCCGGGCAGCCGCCTTTCCGTACCACTCGAGTTCCTCCGTGCGGTAGCCCAGCATCGCATCGCAAGTATTTACGAAGCGATAAGCAAGCGCAGCAGGCAGCCCAGCAACGACGAAAAAGAAAAGGGGAGCCACGACAGAATCGCTTGCATTCTCCGCCACCGACTCAATCGTTGCCGCTGCAATCTGCGACTCATTCAACGTCGAAACGTCGCGACTCACCAAGTGATACGACAGTTCCGCACGAGCCGCTGGAAGATTTCTGCTCTGAAGCGCAACTTTGACGCCACCGGCCGCCCGCGCCAGCGAGCGAACGCTAAAGGTTTGCTTGAGCACGATTCCTTGCACAACGGCTGTGGCCAGAAACGGCAAACCGCTGCTCAGCGATTCGGTCTGCCAACCCACGGCCCACCAGAACGCTCCCCCACAGGCCACGAGAAGCGAGCCGGCAATAAGCGGCGCAGCGATTCCTGAGGTTTTTGTTAGACGACGCCAAGCTGCAATTGAGCGTCCCATCCAGGCAACCGGGTGCCATCGATTGGGCAGCTCACAAAAGACGAGATCGATCAGGAGGGCGACCACCAAGGCGAGGCTCTGTGAGGACCCGTCCATTTAGCTTTCGTCCGCCCGATCCGCGACCGGCTCCTGATCCATGGGGTCGAGGGGAACGACGAGCGGCGTCTCATAGACCGGATGCGGAATTACCATCACTCGGATACCGAACGCTGCTTCAATCCGCTCCGCATGCAACACGTCTGCCGGTTTTCCCGTAGCGACAATCTGGCCGTCGTGGAGCAAGATCAAATGATCGCCATATAGCGACGCGTGATTGAGATCATGCAAGGTGAGCATAATTACCATCTTTTGCTCGGCTGCCATTCGCTTGACCAGCGCCAACATCTCGACTTGGTACCGCACGTCGAGCCCCGCAGTGGGCTCGTCCAGAAGCAAGATCTTCGCTTCCTGCGCAATCGCCCGGGCCAGCACCATCCGCCGCCACTCGCCGCCGGAGAGCTCGGTGATCGGCCGGTCTCGGAGCTCGCGCAGGCATGTCAGCTCCAACGCCCGTTCGACCGTCAGGCGGTCTCGCGAAGTCATCGGGAGCATCCAACCCCGGTGAGGCGCTCGGCCGAGTGAAACGGCGTCGACGACCGACAGTGGCCAGTCGCGGCGTTCGTTTTGCGGCATCAAGGCGATCTGGCGAGCCAACTGCTGATTGCCGAACCCCGAGAGCTCCTGGCGGTCCAGCAATACCTGGCCGGCCCGAGGCTCGAGCCGACGGGAGAGCGCTCGCAGCAAAGTTGTTTTCCCCGCGCCATTGGCACCGAGCAAGATTGCCACTTCGCCAGGATGCAGTTCCAGGGAAACCCGGTCGAGGACGGTGCGATCGGCGTACCCGCAGGTTATGCCTTGAGCTTGCAGGACACTCATGTTTGCGCCACGAACTCTTCTTGGCGGGTTTTGAGTAGGTACAGAAAAAACGGGCCGCCAAGAAGCGCCGTCACCACCCCGACGGGAAGCTCCGCCGGTGCGACGACCGTCCTTGCCACATCGTCGGCGACGAGCAATAAGATCGCGCCCACCAGGGCGCTGGCGGGGATCACATGCACGTGACGGGCTCCCACCAACGAGCGGGCAATGTGCGGCGCGATCAGCCCCACGAATCCGATCACCCCGGCGGCGGCAACGGCCGCAGCGGTTGCCGTGCTCGCCGCGAGGACCACCAGGAATCGCAACCCCTTGAGGCTCAGCCCCAGCGAGGCCGCGGTCTCCTCTCCAAACGTCAATGCATCCAGGGCCCGAGAGAGCCCCCACAGGACGACAATCCCGCTCCCAGCAAGCCCGCCAGCGGTCCACACCACCGACCAGCTCTTGCCCGACAGGCTGCCCATCAACCAGCCGAAGATCGCGACCAACTTTTCATCGTTGATAAACATCAGCAGTGACATGATCGCGCTGATCAGGCTGCTCAAGGCAACTCCCGCAAGCAGCAACGAAAGCGTCGGTACCCGCCGTCCCGCCGTCGCGATTCCGAAAACCGCAGCGACGGCGGTGATGGCTCCCAGCAACGCGGCCAACGATATCGCTCCGACTCCCCAAATCGTCCACTGGAGTCCCAGGATGATCGCGATCGTAACCCCCAGCCCCGCGCCACTCGAAGCACCAATCACGAACGGGTCGGCCAGCGGGTTGCGAAACAAGCCTTGGTAGCCTGCCCCCGCGACTCCCAACGCACCGCCGACCACACAGGCCGTAAAAATTCGCGGCAGCCGGAGTTGCATCAGAATGACCTGCTCGGTCGAACTCAGCGACGGGGAATCCATCCCCAGGAGCAGCTCGAAGATGCCCCGCACGGGCACGGCCACCGTTCCGATCGCCAAACTGACCACGACCGTAACGATCAGCACCACTCCGAGTCCGACGGTTGTGAGTGTTGCGACTTTCACGGCACAGCGTCCCGCGCACTCTCCACGGCCCCATCCTGCACGTTCACCGCGGAGTGTTCGGAGTAGAGCACGTCGACAATTTCTTCTAGGGCGTCGATCAGCCGAGGGCCGCAGCGGGAAATGTGGTTGCGATCAATCACGTAAACCCGATTCTCCTGGACCGCCCGTACCGCACTCCAGCCCGGCCTCGACAGGATGCTTTCCACGGTCACCGGCGTGGCGTGCGACTCGGGAGCGAGGATCACCTCGGGATTCCCTGCAACCACCGCTTCGGGACTGACCTTCGGATACCGGATTTCGGCATCTGCAAACAGATTGCGTGCACCGGCCAACTCGATCAACTCGCCGATGTAGGAACCGGGGCCCGCGGTCATCAGCGGTTCATCCCAAACCTGATAGAAGACCGTCGGCGACTCCCCCGAAGGAATCCGCTGGACGACCGCCGCAATCCGCCGCTCCATCGAATCGACCAGTGCCTCGGCTTGCTCCGCTTGGCCGGTCAATTCCCCCAGCATTCGCGTGTGCGACTCGAGCTCGCCGAGGTTTTCCGGTCCCAGCGCCAGGGCCGGGATTTCGAGCCGCTCCAGGTTCCTCACTAGAGGTTCATGGCTGTCCCCCTTGCAGAGCACCAGGTCCGGCTCGAGCGCGAGAATCGTTTCTTGATTCAGACTCTCCAGCGTCCCGCCCCCGACGCGAGCCACCCGTTGAGCCGCCGGTGGATAATCGCAGTGCTGCGTCGCGCCGACCAAACGATCTCCGGCCCCGATCGCAAACAGGATTTCGGTCAGCGATGGGGAGAGCGAGACGATCCGCTGTGGGAGGGCGGAAAGGTCGAGGCGGCGTCCAAGACGATCGACGACGGTCACGGCCGAGCCAGTGCGAACCGCCGCGACAGTGAACGCAGCAGGTTCGGCGGGCGCCGCAGGATCAGCAACCGCCGCGGGCTCGGCAACCGCCGCAGGCTCGGCTGGCGAGTGGCCGGTCTCGCGGACCTCGCGAAGCGACTCGCCGCAGCCGATCGTCGAGCCGCAGCAGGTGAGGGCCGCCAGCACGCACGCGGTCCACCCAAGGCGATTCGATGCGCCAGCGGCCGCTCGACAGTTCGGTTCGTTCTTCACCGCTTCGCTCCAGTGCCATTCGTCACTGCCGCAGCCGCTTCGATCGACGTGGCCAGCGACTTCACTTCAACGGCCATTCCGGCCACCATCCAATAGGTTTCCTCTGCCTCGGCAGCGAACTGTTGGTTGGCCCAGCCGAGCAAATCGCGAAAGGCTCGACCGAGCGACGAGTCCGGGACCACTCCCTGCCCCACTTCTCCCGAAACGACGATCATTGTCGCGTCGTGCTGCCGCGCGGCAGCGACCAGTGCCTCGACCTCCTCGGTCACGCTTCGCTCCGCTTCTTCTATATTTCCATCCGACGCCAACAGCGTGTTGCTGACAAGCAGCGTCAGGCAGTCGACCAGAATCACCGGCGGCGATGGCTCGAGCGTCATCAGGGCTCGCCCGGTGCCCCGCGGCTGCTCGAGCGTTTTCCAGGCGGCAGGCCGCGAGCCGCGATGATGCTCGATGCGGCGTCCCATTTCCGCATCCCCCGCTTCGGCCGTCGCCACAAACAGGACGTCCTCGCCCCCGAGCCGTTCGGCCAGCGATTGACCAAAGCGACTTTTGCCGCTGCGAACGCCGCCCAGCACGAGCACCAATCGCGACATCAAACGGCACTCCCGGCGAGCGGCTTTTCGACTTCGATCCACACCGGCGTTCCACAGGCGGGAATCAGCGACGGCCAGTCAGCGACCGGCAGCCCGCCGAGCCGTCCCCGGTACGCGGCAATCGGTCCTCCGTGCGTCACCGCGACGGTCAGCCCTCCACCTTGCCGGCACCCTGCTCGCTTCCCCTGAAGCCCATTCCAAACTCGGTCGGCGAGCTCCCACGTCGTCTCCCCGCCGCCGGGTCGATAGGTCTCCGGTTCGCTGATCATCCTCAGCATTCCTTCCCCCTCGCGACGGTAGATCTCCTCCCACGACTGCAATTCCCAGTCGCCGAAATCGCGCTCAACCAGCGCCTCGCTTGGCCGCGGCTCGATCCCCGTCAACTCTCCAAGTCGCTGGGCCAACACGCGGGTCCGCTGGAGGCCGCTGTGAAAGATGCGGCGGACGGGAAGACGAGCCAGGCGGTCGGCCAGGAGCTGGCTTTGGCCAACCCCCTCGAGGCTGAGCGGCACGTCGCTGCGTCCGTAGCAGAGGCCTTGCACGCCAGAGTCGACCTGCGGATGGCGAACCAGCAACATGCCTTCCAAAACATCCGGCCACTGCGAACCGTCGATCACTTCACCCAGACTGAAGCCGTGGTTCATGGGACCCTCGCTGTGGCTGCGACGAGCCAGAGGACCTGCGAGACATAGCCGATGCAACCGAGGCAATCGCCCGTCACGCCACCGAGTTTGCGGCGAATCAGCGAGCCGAGCATCAGGAGGGCGACCGCGTTCAACCCCACCGCAATCAAGCTCGCCGCTGGCATCAGGTAGGTGAACCAAGCGATCGCTGGCAGCGCTCCTAACCCGCTGACGGCAAACCCGCGCCATGACACTTGGCTTCCCACATCCCGCGACAGGCTCTCCCGCTCGGCCACCGGGGGAATGGCTGCCATGACCAGCACGATCATCCACCGCCCCGCGGCCGCGCTGGCGACCAGCGCCGACGCGGCATCGAGCCAGCCGTCGTCGCCGCGATCAATGACGATGCTCCCCAAAGCGGCAATCCGCAGCAGCATCCCGCACACAAGCCCCGCCGTCCCATAGGTCCCAATGCGGCTGTCTTTGAGGATCCCGAGCACCTGCTCCCGGTCCCAACCGCCACCAAAGGCGTCACAGAAATCGGCCAAGCCGTCCTCGTGCAGGGCGCCGGTCAGCCGTAGCTCCACCGCCAACGCGACCAACACCGCCACCCACACCGGCCAGGCGAGCCCGACGAGCCAAAACACGCTGGCGGTGAAGCAGCCGATCGCCAGTCCCACCAACGGGAAGAACAGCGGCGCTCGGCGCAGCGCCGCGGCGGTGGGCGCCCGGGATGAAAGAGGCACGCGGGTCAGGAACTGAACCGCCGTCACCAACGCCTCGGCCCATTCGATCCCGGGGCGAACGGCTGCGACTTCGCTTTCGGCGACCGTCTCCTTTGTTCCCGCGTTTTCCACGGATGCGGCGTGCCTCATCCGGTCGGCTCCGAGTCGATCCCCAGTTCGGCGAACGTCCGCATCTGGCTGCAGATCGCCGCGGCAGCATCAATGAGCGGCATCAGTAGCAGCGCACCGGTCCCCTCACCGAGTCGCAACTCCCACTCCAAAAACGGCGACAGCTGGAGAAACTCCAGAGCCCCCCGGTGTCCCGGTTCGACCGAGCGGTGCGAGGCGAGCATCGACTGGGCGCACCCCGGAGCGAGCGTTTCGGCGATCAGCGCCGCGGCGGTCGTCACATAACCGTCGAGCACGATCGTAAGCCCTGCCTCCCGGGCCTCGAGGAAGAAGCCCGCCATGGCCAAAATCTCCAGTCCGGCGAGAGCCGCAATCGCCTGTTCGGAACCGGCTGCATGCTCCCGGCGGACGCGCGCGACAGCCTCGCCGACCACCGCTCGCTTCCGCTCGAGCACGGCCTCGTCGGCGCCAGCCCCTCGGCCCACCGCATCCTCGAGCGGGACGCCGGCCAGCAGCATCGTCAGGCAAGCGGCCGCCGTCGTATTGCCGATTCCCATTTCGCCGCACGCGACGACCGCCATTCCCTCCTCAGCGGCCCGCCGCGCTTCCTCCCGGCCGATCTGCAAGGCGCGGGCGAACTCCTCCGGGCGGACCGCCGGCTCGTGAAGCAGATTGTGGGAACCAGGGCCAATTCTCGCGTCGCGAAAAGCAACCGCGGGATCCGCCATCACACCCCCGGCGCACTCGGCTCGGTCGGCGAGCGAGCCGACATCGACGAGCCGCAACTCGGTCTCGGTCGTCCGCGCCAATACATTCGAAGCCGCTCCGCCGCCGCGAATGTTCGCCACCATTAGCCCGGTCACCTCCGCAGGCCACGCCGACACGCCCTCGGCCACCACCCCATGGTCGGCGGCAAAAACCACCAACCGCCGTGGTCGCGTCACCGGAGCGAGCGTTTGCTGAATGGCGCACAGCCGAGCTGCCAAGGCTTCCAGTCGCCCCAGGCTGCGCGGCGGCTTTGTCAGCTGGTCGAGATGCTGCCAGATCTCGCCGACCTCGATTCGCTGCGAAGTTTTCAGAACTCCACTCCCGGCTGCGGTTTGATTCCATGGTGGTACGGATGCTTGATCACTTTCATTTCTGAAACCAGATCCGCCGCCTCGATGAGTTCCGGTTTCGCGTTTCGCCCGGTGATCACGACGTGCAGCATCTCTCGCTTCGCAGCCAGTTCGTCGAGCACCGTTTGCATGGGGATGTATTCGTACTGCAGGGCGATGTTGAGCTCATCGAGGATCACCATGTTGAAACTCGGATCGCGGATCAATTCCACCGCTTTCGCCCAACCCCGCTCGGCGGTTGCAATGTCCCGCTGGCGATCTTGCGTCTTCCAGGTATAGCCCTCTCCCATGGTGTGCATTTCCACCGGGAGATTGAGATTGGCAAAGAACGCTCCTTCACCCGTGGGAATATCGCCCTTGATAAACTGAACGATCCCGACCTTCATTCCCTGCCCCAGGGCACGAACGGCCATTCCGAAAGCGGCTGTCGACTTTCCTTTACCGGCCCCCGTGTGGACGATGACCAATCCTTTCTCGCGGTCGGCCGAAGCCAACTGCTTCTCATAAGCCTCATTGACTCGCACCATCCGCTCTTGGTGCTTGCGATCAATTTCATCCGACATTCGCAATCTCTGGTTGTAGATCCCATACGATGGCCTCGAGTCGCTCGAGGTCCAGATGTGCTTCGAGGTGGTCCGCCCAGCGATCGAGCGAAGCCTCGACGACTTCGGCCGCGCTCCGGTACGAGCCCGGCTGCCTCGAAGGCTCAAGCCCCAGCGTGCTTAGCCACGCGCGACGAAACCGGTCGTTGTCAAACAAGCCGTGGACGTAGCAGCCCCAGACCCGTCCATCCTCCGAACGTGCTCCGTCGGCAACCACCGGGCGGCCCGAAGCGGATCGCGAAAGCCGGAGCCAAGCCGACGGTGAATGGGTCCGCCCGCTGTGAATCTCATAACCGGTGAGCATCGCTCCGCCGAGCCCGGGAGCCACGCGGTCATCGACGATTTCAGCGCGAACCTGATACGTCTGTTTCTCGGGAGCAAACACCGTATCGACCGGCAGTAGTCCCAGACCCGAGGCCTCATGAAGACTCGATTCGAGTCCAGCGGGATTGAGAAGCCTGCGGCCCAACATTTGGTAGCCCCCGCAAATCCCAACGACCACCGTCCCTTGCTCCGCCAATTCACCGATTCGTTCCGCAAGGCCGCTCTGCCGAAGCCAGCCCAGGTCGTCTAACGTGTTTTTCGTTCCCGGTAAAATCACCACGCTCGGTCGGCCCAGCTCCGCCCGAGAGCGGGCGTAACGCAGATGCACCCCAGGCTCGCGAGCCAAGGGATTGAAATCATCAAAATTTGAAATATGGGGAAGTTGCACGACCGCCACGTCGATGGTCCAGTTGTCGGTCGAACCGGTCTGACGAGGCCCTGATTCCTCATTCAGCGCAAGCCCGTCCTCCTCAGGAAGCGACAGTTCGGACAGCCAAGGCAACACGCCGAGTACCGGTAGGCTACCTCGCTGCTCGAGGATCTCCACGCCTCGATCAAAGAGCCGCAGGTCGCCACGGAATTTATTCACGACCAGCCCTTTGATCCGCTTGCGATCCTCGGGATCCAATAACCAAAGCGTTCCTAAAAGCTGGGCGAAGACGCCTCCGCGCTCGATATCGCCGACGAGCAACACGGGAGAATCGGCGTACCGCGCAACCGCCATGTTGACGATTTCCGTCTCCAAAAAATTTAGCTCAGCCGGGCTCCCAGCGCCTTCAATGAGCACCAGATCGCACGACTCGCGGAGTCGATCGAGCGCGGCAGTCACCACGGGCCAAAGGATATCGCGGCGACGATAGTAGTCACTTGCGGCGACCGTCTCCCACGGTTTTCCATTGATGATTACCTGGGAACGGGAGTCCGCCTCTGGTTTGAGCAGGACCGGGTTCATCACGGCGCGGCAGGGGACTCCGGCTGCGAGAGCCTGTAGCGCCTGCGAGCGGCCGATCTCGGCGCCGTTGTCGCACACCATCGCGTTGTTCGACATATTCTGGGCTTTGAACGGTGCCACCCGCAGGCCGCGCCGCGCAAAGACTCGGCAAAGTCCGGCCGTTAGCAAGCTCTTACCGGCCGACGAACCCGTGCCTTGGATCATTAACGTTTGCGCCGGCACTGGCCTTCCTCATCGCTGGCGGAAACGCTGCGGTCGCGCCCGCGGCGGCTATAGATCGCTTCGCAAACATCCATCGTGTTTTGCATCCGGTTTTGGAGGCAGTCCTGCCAGAGCCTATTCATCCACCGCCCCGGGCGCGACCGGCGGGGTTTCGGTGACCGGCAGATACCGCGCGTGGCCCGGCGACGTTGCCGCCAACTGATCGATCTTGACGAACAGTTGGCGATTGGTCGTTCGATCGATCACCCACACGCTGTCTACTAAAGGGCGGCCAGTGCCAGGCTCATAAAGTTCAGCGCTCGGGATCGTGCGTTTCTGCCCGTCCAAATCGATGACTTGAACGTGCGGATCGGGGATGACCGTGATCTCCGGTTCGGATCGACCGCAACCGGCGACTGCCGTCAAAAGCAGCGACCATACGAGCAGCGGCGAGAAATGGGTGGCTTTCAATGCACGCCTCCCATATCCGCATCCAGCTTGTCGCGGTTATCGAACAAGACGTTGCTCTCGAGCGGCCCGAACCATCCGATATGCAGGTCGTTTGGCTCGCCGCCGTAATAGCTGCTTCCGGCGGCCGTCCCCGACATGACGGCCGAGGTTACTCGCCCGTCACACCAGAGGATGTTGGCGGTCCGCCCGCCATGGCGGAAATGGATCGAAGGCGTCGTACGCCAAGGCGTCGCGGGCGAGAGCAACGGGTGCGGCCCATCGACAAAGTACGGCGGCTCAAGGAACCCGTACTCGATCGGGAACGAGTCCGGCGATCCACAGGTAAACGCCGTGTCGCTAAAGGCGACGGTGCGGCTGAGGGCTTCGATATCACGCATCGACGAGGTCTCGGTTTGCGACCGCGTCGAAGACCAACCATAGCGATACCATGTACCGCCTACATAGTAATTGTTATATCCGTAGCCGCCGCTGCCCGCTTCGAAAGCGGTTGCATTGCCATTGCAGATCGGGCCCTGGTTGTCGCTCGAGTAGTTCGCGAAGGAGGGACAGTGCTTAAGCCCTTCATTGCTCTCAAAAAATGGCGAGAGCGGCCCTCGTGACGAGTCGTAACGCTCGCTGCTCGAATCGCGCGCTCCGAACCAACGACGGTTATTGGTCGTGTCCGCCGCGGGGGGCCAGTAGCCACGATTCGAGTCGGCGTAGAGATGGCAGGCGAGTCCGATCTGCCGCAAATTGCTGCTGCAGCTGATCCGCCGGGCCGCTTCGCGCGCCGATTGCACGGCCGGCAGCAAGAGACCCACCAGAATGCCGATGATCGCGATGACGACCAACAACTCGACTAGCGTAAAACCGCCGCGAGCGTGGGGACCACCGCCGCAACCGATTGAGTTCGAGCGGCGCGGGATCAGAGCACTGTGAGAGACCAACGCGGGCGCGCAGCGGCCCGTCCAAAACATTCGTACCATTTGCAAATTCCTCGTTGCAGCCGACACCGCCAAGGGCGCCGGTCGAGGAGAAGAATCGCCGCGGAACGGGAGGAGCCAAGCGATCGGCCGCGCCCTGTCAATCAAGGGCGAAGCGCGTGCGAGCGAAGCGCGCGGAAACTGCGGATTCATGCCAGCGGCCCGAGCCGCAAGGGCGCATCATCCGATCCGGCGTCTGCCAAGGATCAGCGACCGGTGGATCACCGAAGCGGTCCACAGAAAGCGTGATTCCACCACCATCCGGGAGGAAACTCTTCTCGATAAACCAATCGGAGGCAGGTCTTCTGGCTTCCGGGTCAGGCCTACTGACTGCGCCTTCCCGCGAGTGGCTCGCAGTGGCATGTGCAGCGTTCGTTCCCGGTTACAGCGGCGGGTCCGCAACGGATTTGCACCGTTTTCCCTATTCTTCGCCGGGATCACATCTCCCGGCGACACCTCGATCGCAGGCCAAGCTATCCGCTGCCCCGGCAGCCGTCAACGGCCGAGCGGCATTGGGCTCTGTCAGCACCCCCCCCCTGAGCCGACGGCGCTAGCCGCGGGTTCCGCAGCGGAAAACCGAGTGGTGTGAGGCCCGAGGCTAGCGCCTACGGCTCAAGAAGGCCCGAGGCTAGCGCCTACGGCTCAAGAGAGGCCCGAGGCTAGCGCCTACGGCTCAAGATGCCGCCACTCGGGAGGCAGCTTCGCGAGGAACGTTTGAAACTGCTCTCCGCTCATTCCGCTGTAGGGGGAGAGGAGCCGGAGTGGGAACTCGGGCAGCAACGTCTTGATCAGCATCTTGTCGTAGGCGCCGTCGATGTACGTCCGCCCATTCCCCGACTCGCGAACCGCCTCACCAATCGCTTCCACCTGCCGGCAGAGCTCGGCGAGCTGCGGACCGCGTGCCTGGAAGAACTGCCGCGCCATCTCCGGGTGGATGTTGACGAGCGAGCTCAGCAGTCCGCACTCGTGCCGATCGCGCACCTCCGCGTACCCAAACTCGCTGAAGAAGTACTGCAGCTGCGGCGCCTTGATGAGCAGCTCCAGCCGCCCAGCCCGATCGGGCCCCCCGCCATACTTGACCGCCACCAGGTTCGGGTGCGCCTCGGCCAGGCGAGCGTAGTCGTCGCCCCGAAGCAACCGCTGGCTGCGGGGAAGGTTGTAGTGCAGGAACCGACACTCGCGAAACCGGCCGCAGACGGATTGAAAGAAACAATCGACCTCGTCGTCGGCCAGCCCTCCCCAGCTCGGCAGCGCGATCATGAAGTCTCGCACTCCCCAGCCCACGCATCGCTCGATTCGCTCGAGCATCGTTGCCAACGAGAGGTGAATGATCCCGACCATGGGCTGCATCTGCGGGGGTGGCATCTCCTCGAGAAAGACCCGCACGATCCGGTCGAACAGTCGATCCGAGACCGCATATCCCTCTCCGGCCGTTCCGAACAGATACAGGTGCGGCGTCAACCGCTCGCGGAGCAGACGGATTTGCTCGCGGAACAGGTCCTCCATCAACCGCTCGCGGCGGTCCCACGGAAGAACCGCCGTGGCCAGGATGCACTCGGGATAACGTTTCATGGCTTGCCGTTAAACGATCGGACGATGCCTGGTAGTCGAGCCGCCTCCTTGCTGTCGCGACGACTGTTGTCTGGACAACTGTTTGGTGGGGCGGTTATTCTGACGGGCATGAACCCGCCGCCCTCCCAGTCGACCGCTGCCGTTGACTCCGCGAAAGCGGTGCGGGGTGGGAAGTTTGATTCGCCCGAGCAGGAGGTATTTTTAAACCTCTGGCGGACCTACGACCGGCTCAAGTTGCTCGAGGATGATACCTTCGGCCGGTTCAACCTGTCGGCGCAGCAGTACAACGCCCTGCGGATCCTCCGCTCGGTGCACCCCGGGTCGATGCCGACGTTAGCCCTCGGCACGCGGTTGATCTCGCGGGCTCCGGACATGACGCGAATGCTCGACAAGCTCGAGCAGCGGGAGTTGCTGTTTCGCGAGCGAAAGCCGAAGAACCGCCGCGTGGTCGAGGTCAGCATCACGGCCAAGGGCCTGGCGTTGCTCGACGAACTGGACGAACCGGTGCGCGAGTGTCATCGGCGGCAGCTAGGCCATCTGAGCCGCACCGCGATGCGAGACTTGAGCAAACTGCTCCGCGCGGCGCGCGAGCCTCACGAAGATCCTGACAACCCTTCGATCGTCGACCCCTGAGCGTCGACGGCTGCCGGGTCTTCCAGCGTTCCCCTTCCCCGCCTCCCCAAAAACCCAACCCCAGAAAGCCGATGAGCACCGCCGAAAATCCTCATGTCGTCGTCATCGGAGGTGGCCCCGCCGGCGCCACCGCTTCCACGCTCATCGCCCAGCAGGGCTATCGGGTCGAGCTATTCGAGCGTGAGCGTTTTCCGCGCTTCCATATCGGCGAATCGCTGATTCCGGAAACCTACTGGGTGCTGAAACGTCTGAACATGCTCGACAAGATGAAGGCGAGTCCCTTCATCAAGAAGTACAGCGTGCAGTTCGTCAATGAATTCGGTAAGGAGTCGGCTCCCTTCTACTTCACCAAGCACCGTCCGCATGAGTGCTCGCAGACGTGGCAAGTCGTGCGCAGCGAATTCGACGAGATGATGCTGCAGAACGCCGAGGAGCATGGCGTTCAGGTCCACCAGGGCGTCCGCGTGCTGGACGTGCTGTTCGAGGGCGACCGCGCCGTGGGGGTCAAAGTGGTCGACGAACGCGGATCCACGCGCGAAGTGCATGCCGACGTCGTCGTCGACGCCAGCGGGCAGAGCTCGATGTTGATCAACAAGTTCAAGCTGCGGGTGCCCGACCCGGAATTGAACAAAGGCGCCATCTGGACCTATTTCGAAGGCGCTTACCGCGACCGTGGCGAGGACGAGGGAGCGACGGTTGTGCTGCGGGTCGAGGGAAAGAAGGGTTGGTTCTGGTACATTCCTCAACACAACAACATCGTCAGCGTCGGCGTGGTGGGAGATTTTGACTATCTGTTCAAAGGTCGCCAGGACCACGAAACGACCTATCGAGAAGAACTGGACCGTTGCCCGGCGGTGAAAGAACGCGTCTCGATGGGGAAGCAGGTCGCAAAAATTTTCGCGACCAAGGATTACACCTATCGCTCGAGCCGCGTCGCCGGCGATGGCTGGGTCCTCGTGGGCGACGCCTTTGGGTTTCTCGACCCACTCTACTCCTCCGGGGTCCTGCTGGCGCTCAAATCGGGGCAGCTGGCTGCGGATGCGATCACCGAAGGCCTGGGCAAGGGAGACACTTCGGAAGCCCAGCTCGGCGGCTGGGGACCCGAGTATCTTAAAGGGATGGACCGGATGCGGCGACTCGTCTGCGAGTACTACGATGGGCTCAGCTTCGGTCAATTCGTGCGGCGGTATCCGCACCACGGCGGCGGTGTGACCGACCTGCTGATTGGCGATTTGTTCAAAGACGATCTCGACGCGGTCTTCGAGTCGATCGACGAAATGAAAGCCGATCTGGCGGCCGCCAAGTAGCGGCTTATTGAGCCGTAGTCGCTAGCCTCGGGCCTCGCGGCCCCAGGGGTTTCCGCTGCAGAACCCGCGGCTAGCGCCGTTGGCTCAGGGAACTATGGATCATGACAAACGAACGCGTCCACTGCATCGCCCACCCGCTGGCAGCGCACCACCTGCGGATCATCCGCGATGCGTCCACGCCGACATGGCAGTTCCGCAGCGCGGTCGATCGCCTCGCGATGCTGCTCGGCGTGTACGCCACGGAGGATCTGAAGACCCGCGAAACGGTCGTGACTACGCCCCTCGCCAAGACGGCTGCCCAGGTGCTGACCGACCGCATTGGGCTGGTCCCGATCCTCCGCGCCGGGCTGGGGCTGGTCGATCCCTTGCTGCAACTGCTGCCCGAAGCGGAGGTCTGGCATCTGGGGCTGTACCGCAACGAGGAGACCGCGACGCCGGTTCGCTACTACGACAAATTGCCGGCAACGAGTCCCGTGGATATCGCGTTAGTCCTCGATCCCATGCTGGCCACCGGAGGTTCGGTGCGGTTGGTGGTCGAGCGGCTGGCGCAGTGGGGCGTGCCGGACATCCGCGTTGTGAGCGTCATCGCCGCTCAGCCGGGTCTGGATCGAGTCCGCGGAGAGTTTCCCCAGGTGCGGTTTTTTGTGGGCGCGATCGATCCGGAGTTGAACGCACGGCAGTTCATCGTTCCCGGGCTGGGGGACGCCGGGGACCGCATCTTCAACACCCCCTCGGCTTAGCCGCTGCTCGGGCGGGAGCCGTAATCGCGGACGAAGCGACCTGAAGCGCCTCCGCTCTTCTCCACCACGCGCAGCGAATCGATCTGCATCTGGCGATCGATCGATTTGCACATGTCGTAGATCGTCAGCCCGGCGGTGGAGACCGCCAGCAGGGCTTCCATTTCGACTCCGGTGCGGGCGGTCGTGCGGACCGTGGCGGTACAGCGGACGTGCGTTGCGTCGGGGAACTCGAATTCGATGTCGACGCCTTCGACCGGAATCGCGTGGCAAAGGGGGATCAGCGTCGCGGTATGCTTGGTCGCTTGGATTGCCGCCAAGCGGGCGACCGCCAGAACGTCCCCTTTTTTGGTTTCGCCGCGCGTGATTTGCGCGAGCGTTTCGGCCTGCATGCTCACGATCGCTTCGGCCGTCGCGTGGCGGGAAGTCACCGGTTTGCCCGTGATATCGACCATCCGGGGGTGGCCCGCGTCATCAAAATGGGTCATCGCAGAGAGCTCCTGTATCCGACTTGCGGGACTCCATTGAGCCGTAGGCGCTAGGCTCGGGCCTCGGGCCTCGGGCCTCGGGCCTCGGGATTTCCGCTGCAGCACCCGCGGCTAGCGCCGTCGGCTCACCCGCGGCTAGCGCCGTCGGCTCACCCGCGGCTAGCGCCGTCGGCTCA
>NZ_WRPR01000045.1 GCF_010367455.1 Candidatus Laterigemmans baculatus | reverse complement strand
GTGTCCTTCCGTGGCCCGCGTCCTCCCGCCTCCCGCCTCCCGCCTCCCGCCTCCCGCCTCCCGCCTCCCGCCTCCCGCCTCCCGCCTCCCGCCTGCCGCCTGCCGCCTCCCGCGTCGTCGTCTGTTACGGCGCTGCGGGAGGGGCTAGGATGCAATCGCGATGCCTCCCGGCGGAGGAGGCGTTCCACAGCAGGGAAGGGGCATGAGTAAACAGGCTGCGTCCGAACACATTGAAATCGATGGCGTGCTCTTGAAGCTGAGCCGCCCGAATGACACGACCGGCGGCTGGATCGGGCAGCGCGAGATCCTGATGCAGTTGCTCGCTTGCTGGCTGACGGTCGACGCCAGCGATCTGCCGCTGACGCCGCGGCTGATCGGTCCGCCGGGAGTCGGCAAGACGCAACTGGCGATGGCCGCGGCCGCCGAATCGAAGCTGCCCCTGTACATCTACCAGTGCACCTCCGACACGCGGCCCGAAGATCTGCTGGTCACGCCGGTGCTCTCGCAGAACGGCTCGATCGCCTACCACGCCTCGCCGCTGGTCACGGCGATGATCCGCGGCGGCGTCTGCATCCTCGACGAGGGGAACCGGATGAACGAAAAGTCGTGGGCCAGCCTCGCTCCGCTGTTCGACCAGCGGCGCTACGTCGAATCGATCGTCGCCGGGATCACGATCCCCGCCTCCCCGAATTTCCGGGCTGCGGTGACGATGAACCAGGACGAGTCGACGTTCGAAATCCCCGACTACATCCTCAGCCGCTTGCAGCCGACGCTCGGCGTCGGGTTTCCCAACAAGCAGGACGAACTGGCGATCCTCCAGTACCACCTGCCATTCGCCGAAGCAGAGATGCTGGCGATGACGGTCGAGTTCCTGCAGCGGTCGCACGAGCTGCGGCTCGACTTCTCCCCCCGCGACGGGATCAACATGCTGCGGTTCGCCCTCAAGCGACTCGCCCAAGACCCGGAGCACCCGATCAGCCGCGACAAAGCGTGGCGGGAAGCCCTCGAGCACTGCCTCGGCGAAGAGGCGCTCGATCTCGAAGCGGCCGCCGAACGCCGACGCCGGACCCTCGGCGGCGACGCCGTCCCGCTGGGGCTGGCCGATTTCTTCTTCGACGCCGACGATCCCCTGCACCCCGACCGCGACGACGAAGACGACGACGAGCTGTAGCCGCCACAGTCGCCCATAGTCGCCTTTCGCTCCGCCATAGTCGCCTTTCGCTCCGCGAAAGTAGCGCAGACCGCTACTTTCGCGGAGCGAAAGGCGACTATGGCGACTACCTCATCCTACGGCGGCCAGCTCGCGCTCGGCGTACCGCTTCAAATACACCGCCAGGGCAACCGAGGCGGCGACGGTGAGGGCCAGGCTGAACCAACCGGCCGCTCCGGCTCCCCCAGCCACGGCACTGCCGGCGATCGCGCCAGAGTAAACCCAAGGAACTTGACTCACGACCGCCACCGCGGCGGCCGAGAGAAACGGAGCGGGACGGGCCCCGGCGGCACCACAGGCATAGCTGATCAGCATCGTCGGGACCGGAGCGAGCCGGAGCATGAGCTGCAGCCGAAAGCCTCCCTCGCCGGCCAATCGCCGGACCGCCGCCCACCGCGGCCGCTCAGCCGCCCAAGCCGCAACGCGCTCCCGGGCAAGCCACCGCGCCAGCGAATAACTCACCGCAGCCGCCAGCGTCGCCACGCACACCATCAGCAGCGAACCGAGGGCGGTTCCGAACAGTGCCCCGGCCGACACCGAGACCGCCGTCTTAGGGACGAACGCAGAGATCAGCGAAGCCCCAGCGGCAATGAACACCAAGGGAGCATAATCGCCCGCCCGATCGCAGAAGGCCGCGATCTGCTCCGCTGACGGCCCTGCACCCAACCCTGTCCCCATCGCTGTCCCCAGCCCGACCAGCGCCAGCCCCGCGAGAGCTCCCACCGCCAGCCATAGCCTGCCCCCCAGCCACAGCCTGCCCTGCCGTCCTGCCCCCACCATTCCTATTTCCTCTACCAGCCTTCCCCAACTTCCAGCGGCTCTCGGCGTACCCAGGAAAGGGAATTTTTTTCAGTGATTTTTCTTGCAACGCGATGGAGGAAAGGATATCAAGCAAGGACCGACTGGATCGAGCCTTCGCTCCGTCGACCTTATCTCACAACTCGATTTTCTCGACTCCCGATTCTCCCCATACCGCTTCCCTGCAGAATACAGTGGTCAGCAGCGGCGAGTGAGTGGAACACCCGACGCATTCGAAGCTGCGCGCTGCTCGAATTTTAATTCGAAGCGGTCTTAATCATACGGCTTTTCTTTTTCAGCTTCTCTTTTCCTACGAGGTAGGACAATGAATGCCAGAAGATCGGGTTTTACGCTGGTGGAATTATTGGTGGTGATCGCCATCATCGGAGTTCTCGTGGGTCTGCTGTTACCAGCGGTCCAAGCAGCGCGAGAAGCGGCACGGAGGATGAGTTGCTCGAACAACCTCAAACAGCAGGGTCTCGCGGCTCACAACTACCACGACACGTTCAAGATTTTCCCGCCGGCGCTCATCGCCTCGGGACGCTACAACAATGCGACTTACCATGTCGACAAAGGCTTGGTGAAAAACACCACGGGCTGGGCTTTGATGCTTCCGTTCATGGAACAGCAAGCGATCCACGCGAACTGGAATTTCAATGTCTGCGCCGGCGCGTCCAATCCTTACGGACAGCAGCTTGCGGGCGACGACACCATCAACCTCGGGCTCTACAACGCCCGCATCGCGACGCTCGAATGTCCCTCGCACCCTGAGGCGGGCGAGATCAGCACCTACAATGCTGGCGGCACCAGTTTCTACGATCGCCGCGAAGCGGTTCGCACCAGTTATTTCTTCTCGACCGGTTACTACACCGACTACGACCGGCCTTACGAACAGTGCAATAACAATGTTCAGCAAGGGGCGTTTGGCAACGACGGCGCCGCCAAGTTCGCGTCCCTGCGCGACGGCAGCAGCAATTGCCTGCTGTTCGGCGAAGGGGCCGGCGGGAGCATGAAAACCTCGAGCCACTACGGACCGTGGGGCATGTCGGGAATCCACACCGGCATCCATGGCCGCGTCGTCGTGGCCGATGTGGCCACCGGTATCAAGCCCACGGCCCTGGAAGCCCAGAACTACAGCATCAACGGAGCGTGGAACAACGACGCCAAACGCCGCACGTACGCCTGGATCTTCGGGAGCCACCACCCTGGCGGCGCCCAGTTCACCATGGGCGACGGCTCGGTCCGCTTCCTCAG
The DNA here is from genome assembly GCF_010367455.1 of Candidatus Laterigemmans baculatus. GTDB lineage: Bacteria > Planctomycetota > Planctomycetia > Pirellulales > Pirellulaceae > Laterigemmans > Laterigemmans baculatus. The sequence continues at coordinate 49,656 of NZ_WRPR01000045.1, read as the reverse complement.
CGACAATATGGATTTCACGACTTTCGCCCGTCTGGCCTACATCCACGACGGCGAAGTGCTCGGAGATATCTAAGCCGCCGGATCGCAGGAGCTAAGCTCATTCAGAAAACTTGAACGCTACCTTCCCAGCGGGAGGGTAGCTTTCTGACAGACACTGCCCGGCTCGTTCATCAGCCGCCGGGCGCTAGGCTCTATCAGAGACCCTGAAACGACACCCTCCCCCCGGGAGGGTCGCGAGGAACGAGCGGGGAGGGTGATGCGGGACGTAGAGCCTCAACACGGCGAAGTTCCGCAGCCCTCCCCGGGCCCGAGAGCCCGACCCTCCCGGGGGGAGGGTAACGGGGAAGAGGGGTTTTCCGACAGAGCCTAGCCCGTGGCGGCTGATTCAACACACGGTTTTGCGACGTTCTGCCATAAGCAGCGCCGACGGCTGAGGTAGATCCGCGACGCTCACGAGAAGCCGATGGCCTCGGCCATCGGCTTCTTTTTTATCAATGACCCTGTTTGCCTTTCCTGTTCGCTATCCATTTCTCAGTTTGTACAAGCCATGACAACGACGGATTTCCCCATGCATCGATCGGCTTCGCTCCCCAACCTTCGGCCTCGCCAATTGCGCGGACTGCGAGGCGTGGCTGTTGCCAGCCTCTGCAGCGGACTGTTCTTGCTTTCCGGCTGCCGCGACGCGGATACAGGCCCGGAAACGGTTCCGGTCAGCGGCACCATTACGGTCGACGGCAAGCCGATCGCAGGGGCGAAAGTCACCTTCCTCCACGAGACCTTCGCCGCTTTCGGTGAGACCGACGCCAGCGGCAAGTACCAGCTTGCTCCCGGTGCGGTCCCGGGCGAGAACAAGATCGTGCTGAGCAAATGGGAAGGCGGACCTCCCGGCGGCGAGGACGCCGGATTCGACGACGAACAACTGCGGATGATGGCCGAAGCAGGCGGCCCCGACGCGCCCAAACAGATCTTTCCGCGCGAAGTCACCAACGCGATGACCACCAACCTCACCTTCAGCGTTCCCGAGGAAGGCAGCGAAGCCGCAGACTTCGACCTCTAAGATCGGGTAGCCGGTTGCCGGTTGCTGGGGGCCGGGGAGAGGGGCCACGGAAGGACACGAGCCACGGAAGGACACGGAAATGCACGGAAGGATAGGGAAGGGCAGGGAAGGGCAGGGAAGGACAGGGAAGGACAGGGAAGTGCGCGGAAGGTGGGGAGGAGGACGAGCACCGCTTCGCAGAGCACGAGCACGACGATTGCCGCCCTCCATGCTGTTCCCTCTTCTTCCGTGCTGTTCCGTGGCCAGCAGAATCTGAGATCTCAGATTCTGCGAGCCACCGCTGCTTCCTCTCCTTTGATCCGCGTTCTCCGGGCTATCCGCGGTCCTTCTCCCTCGGCGCATCCATTCGTGTGATTCGTCTCATTCGTGGTTGCTTTCCCGATCAGGTCCCCACATAGATTCCGCTAGGGTCAGGAGATTTCGCATTTTCCGAAAGCGTTCCTTCCTTCCCTTCTATCCGCGTTATCTGCGCTATCCGCGGTTCAGCTCCGCTCCTTTCCTTCGTGCTCTTCGTGTCCTTCGTGGTTCCCCCACCGCGCGCCCTGTCGATTACGAGCACGAGCACCGCCCTCCATGCTGCTCCCTCTTCTTCCGTGCTGTTCCCTCTTCTTCCGTGCTGTTCCCTCCTTTTCCGTGCATTTCTGTGTCCTTCCGTGGCCCGTGTCTTTCCGTGGCCCCTCCCGCCGGCTCCCAGATGCCGACTCCCGGATCGGGTACACTGCGGTCCTGTCCCCCCCGTACCCTTTCTCCCCCGGGTCTTGGTTCTGCGATGCCCTCTGCCGCGGTGACGGACTTGCTTTCGCCTGAGTTGCTCAAGCGGCTCGAGCGGCTGGAATTGGTCTCGCGGCGGATCTTCCGCGGACGGCTCAAGGGGGAACGGCGTGGGAAGCGAAAAGGTCAGAGCGTCGAGTTTGCCGACTTTCGTAGCTACATCGCCGGCGATGACTTACGGTTTATCGACTGGAATCTCTACGCCCGGCTCGACAAGCTGTTCCTCAAGCTGTTTCTCGAGGAAGAAGACCTGCACGTCTTTGCCTTGATCGATGCCAGCGAATCGATGAATTTTGGCACGCCCACGAAGCTGCACGTCGCCAAACAGCTCGCCGCAGCCCTCGGTTACGTCGGACTTTGCCGGGCGGACCGCGTGAAAGTTGCCGCCTTGGGTCCCCCTTCCGCCGCCGCTCCGGTCCTGCGGGGACGGGCGTCGATGTGGCGGATGATCGATTATCTCTCGGGCGTCGAGCCGGGCCACAACGTATCGCTTTCGAGCGGCGTCAAAGATTTTTGCCTACGGAACCCGGGGCAAGGAGTCGTGCTGCTGATCACGGATTTGATGGATAAGGACGGCTACGAGTCGGCGCTGCGGATGCTGGTCGGCCGCCGGATGGACGTCTACCTGCTGCACGTGATGGCCCCCGAAGAGCTCGACCCGCCGCTGATTGGAGACCTGAAACTGGTCGACGCCGAAGATGGCGAAGAAACCGAGGTGACCGCCAGCGGTTATTTGCTCAACCGCTACCGCCGCGGCGTTGACTCGTTTGTCGCTGGGGCTCGCTCGTTCTGTTCGCAGCGGGGAGTGACTTACATCCAGATCCGCAGCGACGAGCCGGTCGAACGGATTGTGACTTCCTACCTCCGCAGCCACGGCGTCGTGCGATGAGTTTTTTGCCGGTGCTGTCGGCTTGGCAATGGGCGTTGCTCGCGGCGGTCCCCGTCGGCGTCGTCCTGCTGTACTTTCTCAAGCTTCGCCGCCAGCCGCTCCGCGTCCCGAGCACGTTCCTGTGGCATCGGGCGATCGAAGACAGCCGCGTCAACAGTTTGCTGCAGCGACTGCGGCGAAACCTGATGCTGTTCCTCCAGCTGCTCTTCCTAGCTCTGGCGATGCTCGCCCTACTGCGACCCGGGTGGCAAGGCGAGAGCGGCGGCGGACGGCGGCTGATCTTGATGCTCGATGCATCGGCCAGCATGGCGGCGACCGACGTCGCCGGCGCGGCGACGCGGTTTGAGCTCGCCAAGCAGCGGATCCATGATCAGATCGACGCGATGCGGGGCAACGACGTCGCGACGCTGATCACCTTCAGCGATCGCCCCGAGATTTTGCAGGAGTTCACCGCCGACCACCGCCGCCTCCGAGACGCACTGGACCGCGCCCGCGTGACCCACCGGACCACCGATCTGCGGGAAGCGATTCGCGGCGCTGCGGGCTTGGCGGGCGTGCTCCCGGCAGGCACCGTCGGAGGTCTCGCCCCCGGCGACGGCGTGGGTGGCGAAAGCAGCGGAGGCGGAGGGACGGAGGGGGCAGGCGACGCATCGCAGTTGCCAGCGAGCACCGGAGCCGCGGATGCGGGGGCAACCGGCGAGACGGCCGAGCCGGAAGTGGCCACGGCGGAGCTTTGGATTTACTCCGACGGTGGATTTGGCCCGCTCGAGGAGGCCAGTTTCGGCAAGCTGCCCACCCACTATGTTCCGATCGGCACGCAGTCGGCGAGCAACTTGGGAATCGTCGCCTTCAGCGCCGAGCGGAACGTGGAACGGCCCGAGCAAGTCGAGGCGTTTGCCCGAATCGTCAATTTCGGTAATCAGCCGATCCAAGGGACGGCCAGCCTAACGATTGGTGACGAGCTGATCGATGCGGCCGCGGTCGACGTGGAAGCCGGCGGCGAGACCGGCTTGTCGTTCGACCTGGAGTCGCTCGAGAACGCCGAACTCCAACTCACGTTGGACATCGAGGACGATCTGAGCGCCGACAACACGGCCTACACAGCCCTTGCGCCGCTCCGCGACATTTCAGTACTGCTGATCACGCCCGGCAACCGAGCGCTGCAGATCGCCCTCGAGACCGACCAGGCGGCCGAGCTCGGACGGATCGAAACTAAACCGCCAAGCTATCTGGAGAGCGACGAGTACCGCAGCCGTGCGGCGACCGGTCGCGAGGATCTGATCATTTACGATCGCTGCGCGCCGGCCGTGATGCCCGCGGCGAACACGTTTTTCATCGGTTCCTTGCCACCGGAGCATTGGGACGCGGGCGAGATGAGCGGCCCGCTGCTGCCGATCGACATCGACCGCACGCACCCGATCATGCGGTTCCTCGACTTGTTCTCGTTGAAGATCGTCGAAGGCCGCCCGCTCCAAGCCCCACCTCGATCGCTCGCGTTGCTCACGACGACCGCAGGAGAGGTGCTGGCGATCGCCCCCCGCGTTGGGAGCGAGGGCGCGGGTTACCAGGATCTCGTAATGGGTTTTGAAATCATCAGCGAGACCGAGGAGGGAGCCGCTTTCAATACCGACTGGCCCGTCCAACGCAGCTGGCCGGTATTCGTCTACAACCTGCTGCGGCACCTCGGTGGAGCGGTCGACGCGACCAGCGCCCCGAGTTATCAGCCCGGCACGGTCGCCCCGCTGCGAATCGACAATCAGATCCGCGAAGTCCGGGTGCGAGTCCCTGCGTCGCTCGATGCTGGGGGGACCAACGCGACAGGCCCAGCGGGCCCGCTCACGCGGAGCGTCAGCCGAGACGCTGGCGGCCCGCTGCTGTTTCCCGAAACCGAACGGCTGGGCGTCTATCGCGTACTGGCCGCCGAAGGAGCGCAGCCGCTGAGCCTGTTCACGATCAATCTCTTCGACCCGCGAGAGAGCGATCTGCGGCCGGCCGCATCGATACGTGTCGGCGAGCGAGAGATCGTCCAGAGCGACGCGCAAATTCGAGGCCGCAGCGAGCTGTGGAGGTGGCTGCTGATGGCCGCCCTCGGGATGCTGGCAGTCGAATGGCTGGTCTTCAATCGCCGAATGGGGTGAGAGGAGGCGTTCCTTCCAGCGTCCTCAACCTGCCGCCACGCGCACAATCCGTCAGAAAGCCCAAACGACACCCTCCCCCTGGGAGGGTCGCGAGGGACGAGCGGGGAGGGTAATGCGCGACGTAAAGGGCCGACCGCGAACGGATGCAGCTCTCCCTCCCCGGGCCCGAGAGCCCGACCCTCCCGGGGGGAGGGTGATGATTAGACTCGTCTTACCGACGGGCTTTCTTGGTTTTGGCTCCGCCTTGGCGGACTTTGAACTTGGGGTTGCTCTTGCAGATCACGTAGATCCGGCCGCGGCGACGGACAACTTGGCAATCCGCGTGGCGGTACTTGAGGGCTCCGATCGAGCTGACAACTTTCATCGAACCAATTCCCGAAACGTTTCGTTTGCTGTGGCTGGTCACGCCGCACGCCGGACCGAGCGGTCCACCATCAGCCGCGGGCTAAGGGCAGCCGCGGGCTGAAGGCTCGGCGGGGCGGGGTTATTTCACCGGTTGAATCGCGTATTCTACGCGGCTGCGGCTTGCTCGCAATATCACTTCCCCCTTCGGCCGTTTGCCCCCTCGATCCCTCTCGTTTTTTGGAGCTCCCGTGCGAATCGCCTACTTTGACTGTCTGAGCGGAATTAGCGGTGACATGACGCTCGGCGCGTTGATCGATGCCGGGGCATCGCGCGACGCCATCCTGCGAGGCGTCCAGTCGCTCGGGCTCGGGCAGCTCGATTTGGTGGTGAGCGAAGTCAAAAAGTGCGGTTTCCGCGCGACCCACGTGCGGGTCGAGCATCCGCCGGAGCACGCCCACCGCCATCTGCACCATATCGACGCGATGATCGATGGTTCGGAGGTGATTTCCGACGACGCCAAAGCTCTAGCGAAGCGAATTTTCCTGCGGCTCGGGGAAGCGGAAGCCAAAGTCCATGGGACGACGATCCAAAAAGTCCACTTTCACGAAGTCGGTGCGGTCGACTCGATCGCCGACATCGTGGGGACGGCGATCGGTCTGCGGCTGCTCGAGATCGATGCGGTCGAAGCGTCGCCGGTCCCGACGGGTACGGGGTTCATCGAGATCGCTCATGGCCGCGTCTCGGTTCCCGCTCCGGCCACCGCGGAGCTGCTGACCGACGTGCCGATCGCGCCGAGCGAGGTCTCTTTCGAACTGACAACCCCCACCGGAGCGGCGATCCTCAAGGCGACCGCTCGGCGATTTGGGCCGCTTCCGGCGTTCCGCGTCCAGCGGATTGGCTACGGGGCGGGAACGCGGGATCTCGAGGGGCAGGCGAACGTGCTGCGGCTGCTGATCGGCGAGAGCGAAGAGGCGGCCGCCGGAAGCACGATCGAGAGCGATCAAGTCATGGTGCTTGAGACGAATATCGATGACACCACTCCGGAGGATCTCGCCGCCTGCGTCGCGCGGCTGCACGCGGGCGGAGCGATCGACGTCTACCAGACTCCGTGCCTGATGAAGAAAGGTCGCAGCGGCGTGGCGGTGACGGTGCTCGCACCTACCTCCCGCGTCGCGGCGCTCGAATCGCTTCTGTTTACCCACGCCGGCACGATCGGCGTCCGCCGCTACCGAGCCGACCGCCACAAGCTGGTCCGCCGCGAGCACACCGTGGAGACCGAGGTCGGGCCGGTCCGCGGCAAGTGCGTCTGGCTGCCTGCGGGCCGCTGGCGGTTCAGCGTCGAGTTCGACGACGCCGACGCGATTGCAGCCGACCGCGGAATTCCGCTCAGCGAAGTCCGGCGATTGGCGGCCGAAGCGTTCCAAGCCGGCCAACGCCCCGAACCGCTGCATCCGGAAACTTCGCCCTAACCGCCAGCCGCGCTCGTCGGCTGATGTCGGCGGCTGGCGATGGTCGATTCGGCAATCGGTGGCCGGGCCCGCGCCGCCGCTTCCTCCGACCCGGCTGATACACATGCCTGCTGCCTCCCCCACGCTCGGACCGACGCTCGCGATCGCGTTCGACCGCGCGATGGAGTTCGTGCCGGCAGCGGCTCTGGAGCCGAATTCGTTCCGCTCGCAGATGATGTTGCTCGGCGGTTTCGTGCTGCTCGCTTGGGTCCTGATCCGTCGCTCGATCCGGGCCAAGAAGCGGGAGCGAGCGGCGGCGGCGGAGTGGCAGCGACACCAGCAGCAGACCGCGGCGGCCACCGATTCGCAGCTTCCCTTAGCCAACGCTCCGGTCGAGGTACTTCGCTGGCAGGGAGCGATGTTCGATCTGCAACGCGAGCTAAAAGCGGAGCTCGAGACGAAGATCTCGGTGCTCCAAGCGATGGTGCAGCTGGCCGACCAGCGAATCGCAACGCTCGAGAGGCTCCAGGCCTCAGCCCAGCGGGCGGAAACAGAACAGCCTCACGGTTCGCCAGCGGGTCAGGCTGGAAAGCCTGACGTACGTTAGGCTTTCCAGGCTGACAATCCGTCCGCAGCCGGTCAGGCTGGAAAGCCTGACGTACTGAAATTTTTTGAAAAATCTTTTTCGGGTGTGACCGAACGTGTCACAGCCCTCGCGAAGAATCAGAGGCGTGGTCGGGAAGGCAAGGCAATTCCCGGCGATTCCTGAGAACTTTGCCGCGAGGGCTGATTGCGATGACTCAATTGCTGCTGTTCGACTATCCGACCAACGCCACCGCTTCCGTCGCCAGCCCTCTCCCGGCCGCCAGCCCCGTTCCGGTCACCTGCCCCTCCGGCCGGCGGTTCCGCACTTCCGCGTCGCCGCGGCGGGAAGCGGCCGCGAAAGCCTCGCCCGCGACTCAGTCACCCGCGACCGCTTCGCACACGACTCAGTCTCTCGGGGGCTCGCTGCCGCTGTACGAACCGGCCCAAGGGGAACTGCATCGGATCGGCGACTTGGCCCAAGTGGTGCTGGCCCGCTATGAGATCGTCCACCGCCGCCGCGCCGCACGCCTTCGCCGCGCTCGCTCCGCCCCGGGCATCGCCTCGCAGAGCCGGGTGTAGGCGCAATACCGTTCATTTTTCATCTCATCAGCCGCAGGGCGCTAGCCCGGATTATTCGTGCGTTTGGGCAGATGTGTCGCAAGTTCTTGTGGTGCTAGAAGTTGCGACAGACCATGACAGAACAGTGTGTTAAATCAGCCGCCACGCGCTAGCGTCCGGTTCTTGCGGAGTTTTCGAGAACCGGGGGCTAGCGCCCGGCGGCTGATGAATAATCCGGGCTAGCCCCCGGTTCCTTCGACCCTCATCAAAAACCGGACGCTAGCGCGTTGCGGCTGATACTGCGACAACCCAAATAATGAACGGCATTGGGTGTTGGCGACTATGCAGAACGCTACCCACGCTACTTTCGCGGAGCGAAAGGCGACTATCCGGTTCGCGGTTTTTTGCGGCGGAGGATTCGGCTGGTCGTGATCACTCCGAGCACGAAACCGACGCCGGCCGCAAGGAAGATCAGAGCGGCTTGTGGGAGGGTGAATTCGTAGAACAGGAACGCGGTCTTGGTGGCCGCGGTGTTCTGAAAGACGGCGATCAACAAGATCATCAGGGCGATCACCACCAGCACCAGTTTTGTCTTTTGCCACATTGTTCGCCCTTTGCGTTTTAAGCTCGTTGCGTTTTAAGCGAGTTGTGCCGCCATTCGGATCGCCGCGAGCATGCTCGCATCGCTCGCCTTGCCCTGCCAGGCGAGGTCCAGGGCAGTCCCGTGATCGACGCTGGTCCGGACGATCGGCAATCCCAGCGTGACGTTGACCGCTTCGTCGAACGCGATCGCTTTGAGCGGAATCAATCCCTGGTCGTGGTACATGCAGACGTAGACGTCGGTCTCCGCTCGCCGGGCGGAGAGGAACGCCGTGTCGGGTGGCAGCGGCCCGAGCGCGTGGATTCCTTGCACGACGGCTGCCTCGATGGCGGGAATGATGGCGGCTTCCTCTTCGCCGCGACCAAACAAACCTCCCTCGCCGGCATGGGGATTCAGCCCACAAACGCTGACCCGCGGCGGCCGATCGATCATGCGCCCGACCGCTTCGGCCGCGATCTCGATCGTTTCCAGCACGTTGGCCGTGGTGATTTGCGAGGGAACGTCGGCCAGCCCAATATGCACGGTGACCAGAGCGCAGCGAATCGACGGCGCGGCCAACATCATACAGTGCCGCTCGGCCCCGGTCCGCTCGGCCAACAGCTCGGTATGTCCCGGGTGCTGCGAGCCCGCGGCGTGCCAAGCTTCTTTGTGAATCGGCCCGGTCACGATCCCCGCCGCTCGCTCGTCGAGCGCCGCATCGATCGCCCAATTCACGTACGCGAGCGACGCTCGGCCGGTCGCCGCGTTGACGTGTCCCGGTCGCACCGTCTCCGCCTTGAGCCCCGGAAGGTCGACGATCGCAGCGCCGTTGCAACGCGAGAGGTCGTCGGCGGGGACGACCGCGGGCAGCGGAAGGTCGAGCTGACGAGCGACTCGAGCGAGCAGCGCGGCGGATCCGACGATCACCGTAGGGATTCCTTCCCGAGCGGCCCAAGCCGCCCCGCGAAGCGCCAATTCAGGCCCCACCCCAGCGGGATCACCGCAAGTGATCGCAAGCGGTTTGTCGGAACTCACTGGGGTCTCCTGGAAAAGGTTTTTGGCTCGCACACGAGATCCGTCGCCCCGCGGCAGGCGATTGAGGGAACTTCGGCTCTACACCATTTAACCCGTGGTCGGACCTTTTCATCAGCCCATGGCTAGCAAAACACAGTCGCCTGCGGCTTGCCGTTAAACGAAATTTTTGTCGAGAGTCCTGCGGATCCTGTCGCAGCCGAAATCTCCTCCCATGCGGGCTTTTCGGGCCAGCCCCGGAAACGCTAAACTAGCCCTCCGCAAACACCGCTGCGGGTGTGGTTCAATGGTAGAACGCTGGCTTCCCAAGCCCGAGACGAGGGTTCGATTCCCTTCACCCGCTCTCTGACGTGTGCACCCCCCGCCAGTGAACCTTCGGGGACTGGCGGTTCGTATTGGATGACAGCAGCGGGCCCGTTAATGTCGTCGACCGTCCGCGTAACGTCGCTGATGGTTCGTCCAGACATCTTTGGCTTGCCGTGAAGCGATGATGGAAGGCGCGAGGATCGAAGGTGGAGGGACAGCCCGAAGCCTTGGCTCTGACCGCCGAGTGACCTTCGCATTCTTTTAGCCGGCTGTGGCTCATGCACGCACTCGCTCTCGCCGCTCTGTTGTCCGCTCCTGCGCTGGCGGCCCCTCCACCGGGCCCAGCCACTTCGACTCCAGCCACTTCTATTGCGGCGCCCCGAGCAGCGACGCACCCTGCAGCCGCCACGGGGGACGCCGCGGCCGATTGTTTTGTCGTCTGCCCGCCGCTGTTCCGCCAGTCGCTCGCCCCATGGATCGAGCACCGCACCCGAGACGGGCTGAACATCAAAGTCCTCGCGTCGGGGGCGACGGCCGCTGAAGTCTTGCAAAATCTTCGCGAAGCCGGACTCGGTCCAGAAGCGAAATATGTGGTTCTGGTGGGGGACTGCCGGATCGTGGCGGCCGACCACGCGGACGCCAGCCGCGAGGTTCCGACCCACTACCGGTTGCCCGGCCCGAGCGCTCGCTATGGCACCACTCCCACGCTGGCCGGCGACGCGCCGTACGGCGACCTCGACGGCGATGGGATTCCCGAAATCGCAGTCGGCCGGCTGCCGGTCCGCACCCCGGAACAACTGTCGGGGCTCGTCGAGCGGGTGATTCGCTACGAGCAAAGCAGCGATTTCGGTCCCTGGCGCGACACGGTGCAACTGACCGCGGGGACGGGCGGATTTGGGATGCTGGCCGACGCGGCGATCGAGTCGGCTACGCGCGCGGTGCTGACCTCGTCGCTGCCGGCGTCGGTGCGAACGGCGATTACCTATGCGGCGCCGGCGAGCCCCTTCAATCCGGGATCGCGTGACTTCTTTCCCTCGGTGCTCCGCCGGTATCGCGAGGGAGGGTTGTTCTGGGTCTACATGGGGCACGGCAACGTGACGGAGCTGGACCGCGTCCCGGGTCCCAACGGGCCTCGACCGGTGCTCGACTCGGAGGACGTGGAGCTGCTCGAGCGTCCGGCGGAAGGGGCACCGATCGCGTTGATGCTGGCCTGCTACACCGGAGCCTTCGACGCCTCGGAGGACGCCTTGGCCGAGCGGATGCTGCTGGCCGAGGGAGGTCCGATCGCAGTGTTAGCCGGCTCCCGCGTGACGATGCCCTATGGCAATGCGATCGCCGCCCAGGGATTGATCCAGGCGGTTTACCACGAGCGGCTGGAGCGGCTCGGCGATGCTTGGCTTTATGCCCAGCGGGAGTTGGCCAGCGAGGCGGCGGAAGTCGAGGGGCTCGCCGAGCGGCGACGGCTGCTCGATCTGCTGGCCGGGATGCTCAGCCCCTCAGCCGATGCGCTTTCGCCCGAGCGGCGGGAGCACGTGCACCTCTACAACCTGCTGGGCGATCCGGCGCTGCGGCTGCGGCATCCGGGCGAGCTCTCGGTCTCGGCTCCGCGAGGAATCGCTCCCGGAGAAACGCTCACGGTCCGCGGCGTGGCTCCCCACCGAGGCAAGCTGACCGTCTCGATCTGCCCCTTGCCCGGCGGCGGTCCGATCGATGCTGAGGCACCGCGGGTCGAGCGGTACGAGCAGGCGAACTGCTTGCAGGTGGCGGAGACCGAAATCACCAGCCAAGCAGCCGGGCCGTTCGAAGTAGCGTTCGTCGTCCCGCCGTCGGCATCCGGTCCGATGCGGATCGTCGCTCGCCTGGAGGGAGGCGACGGCTGGTCGGTCGGTTCGGCGCCGCTGCTGGTCCGCCCCAACTAGCTGGACAGCGGCGCTTTGACCCGGCATTGCTTTCGTTTAACGGCAAGCCGAAGGCGACTGCTTTTTGAAACACAGTCGCCCCTCGCGGCAGGCTTCGAATCAAGCCGGGGCTAGTCGGTCGCCGATGAATGCCCGAAAACGACGGTTGTATCGACTCCGACCTCTCCATCGATTCGGACCTCTTTAGGGATTTTGCGTCATGCCTCGCGGAAAGACTTTCGACAACGCTGCTCGCGCCATTGGCGACACGCCGATGATTCGCATCAACCGCTTGCTTCCCGAGGGTGGCGCAACGGTGTTTGCGAAGTGCGAATTCTTCCAGCCGCTCAACAGCGTCAAAGACCGGATCGGCGTGGCGATGATCGAGGCCGGCGAGCGGGACGGCAAAGTCGACGCGAAGACCCACATCATCGAGCCCACCAGCGGCAACACGGGAATCGCCCTCGCGTTCGTATGCGCGGCGAAGCGTTATCAATTGACCCTAACGATGCCCGAATCGATGTCGGTCGAGCGACGCGCCCTGCTCCGGGCGATGGGAGCCAACCTCGTGCTCACTCCGGCCGCCGAGGGGATGAATGGAGCGATCCGGCGGGCTCAGGAATTGGTCGACGAAATCGACAACTCGTTCATGCCCCAGCAGTTCGAGAACCCGGCCAACCCGGCGATTCACGAAGCCACGACCGGCCCGGAAATTTGGGAGGACAGTGGCCACGACATCGATGCGATCGTCGCTGGCGTCGGCACCGGTGGCACGATCACCGGCGTGGCTCGCTACCTCAAGAAGATGAATCCCAACTTCAAAGCGATCGCCGTCGAACCCAAACACTCCGCGGTGATCAGCGGTAGTGCACCGGGCAAGCACCGCATTCAGGGGATCGGTGCGGGCTTTATTCCCAAGAACCTCGATACCTCGTTGCTCGACGACGTGATCCAAGTCGAGGACGAAGACGCCTTCAGCTGGGGCCGCCGGTTGGCCGCCGAGGAGGGAATCGTGGCGGGCATCAGCAGCGGTGCGAACATGTGGGCCGCCGCTCAAGTCGCCGCGCGACCGGAGATGAAGGGCAAGCGGATCGTGACGATCATGTGCTCGCTCGGCGAACGCTACCTAAGCACGCCGCTGTTCGCGGATCTGGCGCTGTAGCGTCAGCCGATCGCTCTACCACTGCAGAAAGCGGCGGATCAGTTCCGTTCCGGGAGCGGTCAAAAAGCTCTCGGGATGGAACTGCCAGCCTTCGAGTTTTTGCGTTCGGTGGCGGACTCCCATGATCTGCCGCTCGCCCCCGGTGTCGGTCCAGGCGCTGACGATCAGGTCCTCCGGCACAGTCGTCGGATCGATCACCAAGCTGTGGTACCGCGTGGCCACGAAGGGGCGATGGATTCCGGCAAACAGACCCTGATCGTCGTGGTCGATCGCATCGGTCTTGCCGTGCATCAACTGCGGGGCGCGAATGATCCGCGCCCCGAGCGCCTGGCCGATCGATTGATGCCCCAGGCAGACGCCGAGGACCGGGATCTGTCCGGCGAAGGCGTGGACGCAGTCGACGCTGACCCCGGCTTCGGTCGGCGTGCATGGCCCGGGAGAGATGATCAGCCGCTCGGGCTGGAGCGCGGCGACCGCATCGACCGACATCTCGTCATTGCGAACCACCCGCACCTCGATCGCCCCATCGATCTCGCCCATCCGCTGGACCAGGTTGTAGGTGAATGAATCGTAGTTATCGATCACGACGACCATCGGTTCCTCAGCAGGCGAAGGTTTGGGTTCAGCGGGGCGGGGGCTTGGACTGAGCGGGGCACAAAGTGACGCGGTGCAGAGCGGAAAGGCCGCTTCACTCTACCCCGTACGCAGCCTCGCTTCGAGGCGTTTGCCGGTTCAAATCGCGACCCGAATCACAATCGTCGGCAAACGCTCTTTAGTCGGGGTCGCTCGAGGCGGTATAATCCCAGCCAGCGACCCAGCAGCGTCACGAACTCCCTTGCGAAACTGGCATACTCGGCCGCGGGATTCGTTTTTTCGCTCGCCAGCGTGGGCCGCGGGACTAATCTGAACTTTGAGCGAATCGTCTCCGTTCCCGCTCGGATAGGGAACGAGCTCAAACGCTTCGACGACATAATACGCAGGAATTGCTCACGTGCTTTCGGTACGTCCACGAGTCGCCGAGTTAGCTTTCCACCTGCTTGGCAGGTCGCTTCACCCGGAGCTGTACGCGATCCACAAGACGCGACGGATCCAACGCAGCGGCTATGAAGCGAAGCTGGATATCACCAACTCCGGACACGTCATCACGTGGTGCGGGGCGGGTCAGATCCTGACCGAAGTGGCCGCCTCGGCGCGACAGCCGTTGCCGGCTCGCCGCCAACTGCTCTCGCACCGGATCATGGGCCAGCGCCGCGAGCAGCACGAGTGTCGCGGCGGAGCGACCTACCGGACCGAGTTCCAACTCGAATCGGTCGCCCCGGAACTGTTTTGGAACTTCCAGGAACAACTCTTCGGCGGTCCCGCTCCCGAAGGACTCGCCCATCGCTTCGACGCCAGCGGACGATTGGCCCTGGGAGCGTTCAGCTACATCCATGTCGACACCCGGGCCAGCTCGATGATGGTCCAGGCGATCCACACGTTTCCCGACGACTATGCGATCGTCAAAGTCGAGTCGGTGTTCACGCTGCCCAAGAAGCCGTTTGGCTCCTGACCCGTCGCGCGGCCGCTGAGCCATCGGCAGGCGCGAGAACAGCCCTCTGCACCGAGCTGCTTGGAACGTGAGTTGCAAGGTTCGATCGGACTTCCGCGGGATTGTTTTCCCCACCTAGTTTCCTTCGAACAGGGCTCAATAACATGACTCAGCAAAACCGCTCTCGCACCTCGCGCCGCCTTCGCATCGTCGCACTCAGCACCTCGCTCGGACTCCTCGGCGGCGTCGCGGGCGCTCAAGACATCGGCGACGCCATCCGGGGTGGGATCGACGCCCAGATTGAAGCCGGACAGCGCGGCAATCTGAATCCCACCCAGCGGGGTATTGGCGAAGCGGTGCGAGGCGCGCTCCAGGGCGAAAGCGCCGGAGACGCTCTCCGCCGAGGCGTGGGTGAGGCCGCTCGATCGGCCACCGAAACTCCCCAACAGACCCTCCGCCGCGACCAGTACGACGCCTACCAAGATCGCTTCGGCTCCGACTACCAAGGCCGCCAACTCTTCGATTCCCAGGGCCAGCCTCTCTACGACGCCCAGGGCCGCCCGCTCTACGACAACCGGATTCGCAGCCAGCAGCAGTTCGAGACCCAGCAGCAGTTCCGCACCCAGCAGGGGATCGCTGGCCAGACCCGTGCGCGAGCCCGGCTCGGAATCGCGATGGGGCAAGCCGCTGAGGGAGTCGCGATCCAGGACGTGATGCAGGGAACTGCGGCCGCCAGCGCTGGACTCCGTCCCGGTGACGTGATCGTCAGCGTCGATGGTCGCCAAGTCTCCGACCCCAACCAAATCTCCACGTGGATCCGCCAGCGTTCGCCGGGCGAGCAGGTCGGCTTGGTGGTGATTCGTGACGGTGAGCGGCAGACGATCAACGCCACTCTCACCGGCTACGAGGCGAGCGACCGTCAGCGGATGGCTCGCCCGGCCCTCGAAGGGGAAGCCGGTGACCTTCGCCAGCAAGTCCAGCAGCTTCAGGAAGAGGTCCGTCAACTTCGCCAGGAGCTCGAGCAGATGAAAGGCGTCCAGGGCTCGGTCGACGCCGAAGCAGCGGCAACCGGTGAGGCGGAAGCCGGAGCTACCCGTACCGACAGCGATCTGAACCTCGACGCTGAGGCTGACACCCGGACCCCGCCGAGCCGCCCCGTTCCTGGTGACACCGAAGCGGACGCGGATGCGAACCTCGACGCCGACGCGGATCTCGATCTCGATGCCGGCGCAGCCGATGCGGACGCCGGTGCGGACCTGGATGCCGGTGCGGATTTGGACGCCGATGCGGCTGGTGCCGATTTGGACCTCGACGCTGGAGCCGCGGGTGCTGCCACGCAGCGGTAACGGGCTACCGCGATTCGGCTAACTGTCCACGAGCCGTTTCGACACACATCGATACTCTGAAGCCACGGCCCCGGCCGTGGCTTTTTTCGTTGACTGCCCCCACTCGCCAAGCCCAGGGCCCGCTCGCCAAGCTCAGGCCCCGCTCGCCAAGCTCAGGCCCCGCTCTCCGAGGGAAGGCTCCGTAATGCCCCTGCCCAATGCTCCGCCCCAAAACCGACCGCCGCCCCGGAACGGGCGGGCGGTAGGTGAAGCGGCGGACTGCTTGCGGATCGACCAGACGCTTGTCCGACATTGCCATCCGGTATGATGAACTCCGTGAGCGAGCACCGCTTTTGGAGACTAGGGATGGCAGAACCGGTTTTCCGTACGGGCCGACTTCGACGATGGTGGGCGATCGCAGGCCTGATTGGCATGGTCAGCCTCGCGGCAGCCGAAACCAACAGCGGCCGCCTCCACGCCTCCGAGTGGAGCGACGCCGTCGACCTCTATCACCGCGGTGACTACGAAGCCTCAGCCGCTAGGGCTTCCGCGGCAATCGACGGGGGAACCTGGAATTCCGACTGGTCGCAGTTGCTGATTCGCAACCATTTGGCGACGGGGAAGTACGAGCAGGCGGTCGAGGTTTACGAGACAGCCGAGCGGAGATACACCGACGACCTCCCCCTGCGGTTGCTCGCCGCCGAAGCGTACCGCTCTGCCGGTCAGAGCGAGCGGGCGAACATCGTCACGGAGCAGATTTTTGAGCTGCTGCGGCGGGCGCCGGGTCGATACACGGGAAGCGAAAACCTGGTCGCCGCTGGTCGGTACTTCGCCAGTCGCGGCGAGGATGCTCGCAAAATTTTGGAGTTGTTCTACGATCGCGTCCGCCGCGCCGACCCGAACTACTCCGACGTCCATGTCGCGACGGCCGAACTCGCGCTTGCGAAACACGACTACGCGGTTGCTGCGGAGTCGCTGGCGCGGGCCGCGGAGCTCGATCCGGGCGATCCGCAGATCGCGTATCTCACCGCCCGCGCCTGGTCGCCGAGTGATGCGAAACGGGCTGACGCCGCGCTTCGGCGGGCCCTCGACCTTAATCCGCGGCACGTCCCCAGCCTGCTGATGCAAGCGAACGAGTGGATCGACCGGGAACGTTATGATCAAGCCGAGGAATCGCTCGACCGCGTCGAGCAAGTCAACCCTCGCCAGCCGCTGCTGTGGGCCTACCGCGCCGTTCTGGCCCATCTGCGGGGCGATGCGGATGCGGAAGCGGAGATGCGGGACAAGGCGCTGGCGACTTGGAAAGACAATCCCGAAGTCGACTATGTGATCGGTCGCGAGCTGTCACGGAAGTATCGCTTCGCCGAAGGAGCCGCTGCACAGCGCCGCGCCCTCAAGTTCGACCCCACGCATACCGAAGCCCGCTTTCAACTCGCCCAGGATCTCCTGCGACTGGGCGACGACGAGAAAGGATGGAAGCTGGCCGAACAGGTGAGCCAGGAGGATGCTTACAACGTCGTCGCCTACAACCTGATGACGTTGCACGATGAGCTGGAAACATACACCATCCTTCGCCGCGGCAACCTGCTGGTCCGCATGCAGGCCCAGGAGGCGAGCGTCTATGGCGAAGAGGTCCTCGACCTGTTGGAAGAAGCCTCGGAGGTCCTTTGCGCCAAGTACGATGTCACTCCAGACGGCCCCGTGGTCGTGGAAATTTTTCCGCGGCAGCAGGATTTCGCGATCCGCACCTTCGGCCTTCCCGGAGGCGACGGTTTTCTCGGCGTCTGTTTTGGCAGGGTCATCACCGCCAACAGTCCGCAGTCGCAAGGTCAGAATCCGTCGAATTGGAAATCGGTCCTGTGGCATGAATTCTGTCACGCTGTGACGCTGGAAAAAACCAACAACCGCATGCCTCGCTGGTTGAGTGAAGGGATCTCGGTTTACGAAGAGCGGCAACGCGATCCGGTTTGGGGGCAGCGAATGACCCCCACCTTTCGACGCATGTTGCTCGGCGAAGACCTGGTGCCGATCAGCCGCTTATCGGGCGCGTTTCTGGAACCCAAAACACCGGCCCACCTGCAGTTGGCCTACTACCAGTCGTCGCTCGCCGTCGAGCATCTGATCGAACGCTATGGGATGCCGGCGCTCCAGCGAATCCTGGTTGATTTGGGCGTCGGGATGCCGATCAACGAAACTTTGGAGCGCCACACGGGTTCACTCAAAACACTGGACGAAGAGTACACGGTTTTCGTCCGGCAACGGGCCCAAGCCTTTGGCGAGCAACTGGACTGGACCGACGAAGGGCTTCCCGAGCGAGGTGATGTAGCAGTTTGGGAGGCGTGGCTCGAGAAACACCCCAACAACTACTGGGGCCTGCGCGGCAAGGCGACCGCGCTGCTCGAGGAACGTCAATTTGAGAAAGCGGAAACGGTGCTCGAGCGGATTCGGGAGCTCCTTTCCCACGACGTGGCCCCCGAAGGAACGCTGGAAGATCTAGCGGCGCTGGCGCGAGAGATCGGCGACGTTGACCGCGAACTCGAACTGCTCAAGGAACTGGCCGATGCCCGAGCCGACGGGTTTCAAGACTTGATTCGTTTGATGGAGTTGGAAGCGGAGCGGGAACAGTGGGACGCGGTTGCGGGGCACGCGGAGAAAGCGCTCGCGCTCAATCCGCTGTTGCCCGATGCCCATCGTTTCGCGGCTCGAGCGGCGGCCGAAACCGATGCGGCCGAGCGAGCCGTCCGCCCACTGCAAGTGCTGGCCACGATGGATCCGGTCGATCCGGCCGGGGTGCATTTCCAGCTAGCCGAAGCTCTCACGGCGGCCGGAGATCGGGATGGAGCGAAACGGCAGGTGCTGATGGCGCTCGAAGAAGCCCCAAGATACCGCCGCGCCCAGCAGTTGCTGTTGGAGTTGACGAGCGAGAAGAAGTAGCCGTCCGAGCCTTCCCTGCCCCTCGAATCTTTTGCACGAGGAATCTTGCCCATGCGTCCGACTTGGTTTGCCGCCATCGGCATCGTGGCGATTGTCGTCCTGGACGCAAGCGACGCCACGGCTCAACGAGGTTATTGGGGGCGTGGCGGCGGACGTGAGATGGGCCGCCGCGGCGTCCCCACCTGGGAGATCGATGAACGCTTCGCCGGCGACACGTTTACTTTCGCCCGCGTCAAATACGATTCCTATGGGTATCGTGACAAATGGCAAACCGACTATCCCGACAGCGATCTCAATTTCTCGCTCCGGCTCCAGCAGTTGACTTCGCTCAAAGTCAACCCAAACCCCGTCATCGTTGAACTCACCGATCCCAAGCTTTTTGATTATCCGTTTCTGTACATGATCGAACCGGGGGCGATCACGCTCAGCGACGAGGAAGTCGTTGCGCTGCGGCGGTATTTGACCAGCGGTGGTTTCTTAATGGTCGACGATTTTTGGGGCGACCACGAATATGTGGCGCTCGAGAATGAATTGAAACGGGTTTTCCCGAATCGCCGCGCCGAAGAGGTTCCGCTCACGCATGAAATTTTCCACTGCGTCTATGACCTCAAAGAGAAGCCCCAAGTCCCCAGCATCCACGCCGCCGGTCGAGGGCGGGGTGGGCGACATCAAAGTTGGGAGTATCGCCCTGGCAGCGATACCAGCCGTGCGATCTATCGTGCAATCGAAGATGATGAAGGTCGGATCATGGTCTTCATCTGCCACAACACCGATCTTGGAGACGGCTGGGAACGGGAGGGTGAGAACAAATGGTATTTTGAGGAGTTCTCGGTCAAAAGAGCCTACCCCATGGGAATTAACATCGTGACCTATGCGATGACACACTGATGATTCGCTGTGACGGGGGGAGAACAAGGAACACTGACACCCTCCCCCGGGAGGGTCGACTTTTTGAGCCGTAGGCGCTAGCCTCGGGCCTTCGCGAGCCCCGGGACTTCCGGGGTAGAACCCGCGGCTAGCGCCGTCGACTCAGGGTTTTCTGACAAAACTTTAACCCTCTTCCGCCTCATTAATATTCTGCAAGAGGATGCTTTATGTCCGCTTCGGTCGACGATGCCACGGCAGACCCTGCCCTCGAGTCGCAGGTGGTCGAGCAGATTCGCACGGGTCGTGAGGCGATCCTCCGCGAGCTCAACAAAACAATCGTCGGCCAGAGCGAAATCATTGAGCAGTTGCTGATTTCACTGCTTGCCGGCGGGCACTGTTTAATTACTGGAGCCCCGGGGCTCGCCAAAACATTGCTCGTCCGCAGCGTCGCGCAGGTCTTCCACTTGAAGTTCGCGCGGATCCAGTTCACCCCCGATCTAATGCCCGCCGACATCACCGGGACGGAGATTCTCGAGGAGTCGGCGGATGGACGCCGGCAGATGAAATTCGTCCGCGGCCCGATCTTCGCCAACGTCATTT
Organism: Candidatus Laterigemmans baculatus; assembly: GCF_010367455.1. Classification (GTDB taxonomy): domain Bacteria; phylum Planctomycetota; class Planctomycetia; order Pirellulales; family Pirellulaceae; genus Laterigemmans; species Laterigemmans baculatus. The sequence continues at coordinate 29,633 of NZ_WRPR01000045.1, read as the reverse complement.
TGGCGGATGAGATTAACCGCACGCCTCCCAAGACCCAGGCCGCGCTGCTCGAAGCGATGCAGGAGCATCAGGTCACTGCCGCGGGCGAGCGGTACGCCCTGGAGGAACCGTTCTTCGTCTTGGCGACTCAGAACCCGATCGAGATGGAAGGCACCTATCCGCTGCCGGAGGCCCAGCTCGACCGCTTCATGTTCAACGTGTTGATCGATTACTTGCCGCACGCTGACGAGCTCGAGGTGGTGTTGCAGACGACGCAAACGCGTCCCGAGCCGATTCGACCTTTGTTCAGCGGCGACGATGTGCTCCGCTTCCACGACGTGGTGCGCCGCGTCCCGATCGCCCGCGAAGTGGCCGATTATGCGGTTCGGCTCGTTGCCGGCAGCCGCCCAGGACGCGCTGGCGCGCCCGATTTCGTGAACGAGTGGGTCAGCTGGGGAGCCGGACTCCGGGCTGCGCAAACGCTGGTCATTGGCGGCAAGGCTCGGGCCCTGCTGCGGGGCGAATCGCACGTCGGGTTCGACGACATCCAAGCCCTCGCCCACCCGACGCTCCGCCACCGCATCCTTCTGGGTTACAAAGCGGACGCCGAAGGCATCACGACCGAGCAGTTGATCGGACGGTTGATTGAGTCGGTCCCCCACACCTTGCGTTAGTCGAATTTCGCGATGGCATCCACGTTCGTCGATCCGGCCGCTCTGATGCGAATCCGTAATCTGCAGTTGCGCGCTCGGCACGTCGTGGACGGGTTTTATAACGGCTTGCACCGTAGTCCCTACCATGGATTCTCGGTCGAATTCAGCCAGTATCGACCCTACTCGGTGGGCGATGATCCGCGGCAGTTGGACTGGAAGCTTTTTGCCCGCTCTGACCGCTATCACATCAAACAATTTGAAGACGAAACCAGCCGTCGCTGCTATCTGCTGGTCGATCAAAGTCGCTCCATGGACTACACGACCTTGGCATATTCAAAAGCGGACTATGCCAGGACGGTCGCGGCGAGCCTCGGCTACTATCTCACATTGCAGCGCGACAGCGTGGGGCTGCTGACCTTTGGCGACGAGGTGCTCCAGTTTCTCCCGGCGCGTCACCGCCCCGGGCACTTCCGCAGGTTTTTGGGAGCCTTGGAACGTTCGAGTGATGGAACTCGCACCGACCTGCAAAAGCCGCTCGAACAGATCGCGGCGGTGGTTCGCCGCCGCGGGTTGGTGATTCTGATCTCGGACCTGTTGGCCCCAATTGATTCGCTCAAAAAGCATCTCTCCCATTTGATCGGTCGCGGGCACGAGGTGCTCGTGCTACGAATTCTCGATCCGGGCGAGATCGTGCTGAGCCTCAGCGGGCCGACAATGGTCCGCGACCTGGAATCGGGCCGCGACGTCTATATCGATCCGCACACCGCGATCGACCGCTACCAACAACGGTTTGCGGAGCACGAACGGCAAGTCCAGTCGGCCTGCGACGCTTTGGGCGTGATCTTTTCGACCTTGCCGAGTGATCGGCCAGTTGACCAGGCGCTGTTTGACTTGCTCAACATGACGGTTCGCCGCAATAGCCGGAGGGGGCGACGGTGAGCGTTCTCGCACCTCTCTTCCTGCTCGGTGGACTGGCGGTTGCGTTGCCGGTCATCTTCCACTTGATCCGCCGCCAGCCGCAGGGGCAGATCCCTTTCAGCTCCTTGATGTTTCTCGAGGCGAGCCCGCCGCGACTCAGCCGCCGCAGCCGGATCGATAACTGGTTGCTGTTGCTGCTCCGAGGGCTGGCCGTGTTGCTGATCGCAATCGCCTTTGCTCGTCCCTTCCTCCGCGGTTCGGCGGCTGAAGTGGGAACAGCCGTGGAGGAGTACCGGGTCGTGTTGATCGACCGCAGCGCGAGCATGCACCGCGGCGATCTTTGGCAACGCGCCGTCGACGCGGCGATCGCCCAGGCGGAAGAGCTCGAGCCCACCACGCGAGCCGCCTGGCTCACCTTCGACACGCGGATCGACGTGCTCCGCGATTTCGCTTCCCCGGCAGCGGGCGATGCCAGTGCAGCGGGCGATGCCAGTGCAGCGGGCGATGCCGTTTGGGCGGGCGGGGAGAGGGGGGATGTGGTCGGCGAAGTGCGAGCAGCGCTCGAGGGACTCGAGCCCTCGTGGCGGGGCGGCGAGCTCGGAGCGGCGTTGGCCGCCGCGGCGGAGCGGGTCGACGAGGCGGCTCGGCGATCGGACCAGACCGATGTGGCGCGGACGATCGTCGTGATTAGCGACATGCAGGCGGGCAGCTCGCTGTCCGCCCTCCACGGTTACCAGTGGCCCGAGTCGACGCGGGTTCAGCTGGAAACGCTCGAGCTGCCCGACTCCTCCAACGCCACGATCGCTGCCGCCGAGCCCGCAGCACTGCAGGACGGAAGCGGAAGCACCGCGGCGGCCGGCTCCGAGAACGGGTTTCGCATCTCGATCAGCAATGCTGCCGATTCCACGGTGGGGCAATTCACCGCCCGCTGGATCGACGCCGAGGGAGCACCGCTCGGAGACACGGTCGTCTCGCTGTCCGTGCCGCCAGGGACGAATCGCGCAAGCCGCCTGCGCGCCCCGCCAGTGAATGCCCATGCGATCGAACTGGTCGGCGATGATCACTCGTTCGACAATCGCCGCTTCGTGACGGTTCCCGAGCCGATCGAGCAGCGTGTGTTGTTCGTGGGCCCGGAAGTCGAGGATCCGCGGGAGAGCTTGCTGTACTACCTGCAGCGAGTCTCGCTCGATCGCCCCGGCAGCTCGGTCTCCGTCGAACGGCGCGACCCGACCGCACCACTCGCTACGCCCAACAGCCAGTCCGGAAGCGCGGAGGAGCTGACCCCCACGGAAGTTCCCTTGATCGCGGTCGCCGCAGCCCCCGCGACTGCCCGACTCGCGGAACTGAAGAGCTACCTCGACGGCGGCGGCCGAGTCCTGCTGGTCATCGATTCGGCGGCGGCCCAGGATCCGGCGGTCGAGCAAGCCGCACAGACGTTGAGCGGTGACAGCTCGCTGCGGATCGAACCGAAGGAGATCGACGATTACGCGCTGCTGACGCAGATCGATTTCCAACACCGACTGTTCGCACCGCTGGCCGATCCCCGGTTCAGCGATTTTGCCAAAATCCAATTCTGGTCGCATCAGGAAGTTCGCCTCGCGGCGCCCGAAGCCTGGCGAACGCTAGCCCGCTTCGATGATGGCTCGGCCGCACTCCTCGAGCGGAGCGTGGGGAGCGGCAAACTTTGGCTGCTGGCCGCGGGCTGGCAACCGACCGAAAGCCAGTTGGCGCTGTCGACGAAGTTCGTACCGATCATTGCGGGCATGGCTCGCGATGCCCAGCGCGAGGAGCTCACCGCCACGGCGACAGTCGGTCAACCCTGGACGCTTCCGGCCAGTGAGACCGCGGAGATCATCGCTCCCGATGGCCGCCGGATCGCGTACCGCACGCCCACCGATGCTCAGACGCTCGACGCTCCTGGAATTTACCGCTACCGCGACGGGACGGACGAGCAGGCCGTCGCGGTCAACCTCGCGGCGGCTGAAAGCCAGACCGAGCCGATGGACCGCTCGATGCTCGAACAGCTCGGCGTCCAATTCATCGATCAAGAGCAAGTCGAACGGCAAGCGCAAGTCGAGCGTCAGGCAGAGGACGCGGAACTCGAACGAAGCCAGCAGTGGTGGCGAGTGCTGTTGCTCGCCGGGCTGGCGATGATCGGCCTCGAGACGCTGCTCAGCAGTCGCACCCGCGCGGCCCGCGGCGGCCAAGCGTCCGCGGAGGTTCAATCGACAAGGAGGCCCGCTCATGACTAACCGCCCCCCACACGATCGCCCGCTCCCACACGAGCGCAGCCCGTCTCCAGTTCGCAGCCCAGCAGCCGATCGCAGCCCAGCAGCCGATCGGGGGCCAGCAGCCGATCGGGGGCCAGCAGCCGATCGGGGGCCAGCAGCCGATCGGGGGCCGATTGCCGATCGGCGACTCGAGGATCGCATCGGCCAAGTCGCTCAGCGGTTTCGCCAACTGCGGTTCCTGCGAGTGGCGACGCTCCTCAGTTGGTTGGCCTTGGCGGCGATTGTCGGCAGCTGGCTCTTCACCGGGGGGCTTCCGCTGAGCGGTCTCGAGAGCTTAATCCTGGTCATCGGAATCGCAGTTTCGGTCGTGCTCGTCTCCGGGATCGCGACTGCCTTTTCCGAGCGCGACCTTCGCTCCGTTGCGGCGAGGATCGAGCGGGCCCATCCGAGTTTGCGGGCGACGTTGCTGACGGCCATCGACCAGCGTCCGACGGGTCCGCGCGGGTTCACTTTTCTGCAGCAGCGGGTCGTCGACCGCGCGGTCGCCCATGCGGCCGCCGGCCAGTGGAATGAAACGGTTCCTTCGAATCGCTTGGCCCGGCGGCGGTGTCTGCTCGTTTTCTCCTGGCTTTGTCTGACTGTCGTCGCATTCGCTGCTCGAGATACGTCGCCCCCCAATCTCGTGGCGGAGGTTCCGTTGGAGCTCGCGGCGCCGCAGGGGGCGGTCGAGGTGCTGCCCGGGGACATCGAACTCGAAAGGGGAGCGAGCCTGGTCGTCTCGGCACGTTTCGCCGGAGAGGCACCGCCGAGCGACGTGGTGATGGTTCGGCACTGGCCGCACGCCGGGGGCGACTCGCCGGAGCCGGAAGAGCGAGTCGCCATGAAGCGCAATCTCGATGACTTCCGCTTCGGAGGCTACTTCGCGGCGGTCGATCGCGACTTCCTGTACCACGTCGAATCGGCCACCGTCCGCAGCCGCGACTTTCGTGTTCGTGTCTTCGAGTACCCGCAGCTGGTCCGCGGCGATGCCGTGCTCACTCCTCCGGCCTACACGTCGGAAGAACCGAAAACGATCGAAAACACGCTTCGGGTGACGGCCGTCGAAGGGACCGAGCTGAGCTGGCGAATTCACGTCAATAAGCCGCTCGCGAGCGCTCGGCTGATTCCGGAAGACGACGGCGAACCGCCGCTGGAGCTGAAGCCCACCGACGACACGGCAACCGTGTGGCAGACGACGCTGGTGCTGAGCGAAACGCAGCGCTGGCGGCTGGAACTTCGCGACGAGGCGGAGCGGCAAAACAAGTTCCCACCGCAGTTCGTCGCCCGCGTGCTGCCGAATCTCCCGGCGGAACTGAAGCTGGTCACGGCTACCGATGCTACGGTTTCGCCGATCGAAGAGTTGCCGGTTGCTGCGTCGGTCAAAGACGACTTCGGCATCCACCGCATCGGGCTGAGTTACGCCTTCGGGACCGAAGAGCCGCAGGAGATCGAACTGGCCAGCACGGCGAACGGGGCCAACGAAACCAGCGGGGGCAACGAAACCAGCGGGGCCAACGCAACCAGCGGGGGCAACGGCCAGCGAGAGAACCAGGTCACGCACCTGCTCGATTTTGAAGAACTCGAGGCCGAAGCCGACCAGCTGCTGAGCTATCACTTTTGGGCCGAAGATACGGGGCCGGACGGTCAGCTGCGGCGGACCACCAGCGACATCTTCTTCGCCGAAGTCCGCCCCTTCGAACAGATCTTCCGCGAAGGGGAATCGCCACCGGGTGGCGCTCCATCCCAACAGCAGCAACAACAGGCTCAGCAGGCCGATGAGTTGGCCGAGCTCCAAAAGCAGATCACCACGGCCGTTTGGAATCTGATCCGCCGGGCGGATGTCAGCGGCGCCAGTGACGCCAGTGAACCCAGTGACGATCGCTCGCTGCAGAGCCGGTTTCTCAAAGACGCCGAAACGATCCGCGACTCGCAGCAAGCGGCGATCGAACAATTTGCGGAGCTCGCCGATGCGCTTCCTCCGAATGCCTCGCCCGAATTGGTCGAAGCGGTCGCCCACTCCATGCAGGAAGCGGCGGCCGAACTCTCGACCGCAATTCAGGAACGCTCGCAAGAGCCGCTGCCACCCGCGCTGGTCGCGGCCCGAGGCGCTTACCAGGGACTGCTTCGCCTGCGAGCACGCGAGTTCAACGTCTCCCGTTCATCCCAGTCGCAGGGAGGCGGAGGCGGCGGTGATGGCGGCAAGCTGCAACAGCAGTTGGACCAATTGGAGCTGAAGAACGATTCGAGCCGCTACGAAACCGAACGGACCGCGCAGGAGCAACCCACGGCGGGCGACCAGCAGGCGAACGAAATCCTCAGCCAGCTGCGCGACTTGGCTCGGCGGCAGAGCGATCTGAACCAACAACTCCGCGACGCCGAGCTGGCACTTCAGCAAGCGGCCGATGAAGCGGAACGCGAAGCGGCGCGTCGCCAACTGCAGCGACTCCGCGAACAGCAACAGGAGTTGTTGGAAGACGCCGACGCGCTCGCCTCGGAGATGAATCGCTCGGAGGCGAGCCAAGCCGAGGCGGCCGATCGGATGGAACAGATCCGCGAGAATCTTCGCGAAGCCGAGCAGGCGCTCCGCCAAGACCGGCCAGCCGACGCCCTGGCCGCAGGCGCGCGGGCCGAGCGAAGTTTGGAAGAAACGCGTGATGAGTTCAAGAAAGAGACGTCCGCGGCACTCAACGAAACGATGCGGCAGATGCGGTCCGAAGCGGACGAACTGGCCCAGCAGCAGAAGGCGATCGAAGCACAATTGCGTGAGCTGGAGACTCCCTCCCCAGCGGCCGGACTCCGCGCTCCCGACAATGGCCGCGAGGAACTCGCCGATCGCTTGCAAACTCAAGCTGAGCAGGCGGCGGAGCTGCTGGACAAAATCCGCCAAACCGTCCGCGACGCCGAAGAGAGCGAACCACTGCTGGCGAATCAGTTGTACGAAGCTCAGCGAGAAGCTCAGCAGGGAGATCTCGATCCCCAGCTGCGGATGGCCGCCGATCTACTCCGCCGCGGCTTCGACCCCCAGGCTCAACAGTTGAGCGAGATGGCCGGAGACCAGATCGAGCGGCTCGCCACGGACATCGATCAAGCCGCCCAAAGCGTTCTCGGCGATCCCACCGAAGCTCTCGCCCGCGCCACCCAAGAGCTCGACGCCCTCGAGCGGCAGCTGGCCGCCGAAAATCCTGCCCCCCAAGCCGATCAGCCGCCCAATGGCGATCAGCCGCCCAATGGCGATCAGCCCTCCAGCGAGCGGCCAACGAACCAGGGGCAACCCGGCGCGTCGAACCCCGGCGAATCCAACCCCGGGGAGTCCAACCCCGGGGAACCGGCCACCGGCGAACAGCCGCCAAGTGAAGGTCAGCAGCCCGCTGAAGGGCAGCAGCCAGGTGAAGGGCAGCAGCCAGGTGAAGGGCAACAACCGGGACAGGGCCAGCAACCAGGACAGGGCCAACAACCGGGACAGGGCCAACAGCCGGGTCAAGCGCCGAGTTCCGGTGGTGGTGAAGCCGAACCGCAGCCGGGCTCGCCGGCCGCTGGCGGTCTCCGTAGCGAGGGTGGCGGCAACGCTGCCGGCGGGTTGCTCGCAGGCGACTGGACCGAGGCGCTCGGTGGTTCGCCAGCTGGGGAACCAGCGGGTGGGCCCGTCGGCCCGCGGCCGATCACCGGCGATGGGTTCCGGGAGTGGAGCGACAGTCTCCGCGAGGTGGAGGAAATGCTTGAGGATCCTGAGCTGCGGTCACGGGCGGCGGGAATTCGCGATCGGGCTCGCGAGATGCGTCGCCAAGTGAAGCGGCATGCCAGCGAGCCGCAGTGGTCGGAAATCGAAGAGATGATTGCCGAGCCGCTCCGTCAGCTTCGCACCGATGTTTCCGCCGAGCTCCTCCGACGCTCGGCCGAGCGGCATGCGGTGGTGCCGATCGATCGCGATCCGGTTCCAGAAGCTTTCACCGATGCGGTCCGCAAGTACTACGAACAATTGGGAACCGGCCGTTGAACTTCGATACGTTTTTCCTCGGAGCACCCCGCTGGGTTTTGCCGGCGGCGGCCATCGCCGCCGTACTATTGCTCGCTGTCCTCTGGAACTATTTGCGTGGCGGATGGAGCGGTTGGCGAGCTCTCGCGGCGACGCTGAAAATCGTCGCCATCGCAACGTTGGTGGTGACGCTGGTCGAACCGCGGGGGCGAGCCGAACGACCGATCCCCCGCGAGAACCTCCTCCCGATCGTGGTCGATACGAGCCGCAGCATGACGCTGCGAAATTCGCAGAACTCGCAGAGTTTCGCCGACCGGGTGCATCAAGCCTTTGAGGGCGGAAGCGGCTGGGGTCCCAGTTCGCGACCGACCGAGCAACTGGAACAGATTTTCGACGTCCGCCGCTACGCATTCGATGCTCGGCTCCGCGGCAGTCACGACTTCGCCTCGCTCACCTTCGACGGAGAAGCGTCGAATTTGCGAACCGCTCTGGAGACCCTCGGAGATCGCTTCAAGGGTCGTCCGGTCGCCGGGCTGCTGCTGGCCAGCGATGGCAACTGGACCGACGCGGCCGCGGCCGATTGGTCGCAGCTCGGGTTTCCTGTGTACCCGGTCCGCGATACGGCGGCGGAGCGGCTTCGCGACTTGCGAATTGCCGACGTCTCGGTCAGCCAAACCGACTTTGAAACCGCCCCGGTCACGATCGACGTCTCGCTCGAGAAGGTCGATCTGCCTGATGAGCCGATCAGCGTTCGCCTGCTCGCGGAAGATGGCACGCTGGTCGAGGAAAAATCATTCGCCGACGAAGCGACCGAGAGCGAAGCGGGACCTGCGGGGTTGCCGCTCCGCTTCCGCTTTCGTCCGGAGACCGCTGGCGTCTCGTTCTATCGCGTGGAATGTTTTCTGGAGCGGGAGCGGAAGCGTTTCGAAGCGGGCGAGTCCCGGGTCGAATCGACGCTCGAAAACAATCGACGCTGGGTGGCGGTCCACCGGCGGCGGGGGCCCTACAGCGTGCTGTACGTCGGCGGGCGGCCCAACTGGGAGTTCAAGTTTCTCCGCCGCGCGATCGACGCCGACGCCGAAGTGCGGTTGTTGGGGCTGTTGAGGATCGCCCGCAAGCAACCAAAATTCAGCTTTCGCGATGCTTCGCTCGGATCGACCAACCCGTTGTTCGCGGGGCTTGGCGGGGACGAGGAAGAAGCGGCCGAACAATTGGACGAGCCAGTTCTACTGCGGCTGGGGGTCACGGACGCGCAGGAATTGGTTGAGGGTTTTCCGTCGGATCCCGATGCCCTGTTCCCCTTCTCAGCAATCATTCTGGATGACGTCGAAGCGGACTTTTTTACGCAGGATCAGCTGTTGTTGCTGCGCCGCTTCGTCAGCAATCGTGGCGGTGCGCTGTTGATGCTCGGGGGGCAGGAAGCGCTCGAGCGGGGAGGTTACGCCGACTCGCCGCTCGGTGAACTGGCACCGGTGTATCTCTCGCGGGGGACTCGCTCGGCGGCCGAATTCGATGGTCCCTCGGGGCCCTACCGCGTCGAGCTGACTCGCGAGGGTTTGTTGCAACCATTCCTGCGGCTGCGGAGCACCGAAGCGGCCGAGGCGGCGCGGCTGAGCCTGCTGCCGCCGCTGTCGGTGCTGAACTCGGCCGAACAGGTCAAGCCGGGAGCGATGGTGCTGGCGGTCGCCCGCGACTCGGTTGGTGCTCCTCAGCCCGCGTTCGTCTCTCAGCCTTTCGGCAACGGAAAAACAGCCGCTTTGCTGCTAGGTGACCTGTGGCGATGGTCGCTCCGCGCGCCGGTCCGGGAGCCGGAAGATCGCGAGGACGCTTCGCAGGCGCCCGATGACGATCCGGCCCAAACTTGGCGTCAGATGGTGCGGTGGTTGGTCAACGATGTGCCGTCCCGAGTCGAAGCGAGGATCGAACCGGCAACCCCGCCCGGAACGATCCGCGTTGCGGTGGAGGTCCGCGACCCCAGCTTCACGCCGCTCGACGGGGCCACCGTGTCGCTACGGATCGAGACTCCCGATCAACCGAAGCTCGAAGTCACCGCTGTGCCGAGCCCCGAGGAAGCCGGAGTCTATACGGCAGCGATCTGGCCCCGAACCGCCGGCGGCTACCGCGTCACAGCCACCGCGACGGCTGCCGATGGGAGCGAGATCGGCACTGCCGAAACGGATTGGGCACACGATGCGGCAGGGGACGAATTCGAGCGGCTCGGCGCGAACCTCGATCTGCTCGAAGAGATCGCCCGCGAGTCGGGAGGTCGCGTCGTGCCGCTGGAAGAGCTTGACGAATTTGCCAGCTCCCTCGACGGCGAGCGGGTGCCCGTGAAGGAAACGTGGGCGTTTCCCCTCTGGCACCGGCCGTGGGTGATGACGCTGGCAATCCTCTGCTTGTGTGGCGAATGGGGAATTCGGCGTTGGAAAGGGATGCCGTGAAGCAGCTTATCTTTGCCCGCACGTGGGTCGCGGTATTCCGGCATGTGGCACTCGCGTTTTGCGCGAGCGGGTGGCTGCTAGGACCGGTGAGCGTTTCCCACGCCCAATCCGAGGTCGACGTGGTGATCGTCGTCGGTGCCGGGGGCACGGACGAATATGCTGCCGCATTCTCCGAGTGGGCCGAGCGATGGGAGAAGGTTGCCACCGAAGCCCAAGCCAACGTGACGCGGATCGGGCCGGTGGTGAGCAGGGAGTCTGAGAGTGTTGACTCCGAGAGTACTGAGTCTGAGAGTACTGAGTCTGAGAGTACTGAGTCCGGTGAAGCTGCGCCGGCGGATCGTGAGCTGCTGCTGGAGTCGCTCGAGCAACTGAAAGCCGACAGCGGTCAGGCTCCACTGTGGCTGGTCCTGATCGGGCACGGGACTTTCCAGCAAGAGCAAGCGAAGTTCAATCTCCGCGGTCCCGATCTCTCGGCCGCGGAATTCGCCAAGGTGCTTGAGGGCGCGGCGCGGCCCCTGGTGATCGTCAATGCGGCGTCCTCGAGCGGTCCGTTCCTCGCCGCGCTCTCGGGGGAAAACCGAGTCGTGGTGACCGCCACGCGTTCGGGTGAAGAGCAGAATTTCGCTCGCTTCGGCGACTATCTTTCCCGCGCGATCGGCGATCGCTCGGCCGATCTCGATCACGACGCCAGCGTCTCGATTTTGGAGGCTTTTCTCGCAGCCTCGCATCAAACGCAGCAGTTCTACGAGCGGGAGGGGCGTTTGGCCACCGAGCACGCGTTGCTCGACGACAACGGCGATGGGAAAGGGACGCCGGCCGACTTTTTCCGCGGGATGCGCGTCGTCGGTCAACCCGCTGGAGAAGCCGAGCCGGATGGCCCGTTCGCCGCGGGGTTGTCGTTGCTGGCAACCGAGGAGGAGCTAGCGCTCACGGCGGAACAGCGCGAGCGCATCGCCGAAATTGAACAGAGTGTTCGGGAGCTGCGCGGCCGCAAATCGGAACTGGACGAAGACGCCTACTACGCCGAACTCGAACCGTTAATGGTCGAGCTGGCAAAGTTGTGCGAGCAAGGGGATCAGCCGCAGCAGTGAGCCCCACGAAAAGACACCCTCCCCCCAGGAGGGTCGGGCTCTCAGGCCCGGGGAGGGCCAGCAGTGCCCAATGACGTCGCCCTCGCGTCGATATTAGTCAGCCCTCCCCGCTCGTTCCTCGCGACCCTCCCGGGGGGAGGGTGGTCGAACTGCTTCCCGCTCCTCAGACTTCGACCGTCTTTTCGGCGTAGCGGTCTTGGAGCGACTGGACGGTCATTTCGCCTTCGCGAAGCGCTTCCATGGCGAGGATGGCTGCGGTCGCGCCGGTGATCGTCGTGATGCAGGGAATCCCGTGCTGGACGGCGGTCGCCCGGATCTTCCCTTCGTCGGTCCGCGCTCCCTTGCCGCTCGGCGTATTCAAGATCAACTGCACGTCGTCGTTCTTGAGGTAGTCGATCAGGTTCGGGTGGCCTTCGGCGATCTTGCGAACGCGGGTCACCGGGATTCCAGCTTTCTCCAGCCGTTCGGCGGTCCCGGTGGTCGCCAGGATCGAGAACCCGAGGTCGGTCAACCGCCGGCTGATGTCGACGACCCGATCTTTCTGCCGCGAGGAAAAGCTGATGAAGATGTTGCCTTTCTCCGGCAGCACCGAGCCGGCGGCCAGCTGACTTTTGGCAAACGCCAGGGCGAACGAGTCGCTGACTCCCATGACTTCGCCGGTCGACCGCATCTCGGGGCCGAGGACGATGTCGACGCCGGCAAACTTGCGGAACGGGAAGACGCTTTCCTTGACCGAAACATGGCGCGGTCGCGGCTCTTCGGTCAGCCCGATCTGTTCGAGCGTCTTTCCATACATCACCTGCGTCGCGAGTCCGGCGACCGGCACACCGGTCGCTTTGGCAACGAACGGTACGGTGCGGCTCGCCCGCGGATTGACTTCCAAGACGTAGACGACCGGACCGCTCTCTTCCTGCTTGACGGCGAACTGGATGTTCATCAGTCCCACCACGCCCAACCGTTTGGCGAGGCTCACGGTCGCTTGGCGGATCACCGTCAGGACCTCTTCGGGCAGACTGTACGGCGGGATCGCACACGCCGAGTCACCCGAGTGCACGCCCGCTTCTTCGATGTGCTCCATGATCCCCATGATCATGCACGTATTGCGGTCGCAGAGCGCATCGACATCGACTTCGGTCGCGTCCTCGAGGAAACGGTCGATCAGCACCGGCTGGCCTTCGGCGACGACGAATGCCTCGGCGACGTAGCGGTCGAACTGGGCTTGGTCGTAGCAGATTTCCATCGCGCGGCCGCCGAGCACGAAGCTCGGGCGGACGAGCACCGGGAATCCGATCCGTTTGACCTCCGACCGCGCCTGGCTCATCGTCCGGGCCATCCCGGCCGGCGGCTGGTGCAGGCCGAGTCCCTCGATCAGTTTTTGGAATTGGCCGCGGTCCTCGGTCGCTTCGATCGTGTCGACGGTGGTGCCGATGATCGGGACCCCCGCGTCCTGCAATCCGCGGGCGAGGTTCAGCGGCGTTTGGCCGCCGAACTGGACGATCACTCCGTCGGGCTGGACCACGTCGCAGATGTTCAGAACATCTTCGATCGTCAGCGGCTCGAAGAACAGCAAATCGCTGGTGTCATAGTCGGTGCTGACCGTCTCGGGGTTGCTGTTGACCATCACGCTTTCGACGCCCAGTTCGCGGAGGGCGTAACTCGCGTGACAGCAGCAATAGTCGAACTCGATCCCCTGGCCGATTCGGTTGGGTCCGCCGCCGAGGATCATCACCCGCGGCTTGTCGCCCTTGGCCGGGACTTCGTTCTCCTGCTCGTAGCTGCTGTAGAAGTAAGGCGTGTAGGCCTCGAACTCCGCCGCACACGTATCGACGCTCTTGAAGACCGGCCGGATGCCCAGCTCTTTGCGGCGGGCGCGGACTTGCAGCTCGGTTTTGCGGTAGATCGTTCCCAGCTGGCGATCGGAGAAGCCAAAGCGTTTGGCCTTCCACATCATCTCCGCCGAAACCGCCTCCAAGTTCTCCAGCCCGCGGAGTTCCTGCTCCAGTTCGACGATCTGGGCGATCGAATCGAGGAACCAATGATCGATTCCGGTCAGCTCGTAAATCTCGTCCTGGCTCATCCCCGCCAGCATCGCGTAGCGGATAAAGAAGATCCGGCCGGCACCTGGAACCGTCAGTCGAGCAGTGATCTCGTCGCTGTCGGGAGCATCTTCGCGGCCCCACCGATCCTTGCTGTCGGAGCCGAGTCCAAAGACGCCGATCTCCAATCCTCGCAGCGCTTTTTGGAGCGACTCCTTGAACGTCCGGCCGATCGCCATCGTTTCGCCGACGCTCTTCATCTGCGTCGTCAGCGTCGCGTTGGCTTCGGGGAATTTTTCGAAGGCAAAGCGAGGGATCTTGGTGACGACGTAATCGATCGTCGGCTCGAAGCAGGCCTTGGTCTTCTGAGTGATGTCGTTGGGCAGTTCCCACAACCGATAACCGACCGCCAGCTTGGCCGCGATTTTGGCGATCGGAAATCCGGTCGCCTTGCTGGCCAGGGCGCTCGAACGAGAGACGCGGGGGTTCATCTCGATCACGATCATCCGCCCGGTCTTGGGGTGGACGGCGAACTGAATGTTGCTTCCCCCGGTCTCGACGCCGATTTCGCGGATCACCGCCAGCGAAGCATCCCGCATTCGCTGGTATTCTTTGTCGGTCAAAGTTTGGGCCGGGGCGACCGTGATCGAGTCTCCGGTGTGCACGCCCATCGGGTCGAAGTTTTCGATCGCGCAGATGATGACGACGTTGTCGTCCTGATCGCGCATGACCTCCATCTCGTACTCTTTCCAGCCGATGATCGATTCTTCGATCAGGACTTCGGTCACCGGACTCTGGTCGAGGCCATTTTTGACCAGCGAATCGAATTCATCGCGGTTGTAGGCAATCGCCGAACCGGAGCCGCCGAGCGTGAAGCTGGGGCGGACGACGCAGGGCAGGCCGACTTTCGTCAGCGCTGCTCGGGCTTCTTCGAGCGTATGGACGGTCTCGCCGACGCAGACGTCCAGCCCGATCTTCTCCATCGCCTCCTTGAACTGGTCCCGCTCCTCGGCTTTGGCGATCGCCACGGCGTTGGCACCGATCATCTCGACGCCATACTTCTCCAGCACTCCATGCTGCGACAGCTCCATCGCCAGATTCAGTGCGGTCTGGCCACCGAGCGTCGGCAGCAGGGCGTCGGGCCGCTCCCGCTCGATCACCTTCTCGATGAGCTGCCACGTGAGCGGCTCAATGTAGGTCGCATCGGCGGTGGCCGGATCGGTCATGATGGTCGCTGGATTGCTGTTGACCAACACGACTTCGTAGCCCTCCTCGCGGAGCGCTTTGCAGGCTTGGGTGCCCGAGTAATCGAATTCGCAGGCTTGGCCGATAACAATAGGGCCACTGCCGATCAGAAGAATTTTTTTTAGGTCGTCGCGTGCAGGCACGGGCGAAGGTCCCGGTTTGACTGATTGGATACCAAGGCGGACGTTAAATTCTGGAAAACAATAGCAGAATGCCGGCGGAACGGGAGATGGCCAAGCGAAGCTCGGCATCCGAACCGAATTGCTGCTAAAACCTCAGTCCCGCAGACTCGCGTGTCCCCATCGGTGGGGCTCGTCCCGGTGAGTCCGCTGTCCCATTCGTCGCATTGTATAAAACCAAGGGGTATCGATGGAGACCACTCGACAGTCCTGCCCGGAGTGCGGCGCCACGTTGGAATTGCCGACCGCGGCGATCGGCCGCAAGGCTCGCTGCCCCGCCTGCCAGTCGACTTTCGTCGTCGCTTCGCCGCAACCAGGCGAGGCCGCTCCGCCTGCCTCCACCACCCCAACCACCCCAACCACCCCAACCACCCCGCCGAGCCACAGCGTTCCCAGCAGCCCCCATTCCGAATTCCGCAGCCCATCAGGCCAGGGCAGCCAATCAGGCCAAGGCAATTATGGGGAGCTAGGAGGAACGTCCGGGGCCCCGCCCCACAAACCGGCCCGTTCGTTCGGCGGCGGCGGCGATGGGTTTTCGATGCCCGTGGATCGACCGGCCGAGTCGTTCGACAATCCCTACGCGGTCCGCTCGGGGATGGCTGCCGCGTCGGCCGCTCCGCTCGAAGCGGGGGAACTGCGGATTCAGACCCCGAACATCGACGCGATCGTTTCCGCCGCGTGGGCGATTTTCACTGAGCGTTGGCAACCGCTCGTGATCGGCGGGCTGATCGTCTTCGGCTACAACATTGCCAGCAGCATCGTGAACCAGATCATCCCCATGGTCGCCGGGGCTGGTGGTCAGGAAATCGCCTTCGGGGCCAGCATGCTGTTCAGCTTCCTCTCGTCGATCATCGGGTTTTACCTGACCGTGGGGCTGATCCGCACCGCGCTGTCGGTCGCCCGCGATCAACCGACGCCGGTCTCGGTGATGTTTCCCAACCCGGGGATTTTTGGCCGCGTCATCCTGACCCTGTTGATCCCGATCTTCGTGCTCGTCGCCCTCGCAGCGGTCGTCGCCGGGCTTGGGGCGGTCGTCTACTTTGCGACGGGCCAGAACGACGGGGCCGGAGTCGCGGCCGCAGTGGTCGGCGGCTTATTGTTCACCGTCGTCTACATCGTGATGTTCTTTCTGCTTTGGCCGTCGGTGTACTTGGCCAGCGACGGTCGAGCTTCAGGAATGGAAGCGATTCGCACCGGCTACGCGATCGGGATCAACAACAAGCTGAACACGTTTCTGTTCTTCCTGATCAACATGGTCCTCGGGATCATCGGCGTGCTGACCTGTTGCATCGGCCAGATCGCGACCACCCCGTTGACCTTCCTGGTCGCCGGAGTCGGGTACCTGCTGATGACCAGCCAACCGCTCAGCGATCCCAGGGGACTGCCGCCGACCGTCTCCCCGCCCGGTTTCGGTCCAGGAACTCTGGGCAGCACGGCGAAGCCGGGTGGCGGCGAGCCCTTCGGGACGCCGAGCTAGCCGCGTCACTCGGTGCTGAACACGTGCACCGTCGTCTCGCTCATCGTCTGATCGGGATCGAGACGCGTCGAGGGAAAATCGGGTTTGTTGGGCGCGTCCGGATAGTGCTGCGTCTCGAGGCAGAACGCCGAGTGCTGGCCGAATCCGGCACTCGAGTCGTTCCCCGCCAGATGGTTTCCGGTGTAAAGCTGCATCCCCGGCTGCGTCGTGCGGACGTCCATGATCCGTCCCGACTGGGGATCGATCACGCGAGCCGCCGCACGCAGCGTCCCCTTTTTGCCGCGAACGACGTAGCAGTGGTCGTAGCCTTTGGTCTCGGGCAGCTGGTCGATCGACTCGCCGATCGCGCGGCTCGTGCGGAAATCGAGAGGCGTGTCAGCGATCTCATTGAGCTTGCCGGTCGGGACCAGCGTGGCGTCGACATCCAGAACTTGATCGGCCTCGATCTCGATCCGGTGATCCCGCACGAGCCCATTGCCGGCACCGGCCAAATTCCAGTAAACATGGTTGGTCAAGTTGACCACGGTCGGCTTGTCGGTCGTGGCGGTGAACGTGTAGGCCAGCTCGTTCTGATTGTTCCAGCTGTATTCGGCGACCACTTCGAGCGTCCCCGGGTAACCCTCCTGTCCATCGGGGCTGACCAGCCGAAAGCGGATTCCGATCGTCTCACCGTTTTCGAACGTCTCGGCGTCCCAGAGCTGGGCATCGAAACCGACTTTGCCACCGTGGATGTGGGTTTCGCCGAGGTTGGCAGCCAAACGGTACTCGGTCCCGTCGAGCGTGAACCGTGCGCCGCCGATCCGGTTGCAGAATCGCCCCACCGTCGAACCGAAGTAGGGATGCCGCTGGAGATAACCCTCGAGACGCTCGAAGCCGAGCACCACGTTTTCGATCTTGCCGTCCCGGTCGGGAACGCGGACGGCAACCAGCGTCGCTCCCCAATCGATCATCTCCACCGAATGTCCGCTGGCGTTGGTCAACGTAAAGCGATGCACGTTGCGTCCGTCCGCCGTCTGTCCCCAAACTTCAGATTCGATCTTCAATGGTCTCTCCTCAGCCCCCAAGGTCGTGGATCCGGTTACCAACAGGCTGATCGCGATCAGCAAAAGGTGACGTGACATCGACTACTCCTCGCCTTCGACCGCCTAGAATGCACCGTGTCGGCCGTTCAGCATAGCCGACACCGAATCCCCCGACAGCGAACTCCGCTCGCCCGCTTGCGACTTGCCCACGGATGCCTGTGTTTCCTGCGACTTCGCCCGCCTCGTCGAATCTGCTCCCCCTCTCGATCGGTCCGCTGCGGATTGGCTTTCCGGTGGTGCAAGCCGCCCTGTCGGGCTACAGCGATTTGCCGATGCGCGTCCTGGCGCGGCGGCACGGCGCTTCGTACTCGGTGTGCGAAGTGATGCTCGACCAGTTCCTGCTCGCGATCGGTGAGCGGCGAAAGACCCAGCATTTTCTGGCGATCGCCGACGAGGAGCACCCCGTGGGCGGCCAGCTGATGGGGGCCGAGCCCGAGCAGTTCGCCGCCGGCGCCGAGCGACTAGCGGCGGCGGGCTTTGACGTCATCGATATCAACTTCGGCTGCCCGGTGAAAAAAGTCCTCGGCCGCTGCCGGGGCGGGTTCCACCTCTCGCAGCCCGACGTGGCTCTGGACATCATCCGGCGGACCCGCGACATCGTACCGGCTCATCTGCCGGTGACGGTCAAAATGCGGCGCGGCATCGATGACACGGACGAAGCTCGCGAGAACTTTTTTCGCATCCTTGATGGAGCCATCGAGGCGGGAGTCGCCGGCGTGACCGTCCACGGGCGGACCGTCGCACAGCGTTACATCGGGCCGAGCCGCTGGTCGTTCCTGGCCGAAGTGACCCGCCACGTCGCCGGACGCATCTCCGTGCTCGGCAGCGGCGATCTGTTTTCCGCCGCCGACTGCTTGCGGATGATCGCCGAGACGGGCGTCGACGGCGTGACCGTGGCCCGGGGTGCGATCGGCAATCCCTGGATCTTCGCGCAGGCCCAAGCCCTGGCCGCCGGAGAGCCGTTGCCCCCGCCGCCCTCGCTCCCCGAACAGGCCGCGGTGATCCGGGAACATTTTCGGCTGATCGAACAAATCTACGGCCCCGAGCGGGCTCCGCTGCTGATGCGAAAATTCGCAATCAAGTACTCGGCGAGCCATCCCCAACACGAAACCGTGCGGCTCCGCGTCGTCCGGCTCCGCTCGGCGGAAGAACTCTGGCAAGTCCTCGAGGAGTTCTATGCCACGGGCGAAGGACAGTATCCCCCCGAGGGCATCCACCGATCGCAGGAAGAGTAGTAGAGGCCTGAGGACTCACTCGAGGGCGCGGATCACTCGACAGGGATTGCCGGCGGCAAAAACTCCCGCGGGCATCTCACGCGTCACCACGCTCCCGGCTCCGATGACGGTTCGATCGCCGATCGTCACGCCCGGGCAGAGGATTGCTCCGCCCCCGACCCACACATCCGAACCGATGCTCACCGGCTTGCCAAACTCCTGATGGCGGCGCAGCTTGGCATCCATGGGGTGGGTCGCGGTATAAATCTGCACGGCCGGACCGAAAAACGTAAAGCTCCCGATATGCACCGGGCAGACGTCCAGCACGATGCAGTTGAAGTTGAAGTACACCCGCTCGCCGAGATAGATATTCGATCCGTAGTCGCAGTAGAACGGAGGCTGCATCCAGACGGAGTCCCCGCCGCGGGCGAATAATTTTTGAAGAATTTCCCGCCGAGCCGTTTGCTCCGCTTCCCGCGTTGCATTGAGGTCCTGGCACAGATTGCGAGCCTGCTCTCGACGATGCACGAGTTCGGGATCCTGCGGATCATACAACTCGCCGGCCAACATCTTTTCGGTTTCGGTGCGCATCGTGACCTGCTTTCCTTCCGACACCACGACGACCGAGCGGACGCCACCGCATGCTCGACCACCCTTCGATTGACCGCCACTTCGCTTCCAATGACTCTGTCTTGGCCGAGGTCATTCGGCAAGTAGGCCCCTGCACGCTCAGGCCGCGTCGCGACCGCTTTCGGACGCTGGTCGGCTCCATCATCTCTCAGCAAATCTCCACCTCGGCGGCGCGGACCATTCGCGCCCGGTTTGAAGCTCATCTTAAACCGGCGAAAGTCTCTCCCGAATCGGTCGCCCGACTGACGCTCGACGAACTCCGCGCGCTGGGACTCTCGCGTCAGAAAGCGAGCTACCTCCTCGACCTAGCCGCCAAGTGCAGCGACGGGACGGTTCGCTTGTCGCGGATCGGGCGCTACTCGGACGAGGAGATCATCGAGGAGCTGACTCAGGTGAAGGGGATCGGCCGCTGGTCGGCGCAGATGTTCCTGATCTTTGGGCTCCGCCGACTGAATGTGTTTCCCGCCGATGACCTGGGGGTGCGGACTGCGATTCGCCGGCTGTATGGCCTCGACGCATTGCCCTCCAGTGGCGAATCCCACGAGATCGGTCGCCGCTGGCAACCGTACGCGAGCATCGGTGCGTGGTATTGCTGGCGGTTTTTAGAACTTCCCCCACGCTAACTCCGTCAGAAATACTCGGTATGTGATTTCATATTTCCGTTTGCGCCTCGATCGGTTCGCCAACTCATTCCGCCCGTGAGATCTGTCGCGATGTCCAGAAAGCATATCATCCACGAAGTTTTTCCCTACCTGCGTGTGCGAGATGCCGACGCGGCGATCGAGTTCTATCGAGAAGCATTTGGTGCCGAGGAAATGTTTCGGTTGACCGCTCCGGACGGCCGCGTCGGACACGCGCAGCTGCGGTTTGGCGATGCGGTGCTGATGCTCTCGGACGAGTATCCCGAGTACGGCATCCAGGGTCCACAGGCGTTCGGAGGGAGCGGATCGTCGATCCATTTGCACGTGGACGACGTTGATGCCATGACCACTCAGGCCGCAGAGACCGGAGCGAGCGTGCTGATGGAACCCAAAGATCAGTTCTATGGGGAGCGTTCGTCCCGCGTCCTCGACCCCTTCGGCCACGAATGGATCTTGGGCTCGAAGACCGAGGAGGTGTCGCCCGAAGAGATGCAGCGACGCTTCAACGTGATGTACGAAGAGGAGTGAGCAGCGCCGACTCCATTGGCCACCATCGATCATGGCTCTCGCCCGCCACCTCCTCGACGTGAACCGCCTCGATATGCCCGGCTCGACTTTCGGAATCGCTGCCCTGTGCTACGCCGGGCTCGTCGCCATGAGCAGCTGCGTGAGCTTTGTCGCTTACGGATTCGACAAGCGGCGTGCGACGCGCGGTGGGCGGCGGATCCCCGAACGGACGCTGCACCTGCTGGCGCTCGCGGGGGGCTGGCCGGGAGCTCTATGGGGCCAGCGGCATTTTCGGCACAAAACGCGGAAGGTGCGTTTTCTGGTCGTATTCTGGCTGGCCGCCCTGCTCCACGTCGCAGCAGTCGCCGCACTGGCCTACGCGATTACCTGAGCCCACCGCGCAACAAAAAAGGCACTCGCAGCGAACCGCGAGTGCCTTGCGTGAGGTGGAGGATAGGGGGCTCGAACCCCTGACCTCTACAATGCCATTGTAGCGCTCTCCCAGCTGAGCTAATCCCCCTCGAGATTTCCGTTTCCCCAATGCTAACCGCATCAGGAAGGATTTCCAGGGGGCCGATGCGAAGAGTGGATCGCGTGGCCCCTGTCATCCTTGCGGGACGAGAAAATTAGCATGGACCGCCGCGAGGCGTCAATGGGCGAATGGAGTCAAAAATATCCCCGTCGCCGCTCCGCCGTTCGGTGCCGGGGGAGACCTACAGCCGCAGCAGCGGATGGCTCCGCTCGGCCAGCGGAATGGAGACGCTGCGACCCTCCTGACGGTGCGATTCGAACACCGCACAAATCATCTCCACCGTCATCGCTCCCTCCTCCAAATCGCACCGCGGCGGTCGGTCGAGGGCGATCGCTTCGATCAGATCGCGAGCCGGCCCCTGGTGCTGATTGACCAAAGCGGACAGATCGCGGCGGGGCTCAGGGACCCCCGCACCGGCCGACGAGATGGGAACCCAGGGAGTGGCACTCGAGTCCACGGCGAACGGGTTTCCGCGGCGGAGGTGAGCCAGCGGCGAGCGGTCGCAGTCCACGTCGATCACCCCTTCGCTGCCGATGAGCTGCAGTCCAAAGCCCGCGCCGCCGGTTCCATCGTTGGCGATCGAATCGAAGTACGCCACGATCCCGCGCTCGGTCTCGTAGCGGGCATGCACTTCGTCGCCCGCCAAGGGGCCGAGCCCTTCGCTACCCGGCCTAACGTCTTCTTGAGTGATCGCGCGGCCCCCGCGGCGAACCACCGCCGAGCACGATCGGGGCGTTCCGGCAAAGTAGTGGATCAAGTTCAGCACGTGCGAGCCGAGGACCCACAGGTCCTCGCTGCCACCGCGACGATCCCCTTTGCCTCGGCCCCGGATTTCCAGCAGCCGCCCGATCTCTCCTTCGGCGACCAATTGGTCGATCGCTTGCAGCGTGGGGTGGTAACGGTTGCGGTGCGCAACGGCCAGCTTCGCCCCGGACCGCTCGCAGGCAGCGCGGATCTCGTCCGCTTCGGCTGGCGTGCGGCAGAAGGGTTTTTCGATGTAGATCCCGCGAGCCCCGGCGTCGATCGCGGCGAGCGTCATCTCGAGATGTTGATCGGGATGCCGCGGACACACCGCGACGATCTCCGGCCGCGCCGTTTGGAGCATCTGGCGATAATCCGCAAACCCCGCCTCGACCCGCAACCGCTGCTTAGCCGCCTCCAAGCCGGCCGCGTCCGCATCCGCGACCGCCACAATTTTCGTCTCGGGTAACTCGAGCCAGAGCGTATCGAGCCCATGCCCGTAGTTGCCTCGGCCGGTGTGACCGATGACGCCCACGCGGCGCGGGTTCGCCGCCGCGGCGAGCGCCGTTCGGATCGCCGCCGAAGGGCTTAGACCGCCGCAGGCTGCGGGCATCGCTGCGAGCGCCGCGAGCATTGTCCGCCGATTCACCGTCGCATGTCCTGTCATCGTTCCCGCCGCTTCGAGTGAAGCCCGGTAGAGCCGCGCTGCGTCGAGCCTCGCAGTGTCGAGCCCTGCTGATTCGTTCCGCTGCGGCTCGCTGGCCGGCGATTGTACTCGCAGCGGCGAGCCGCCGCGCCAGCTGATAGAATAGCCCCGAGGCGCCCCCCCTCTTCCCGCGGTCCAGAACGCAGCCGCAGGACCGGGGATTGACTCGCGAAACAATCGAGATTGCGGCGAGCGAGGAGAGGATTCGAATGTTAAATCTGACCGGGCGAGGCGCATCGCATACCTGCAACGGAGTCACCCGGCGTGACTTCTTGCAGGTGGGAACGTTGGGGGCGATCGGTTTGGGGCTGCCCAGCTTCCTGGCGGCCCGCGCCGCCGGTGCGGTCGACCCGGCCAAGGACGATCGCTCCTGCATCATGATCTTCAATCTTGGTGCGCCCTCGCAGCTCGACACCTTTGACATGAAGCCGGAAGCCCCGGCCGAAGTTCGCGGCCCCTTCAAGCCGATCGACACGCGGGGCGATTTCCAAGTATCGGAGATCCTCCCCGGACATGCGGCGATCGGCGACAAGTTCTCGATCGTCCGCAGCTGCTACCACACCGCGGCGGCGGTCCACGACGCGGGCTGGCAGATGATGCAGACCGGGCGGCAGTTCACCGGCGGCGTCAACTACCCGCACGCCGGCGCGGTCGTCCAGTACCTCAAGGGGCGGCGCAGCGATCTTCCCCCGCACGTCGTGTTGCCCGAGACGATGGGGCGGGGGGGCGGCAATCTGCCCAACGGCCAAGCGGGCGGATTTCTCGGCATGGCTTACGATCCGTTCGCACTGATGGCCGACCCGAGCCAGCCCGACTTCAAGGTCCCCGACCTGCTCCCGCCCCAGTCGCTCGGGGACGTCCGGATCGATCGTCGGCGACGGATGCGGGCCGCCGTCGAAGCGCGGATGAGCCATCTCGAAGCGACCGAACCGGCCAGTCTGCTCGACGATAATTTCCAGGCGGCTTACCGCTTGATGAGCAGCCCGCAGGCGCGGGAAGCGTTCGATCTGAGCAAGGAACCGCAGAGCGTCCGCGAGCGGTACGGCATGAATCGCCTCGGCCAATGCTGTCTGCTCGCCCGCCGCCTGGTGGAAGCCCGAGTCCGCTTCGTGACGGTCAATACGTTCCTGACCGTGTTCAACGAAATCACCTGGGACATCCACGGCAGCAAACCTTTTACGAGCATCGAAGGGATGAAGGACATCGTTGCTCCGATGTACGACCAGGCTTACTCCGCCTTGATCTCCGACCTGGATCAACGGGGGATGCTCGAGACGACGCTCGTCGCGGGGCTGGCCGAATTCGGCCGGACCCCCAAAGTCAATCCGGCCGGTGGACGCGACCACTGGCCCCAATGTTTTTCCTGCACGTTCGCTGGCGGCGGCGTCCAGGGAGGCCGTGCGGTCGGCGCGAGCGATCCGGTCGGTGGCGTCCCAGCCGACCGGCCTGCCCCGCCCGGTGAGATCATCGCCACCATCTTCCACGCGCTGGGACTCGACTTGCACGCCGAATTGCCCGGTCCCGGAGGCCGCCCCTTCCCGTTGGTCGATTTCGGCGTCCAAGAAATCCGCGAGCTGTTCTAAACCGCCACCGAAGCCCCTCGAGAGTTTTATGCCCCGACGCATCCTGGTCGTAGCCGCAGCGCTACTTTCCACGGTCGCGGCTTCCGCGGCCGAATTCCAGTTACTGCCGAACCGGTTCACGCTGAGCGGTCCCGAAGCCCAGCAGCGAGTGATCGCGGTCCGCACGGCTCCCGCTGCGGCAGAGTCGCTGTCGAGCAGCGACGAGCCCGTCGCTGGGCCGCTCATCACCGAGGGGATGGAGCTCGAATCGTCCGATCCTTCGGTCGCGGTCGTCGCCGCGGGTGTGGTCCGCCCGGTGGGCAATGGCCAAGCGGAGATCATCGCTCGAGCCGCCGACGGCAGCGAGTCGCGGGCCCAGGTGACGGTGGAGAACGCCGACGCGCCGCATGCGTGGAGCTTCCGCCACGACGTCCAGCCGATTCTCGCCAAGCTCGGCTGCAACGCCGGAGCCTGCCATGGGGCGCTGGCCGGCAAGGGCGGATTCCGGCTTTCCCTGCACGGCTACGACCCGCTGGCCGACTACCAATCGATCACTCGCGAAGCGCTCGGGCGGCGCATCGAACCAGGAGACCCCGGCCGCAGTTTGCTGCTGGCCAAGCCGACCGGTGCGCTCCCGCACAAGGGCGGGCTACGACTCGAGCTCGATTCGCGCGATTATCAAATCCTCAGCCGCTGGATCGCCAACGGTGCCGCTCCGCCGAGCCAGGACGATCCGAGCCTCGAACGGATCAGCCTGCTGCCGAGCGAGACGATGTTGGCCGAGGGACAGGCCGCTCAGGTGCTGGTCCAAGCGCACTACAGCGACGGACGCGTGGCGGATGTAACCCACTGGGCCAAGTTCACCGCGACCGACGAGTCCATCGTGGGGGTCGATCCGAGCGGCCGCGTCGAGGTTCGCGGAAGCGGCCAAGGGGCGGTCCTCGTCTGGTTCAGTAGCAAAGTTGCGCTCGCCCGCTTCACGGTTCCCTATCCCTACCAGGTTGCCGAGGAGGTTTACCGGGACGCCCCGCAGCGAAACTTCATCGATGAACTGGTGCTCCGCCAACTCCAGACGCTGAACCTCCAACCGTCACCTCGCTGCAGCGACGAGACGTTCATTCGCCGCGCGAGCATCGACACGATCGGCCGCCTCCCCACGCTCACCGAGACTCAAGATTTCCTGGCCGATGCGCGGAGCGACAAACGCGACCGCTTGATCGAGGCGCTGCTCTCCAGCGAGGACTTTGTCGACTACTGGTCGTACAAGTGGAGCGATTTACTGCTCGTCAACGGCACCCGGCTGCGGCCGGCCGGTGTGAAGGCTTTTTACAGTTGGATCCGGGAGCAAGTCAGCGACAACGTGCCTTGGGACGAATTCGTCCGCTCGATCCTGACCGCTCGCGGAAGCAGCGTGGAGAACGGCGCGACGAACTTCTACGCGCTGCATCAAGATCCCGAGTCGATGACGGAGAACGCGTCGCAGGCCTTTTTGGGTCTCTCGATCGGATGTGCCAAATGCCACAACCACCCACTCGAGAAATGGACCAACGATCAATACTACGCAATGGCCAACATGTTCGCCCGCGTGCGTGGAAAAGGTTGGGGTGGCGATTCGCGTAACGGTGACGGGATCCGAACCTTATATGTCGCCACCAGCGGAGATTTGATCCAGCCCGCCCGCGGGAAACCTCAGCCTCCGGCGGCACTCGATCAACCTCCCTTGGAGATCGAGGACCCGGGAGATCGTCGCGAGGCGTTGGCCGACTGGATGGTCGCTGCGGACAATCCTTATTTCACGCGTGCGATCACCAATCGCATCTGGAAAAACTTCTACGGAGTCGCGCTGATCGAAGAGCCCGACGATCTGCGGCTGAGCAATCCGGCCAGCAACGAGCCTTTGCTAGCCGCGGCGTCCGAGTTTCTCGTCGACAGCGATTTTGATCTCAAGCGTTTGATCCGCGAGATTTTGCGGAGCGAAACGTACCAGCGGAGCAGTCAGCCGCTGCCACACAACGAAGCCGAGTCGCGTTACTACAGCCGCTACTATCCGCGCCGGATGATGGCCGAGGTGCTGCTCGATGCGATCGACCAAACGCTGCAGACCAGCACGCGGTTCGAGACCCTGGCCTTCCCCGGCGCCGATCGAGTCCCGACTGATTTTTATCCCACGGGAACGCGGGCTATCGAGTTGTACGACTCGGCCGTCGAATCGTATTTCCTCCAAACCTTCGGCCGCAATCCGCGGGAAATCACCTGCGAATGCGAACGGAGCGATGAGCCGAGCATGGTGCAAGTGCTTCATATGTCGAACGGCGAAACGCTCAATCCAAAGCTAGCCGCCCAGGGCAATCGGATCACCCGTTGGCTAGCCGCCGAGCAATCCGACCGAGAAATCGTCGATGCGTTATTCTTGGCGGCTTTGGCGCGGCATCCGACCGAGGACGAGCGGCAGCAACTTCTCGCGGTGATCTCGGAATATGGTCCCGACGCGCGGCGGCAAGCGATCGAGGACCTCTGCTGGGGCGTGCTCACGAGCGCCGAATTCGTCTTCAACCAATAAGTCTTTCCAGATCCCATTCGGCGGCTTCCCATGCGAGTTCCATTCGCCTTCGCGCTGACGATCCTGATGCTGGCTGTCGCACTGCACCCGACGACCACGGCGGCCGACGAAGCGGTCCCTACCGGATCCCCACCGGAAGCCGTGGACTATGGCCGCGATATCGCACCGATCTTCGAAGTCTACTGTGTCGCCTGCCACACCGCCGATGACGCCAACGGCGAATTCGTGCTCGACTCGTTCGCCGACTTGTTGGGCGGAGGCGAACACGGACCGGCGATCACCCCAGGCGAACCCGACAGCAGCCGGCTGTTCCTAATGGTCGCCGGCCGAATCGAACCGGTCATGCCGCCAGATGACATGGAAGGCCCGAACGAAGCCGAACGAGCGCTGCTGCGACTTTGGATCGAACAGGGAGCCAAAGGCCCCGAGGGAGACCCGCCGGTGCGGCGGATGCCGCGGACTCCTCAGATCGAACGCACCAGCAACCAACCGTTGCCGATCACTGCCGTGGCCCTCGCGCCTCAACAGCCGCACTTGGCCGTCGCCCGCTTCCGCAGCGTCGAGATTGTCGAAGTCGGCAGCGAAAAAACGCTCCGCACGCTTCCGGAGCAGCCAGGCAAGGTCAACGATCTGCGGTTCAGCTCCGACGGCAGGCGTCTGGTCGTCGCCTCCGGCGTGACCGGAGCATTCGGCCAAGCCAGTGTCTATGAGGTCGCCAGCGGAGAGCGAATCGCGGAACTGGTCGGCCACCGCGACATTCTCTATGCGGCTGCCCTCTCACCGGATGGCAAGACGGTAGCCACCGCCGGTTATGATGCGGAGGTTCGGCTGTGGGATTTGGCCAGCGGCGAACTGTTGCAAACGTTGAGCGGTCACAACGGAGCGATCTTCGATGTCGCTTTCTCTCCCGATGGTGCCGTGCTGGCAACGGCCAGTGCCGACGAGACGGTCAAACTCTGGAAGGTCTCCAGCGGTGAGCGGCTCGACACACTTGCCCAGCCGCAAGGGGAAGTGTGGTCGGTCGCCTTCACTCCCGATGGCGAGCGGATCGTCGCCGGCAGTGCGGATAACCAATTTCGCGTCTGGAAGTTTGTCTCCCGCGAGCGAGCGAGAACAAACCCGCTGGTCGCGACGCGGTTCGCCGACGAAGCACCGCTCGTGCGTCTGACGCTCACCGCCGATGGCCAGCGTCTGATCGTCGCCAGTGCGGCGGGTCGGCTGACGATGTTCGATACCGCTTCCTGGTCTCAAGTCTCCGATCTCCCCGACGGTTCGGATCTGATTAGCGACATCGCCGTCAACCCGGCGGGGGACCGAGCGGTGGTCGGATCGATGGACGGAACGCTGAGCTGGATCGACCTGCCGAGCGGGCCCGAAGCCATGGCCGCTCAGGGGACGCGGTTTGCTGATTCGCCCCAGCCGATCGAGGAAATCTATCTGACCGTCGAAGCCTTGGCGGAACTGCAAGAGCCGACGGGCGGCGAAAACCAACGCTCCGAACAAGCGATGCCGCTCCCGCGAGGCGCGATCGTCCAAGGAGTCTTGCAGGCGGGCGACGGGGACACGGCGGCCGTCGACTGGTTCCGCTTCGATGCGCGGCGCGGCGAAGTGTGGATGATCGAGACCCAAGCGGCTCGCGACGGTTCGCCGCTCGATTCGGTCGTGCAGGTGTTCGACGCGGCGAGTCAACCGGTGCTGCGAACGCGGTTGCAAGCCGTCCACGAGTCGTACTTTACCTTTCGCGGGAAGGACTCCACGCAGAGCAACGACTTTCGCCTGTTCGATTGGCAGGCGATGGAGCTGAACGATTACCTCTACTCGGCAGGCGAAGTGACGCGGCTGTGGATGTATCCGCGCGGTCCCGACAGCGGGTTCAACGTCTACCCGGGGACGGGCGCGCGATGGACTTTTTTCGACACCACGCCGGTAACCCACGCGCTGCAAGAGCCGGCTTACATCGTTCGCGAACTGGCTCCGGGCGAGTCTCCGGCGTCGAACGGTTTGCCCGTTTTCGAGATCCCCTACCTGAACGATGACGACGGCTCTCGGCAGATCGGCTCGGACAGCCGTCTGCGGTTCGTCGCACCGTCCGACGGGAGCTACAAAATTGCGGTTCGCGACGCGCGAGGACTCGGCGGTGCGGACTTCAAGTACCGCTTAACCCTCCGCCCCGCTTCCCCCGACTATCGTCCTCGAGTCGATAAGATCACCCAGCCTATCCCCGCCGGTGCCGGCCGTGAATTCCGCGTCGCAATTGTCCGCAGCGACGACTACCCGGGTCCGGTCGAGTTCGAAATCAGTGGATTGCCCGAGGGCTTGCACGCGACCGAGCACGTTGTCATCGAAGCGGGACAGAACGAAGCGTTTGGTGTCGTCTGGGCCGACGCCGATGTGCCAGCCAATCAGACCTTTGCTCCGCCGCGCGTCGTTGCGCGGGCCAAGATCCTCGGCCGTGTGGTCGAGCGAGCCGCGGGTGATCTGGGCGAACTGAAGACGGGCCCCCGTCCGCAGGCAACGTTGCGGATCGTTCCCGACATCGACGCCAGCAGCTCCGCCGGAGACCCGGACGATGCGTCCGCTACCGAGGCGGTGGCTGCTTCAGAGACTGCGACGCTGCGGATTCGCCCCGGCGAGACGATCTCGGCGGTGGTGCACGTCGATCGCCATGGTAACGAGGGGGAGATCCGGTTGGGCAACGAGTTTGCGGGACGGAACATGCCGCACGGCGTGTTCGTCGACAACATTGGACTCAGCGGGCTGCTGGTTCTGCCCGGCTCCGATCGACAGCAATTCTTCATCACCGCCGCACCGACCGCCGCGCTCGGCCCACGGCTGTTCCACCTCACCGCAGCGATCGAAGGGGGAATCACCTCGCCCCCGGTGTTGTT
Organism: Candidatus Laterigemmans baculatus; assembly: GCF_010367455.1. Taxonomy (GTDB): domain Bacteria; phylum Planctomycetota; class Planctomycetia; order Pirellulales; family Pirellulaceae; genus Laterigemmans; species Laterigemmans baculatus. The sequence goes on along the minus strand of NZ_WRPR01000045.1, from coordinate 308 downwards.
GGAAGTGGTCGAGGAGTAGTGAGAATTCATCACCCCGCGCGCCCATGTGCTAAATCAGCCGCCACGCGCTAGCGTCCGGTTTCTGCGGCGTTTCCGGGAACCGGGGGCTAGTTGGACAGCGCCACTTTCTCACGCTGAATTGCCATGAAGTCCGCAGTGCCCAGCAGTTGGCTACCAAGTCGTTTAACGGCAAGCCGAAGGCGACTGCTTTTTAAAACACAGTCGCCTTCGGCTTGCCGTTAAACGATTTTTCCGCGAGCCGTCCTGCTCCGAACCAATCCAAAGTGGCGCTGTCCAGCTAGGCTCTG
>NZ_WRPR01000044.1 GCF_010367455.1 Candidatus Laterigemmans baculatus | reverse complement strand
GGCTTGGCTGCGAACGAAAGTTCCGCAGCCAAGCCGTGGGGGAGAGGGCTAGGGTGAGGGGGCCGGTTGCCGGCCGCTTAGACCCCCTCACCCCAGCCCTCTCCCCCAAAGAGAATCGCGAAAATGTTTGGGGGTGAAGGTCAAGCGATTGCCGCGATTCCCTTCGGGGGAGAGGGGGCTAAAAACTGCATGACCCTCCCGGGGGGAGGGTGATGGCATTGCCTCTACACGATTGCCAGCGGGTTGCGGCGTTGCTCGAGGGTGCCGCGGGTGACGCCGACGCGGTTAGCCGCTTTCAATTCCTGCCAAACCTCTCGAGGTTCGATCGAGCCGGCGAGCAAGCGGGAGTAGAGCGTGAGGATGCGGCGTGTCTGCGCCGCGTCGTCCTCGAGCAGCTCAACGCGGAACGCACGCACACCGGCGGTTAACATTTCGGGGATCACTTCCGCGCCGCTCTGCGGGACCGCGTTGAACAGCGTATTGCGGCAGCCCACGTCGGCCTGCAGCGGATGGTCCATCCCGATCCGGTCGCGGAGCTTGACCAAATGCGTATCGCAGGGGCGACCGCAGTTGGTCTTGTTGGTCCCCGGTGAGAGCACCGAGCAGAACACGCAGTGCTCCATATGGAACATCGGCATGTGCTGGTGAACGACGACTTCCAGCCACCGCGTTGGGACGGCCGACACCAAGTCCCCGAGCTGATCGCGGTTCAGGTCGTAGGAGACGGTCAGCCGCGCCGCGCCGCTGGCCCGCAAGAAATCGGCGGTCAGATGGTTGGCGACGTTCAGCGAGAAATCGGCAACCGCTGCGACGCCCGCCTCGCGGCAGACTTCGAGCGAAGCCAGATTGCGGACCAGCAACCCATCGGGCGAGTGCCGGAGGAGTTTTCGCGTCAGCCCTAATTCGCCCGGCTTCTGAATGCGGAGGGTCGCGAGATAGATCGTTGCTCCAGCCGCACGGGCCGTCTCGACCGCCGCGCCGTACTCGCGAATATCGTGAAAGTCGGCGTACAGCTGGCGGGCGCCGGCGTCGATCGCCGCAGCGATCTGGGCTTGGGTTCGGCACAGAACCCAGAGCTGCGGCGCCTCGCCACTGGTCTCGGCGGCACCGAGCGTGGACGCCGGGGCGGACTCTGGAGCAGGCGGCTCGGTGACGTGGAGGCTGAGTTTGTTCAGCGCATCGGGATCGATCGATCGCGGCGGCTGGGCTTCGGCCGCTTCAATTAAGCGTTCGACCAGCACGCGACGGACGGCTCCGGTGACGCTGTGGGGGATCATCGGTTCCCCTTCGATGCGAGCTTCAAGATTGCGAAGCTCGAACGGAGTGCCGCCGAGGCGACTGAATTGTTCGCGGAGTCCACTCTCGCTGGCCGGATGGCGGCGGGCTGGCTCCAGCGGCGAGTCGCTCTCCACGACCACCTCCAGCCCGTTGGCCGTCGTTGCGTGAAGGTGCAACCGCTCGCCGCTCTGCGCCGTGATCCGCAGATCGAGCGGAATGCGGCGAGTCGGATCGGCGGTGTTGAAGGAGGCCCGCAGCCGGCGTCGCAGTCGCGGATCATCGGTCTTCCAAACCCGCTGGCCGGGATAGATCCGGGCGGTGTCGACCGAGCTGGCGTCGAAGGCGAGTTCGACCACGCCGCGGCTGACCTCAGGTTCGCGAACCGGCTTGCCCCGCCGCGAGAGTTCGTAGACGCGACCGCCCTGGTCGGTACCGGCGGTGCGATCGCCTTCGAAAGCCACGCCGTCGCCGCGAGCCACCGCCGCCTCGAGCCGCACCACGACACGCTGTCCTTGGACGCTCAGCACGTCCCCGAGCCGCACCCCGCGTTTGGCCGAGTTATCGCCGGGGACCAGCATCTTGTGGTCGCAGCCCTGCAGCCAGCCGGGCGAAAAGCCACGGGAGAAGGAAAGCTCCATCTCATGGATTTGCCGCCGCGTGAACTGGACCGGCCGCCCGGCCATCGCTTCATCGATCGCGGTCCGGTAGTGGCGGGTGATGTTGGCGACGTATTCGGCCGTCTTCAGCCGGCCTTCGATTTTTAGCGAGCAGACGCCCGCCTCGATCAATTCGGGGACGAGAGCATAGGCGGCGAGATCTTGGGGGCTCAGCAGGTAGCGGACGTCGCCCAGTTCGCGCGGCTGATCATCGACGACCAAATCGTAGGGGAGCCGGCAGGCCTGGGCGCACTGGCCGCGATTGGCGCTGCGTCCGCCGAGCGACTCGCTCGTCAGGCACTGCCCGGAGTAGGCGACGCAGAGCGCCCCGTGGACGAAGACCTCCAGCGGCATCTCGGTTTTTTCGCGAATTTTGCGGATCTCCGAGATCGACAGTTCGCGAGCCAACACGACGCGAGAGACCCCCAAGCGGCGGGCGACTTCGATTCCCTCGCTGCTGGTCATCGTCATCTGCGTCGAAGCATGCAGCTCCAGCTCCGGGCAGGTCTGGCGGACGAGCCGGGCGAGCCCGAGGTCTTGGACCAGGACGGCGTCGACTCCCGACTCGGCGATCCGCTGCAGGGCTTCGGCGATCCGCGGCAGCTCCGACGGAAAGACGAGCGTGTTCAGCGTGACATAGCCGCGAAGCCCGCGACGATGCAGCTGGCGGAGCACCTCGGGGAGATCGTCGAGACCGAAGTTCTGAGCCCGTGCACGGGCATTAAAGCCGCAGTCGAGGCCAAAGTAGACCGCGTCGGCCCCGTTTTCGATCGCTGCGCGGAGACAATCCCAATCGCCCGCCGGTGCGAGCAGTTCGGGTGTAGAAGAAGCAAGGGAGGAGGACAACACGAGCGGCTTTGAAAACGCGGGGAGGGGAGCGGAGGAGCCGCCGGGCAATGGGCTCAGCAGTGGGCTAAGCGGTGAGCTAAGCGGTGAGCTAAGCGGCGGCCGGTTGTTGCTTTTCCACCTTGCGGACCACTCGCACCGCCCCTTCGACCGGCTCGATGCGGCGGCCTCGCGAGCGGATGTAGACCTGGGTGAATTCCACACCGATGAAAAAGATCACCGAAGAATAATAGACCCAGACCAGGAAGACGACCAAGGAGCCGGCCAGCCCAAAACCGTCGCTTACGTTCCCTTGCGCCAGGTAGAGGCTGATTGCATAGCGGCCGAGGCTGAACGCCAAAGCGGTGACGAACGCCCCGATCCCCACGTCGCGCCAGCGAATTTTGGCGTCGGGCAAGACCTTAAAAATCGCCGCAAACAGCCCTGTGGTAATCAGCAACTGGAGCACGAAGTTCGTCAGTTTTGGAACCCAGCTCCCAATCCCCTCGGGCAGATACTGCATAACGAGGTTGTTGAACGCTTCGAGCACCGTGCTGAGCACCAGCGAGACGAGCAGCAGGAACGCGATGCCGATGATCATTCCCAGCGACAGGATCCGCTTTTTAGCGAAATTCCAAAAACCTCCCTGGTTCGGATCGGGCTCCACTTCCCAGGCTTGATTCATCGACGCCTGCAGTTGAGCGACGATCGCGGTCGCACCGAAGAGCAGCATCACGGTGCTCAGGATCGTCGTCCACGTCGAGCCGCCGCCACGCTGCGAAGAGGAGAGCATTTCGGAAATCTGCTGGGCGGGCTGCTCGCCGACCACGTGGCCGATCTCCGAGACCACCGTCGACTCGACTTCCGCCTCGCTCCCCGCCACACCGCTCTGCTGCAGGAAGAATCCCGCCACGGCGATCACGACCACCATCAGCGGAGCGACCGCGAACATCGTGTAATAGGCCAGCGCCGCAGCCATCTGCATGCAGCGGTCTTCGGAAAACTCAGTGATCGTCGTCTTGACGATCGAGACCGGCGTGGAATTCGTGAGCGACATGATTCGCGAGACGCTCCGCAAGAGACCCAAATTCGAGTTCCCAGAAGCGCCACGCGAATATTATGCCGAGAAACGGTAGCCGGTAGCTGGTAGCCGGTAGCCGGTAGCTGGTAGCTGGTAGCCGGTAGCCGGGAGCAGGTAGCCGGGAGCCGGGAGCCGGGAGCCGGGAGCCGGGAGCCGGGAGCCGGGAGCCGGTGAGAATCTCAAATCTCAGATTCCCGGACACCGGCCACCGGCTACCGGACACCGGACACCGGACACCGGACCCCGGACACCGGACACCGGACCCCGGACACCGGACACCGGACACCGGACACCGGCCACCGGCCACCGGACCCCGACCTGTCTCAGTGGACTCGCATCTCGCAGCTGACTCCGCCGGCTGCCGGGATGTAGCCTTGCGTGGTATAGTCGGCCACCATCCGATGGCTGCTGAACCGCCAAGCGAGGGTGCTGAGCGAATTCATCATCATCTTGATCCACCGCCGCGGCAGCCCGTCGGAGTCGCGATCGTAGAAGATCGGGATGACCTGATGTTCGAGCGTCTCGTAGAGGGCCAGGGCGTCGCGGGCGTCGGTGATCGCGTCGTCGGTGTGGCTACGGCCGTCGCCGATCGCGAAACCGTTGGAGCCGTTGTAGGCTTCGGCCCACCAGCCATCGAGGATGCTGCAGTTCAGCCCCCCGTTGAGGACGACCTTCTGACCGCTGGTGCCACTCGCTTCGAGCGGCCGGCGGGGATTGTTGAGCCACACGTCGACGCCTTGCACGAGGTGCCGACCGACGTTGATGTCGTAATCCTCGACGAAGGCGATGCGGCCAGCGAACGCCGGATCATGCCGCAGGTTGGCAATCTCCTGAATGAACCGTTTGCCCGGCTCATCCTTGGGGTGCGCCTTGCCTGCGTAGATCAGCTGGACCGGGCGGTCCGAGTCGCTCAGCAGTTCGCCGATCCGCTCGAGTTCATTGAAGACGAGGTTCGCCCGCTTGTACGTTGCAAAGCGGCGACCAAAGCCGATCGTCAGGGCCTGCGGATCGAGCACGTTTCTCGCCGCTTCGATCATCGCGTCGCTCTCCCCGCGGCGTCGGCACTGCCGCGAGACGCGGCGGCGGACGAACGAGAGCAGGAGATTTTTGAGCGCGTTGTGGGTTTCCCAGAGTTCGCCCGGATCGACCGTGTTGATCGCCTGCCAAATTTCCGGCGAGGCCATCCGGCTTTTCCAGCCCGCGGGAAAATGCTTGTCGAACAGCTGAGCCATCTGACCGGCGAGCCAGGTGGGCACGTGCACGCCGTTGGTGATGTGCCCGATCGGCACTTCGTCTTCCGAGCGGGTCGGCCACAGCGTCGCCCACATCCGCCGCGAAATCACTCCATGCAGGTTGCTCACCGCGTTGGTGTAGCGGCTGAGCTTCATCCCGATCACGGTCATGCAGAACGGTTCGGAGATGTCGTCCGGATCGACGCGTCCGAGTCCCAGCAAGGTCCGCTGGTCGACCCCCAGCGCGTCGCGGAGCGGCCCGAGGTGCTCTTCGACCAGCTCGGGCGAGAACCGATCGTGTCCGGCCGGAACGGGCGTATGGGTGGTGAACAGGGTGCAGCGAGCCGCTTCGCGAGCGGCGTCCTCGAAGCTGCGGCCATGGTCGTGCATCAGTTGCCGGATCACTTCCAGCGGACCGAACGCCGAGTGCCCTTCGTTCAAGTGGTACACGGCCGGCCGAATCCCGGCCGCTTGCAAGGCGCGGACGCCGCCGACGCCGAGGACCAACTCCTGGCGAATCCGAGTCCGCACGTCACCGCCGTAGAGCCGGCTGGTCAGCTCACGGTCTTCCGGTTTGTTCTCTTCGACGTTGCAGTCGAGCAAGTACAGCTTCACGCGGCCGACGTGCATCAACCAAACCTTCGCCCGCAGCTCGCCATCGCGGGTGGCGATCGTGACGGTGATCGGCGCGCCGTCGGTACCCACCGCCGGCTCGATCGGCAGGTTGTCGATCCTCGTCTCCAGGTAGTCCTCCCGCTGATACCCTTCTTCGTCGAGGTACTGGCGGAAATAACCGTGGGAATAGTAGAGCCCGACCGCGACCAGCGGGACGCCCAGCCCCGAGGCGCTCTTGATGTGGTCGCCGGCCAACACGCCGAGACCACCCGAGTAGATCGGGATCGATTCGTGGATGCCGAATTCAGCCGAGAAGTAGGCGACCGGCTGAGCCCCGAGCAGCCCGGCGGCCGAGGAGGCCCAGGTATTGGTCGAGGTCAGGTATTCCTGCATCCGGCGATGGGCATAATTAATGCGACTGTGCAGGACCAACTCATTGGCTCGCAGCGCCAATCGGGCCGGGCTGAATTCGCGGAGCAGCGCAATCGGGTTGTGGTCCAATTGCCGCCACCGAATCGGATCGATGTCGCGGAACAGATGGTCGCACTCGGGATGCCAGGACCACCACAAGTTGCGAGCCAGCGCCCACAATTTGTCGTACAGATCGCGGCCTTCCGGAGTGATCGGCTCGGCCGACGCGTCCGCGTTCGACGGAATTTGCGTTTCGACGGCGAGAGAGGGATTCAGAGGGCTCATGACCGACGGGGGGTCCTGCATGGGGAAGGATAGGAACTTCCGGGAACAACCGCACGAATCGTGCAGTGATCAACGGAGTTATAGCCAGTTCACAAGCGGTTTCGGAGAAAAACTCCACCGCTCAGTTCGCTATTTAGGTGGTTCGCACCAGTTATGGAAATATCAACATTCGTCGAGCGTGTCGACAGCGACTCGATGGACCGACTCTGCGACGCCCTGGCCGCCGCGTCCCCCTCACTGGAGGTTGCTCCCTCGCTTGAGGAGGGGCCGAGGGCGGGGAATGAGCTGCCGTGGCCTGCCGAGCAGCTTGCCTGGTGCGGACGGGCCGGCGTCTTCCGCTGGTTCATGCCCGCCGCGGCCGGAGGTCTCGGCTGGAGTGAAGCCGAGCAGACGCGGGCTTACCTGCGGCTGGCTCAGGCGTGCCAGACCACGACCTTCGTGATCACGCAGCGGATGGGGGCCTGCCGCCGTCTGGCCCAGAGCTCGAACCAAGCGGCCCACCGGCGGTGGCTCGAACCGCTGCTCCGCGGCGACTGTTTTGCCACGGTCGGGATCAGCCATCTGACGACCAGCCGCCGACATTTGAAGACGCCGGTGCTGCGAGCCATTCCCGAGGGGGACGGCTTTCGGCTCGACGGCTACAGCCCTTGGGTTACCGGCGGGACGCACGCGGAGATGATCGTCGTCGGGGCCACGCTCGACGATGGCCGCGAAATTTTGGCGGCCGTCCCGACTGACCAGCCCGGCGTCCGCCCTCAAACCCCCGCGTCGCTGGTCGCGCTGACCGCTTCCTGCACCGGCCGGGTCGACTTTGAGCAAGTGCTGGTCGCCGCCGATCAACTCCTCGCCGGGCCCGTCGAGCACGTGATGCAACATGGCAGCGGCGCGGGGACCGGAGGACTGCAGACCTCGACCCTGGCCGCCGGGTTGGCCGCCGCCGCGGTGGAATTCATCGCTGCCGAAGCTGAGCGACGCGAGGACCTGGAGCCGATCGCACGCGGACTCGGCAGCGAAGTCAGCCAGCTCCACGCCGACCTGATCGCCGCTTCCGAGGGGAGCGACGAAGCCTGCTCGCCAGCCGACCTCCGCGGCCGCGCCAATCGACTGGTCCTGCGGGCGACGCAAGCGGCGCTGACCGCCGCCAAGGGAGCCGGGTTCGTCAGCGGCCACCCCGCCGGACGCTGGTGCCGCGAAGCGCTGTTCTATCTCGTCTGGAGTTGTCCCCAGCCGGTCAGCCAAGCCCACCTCTGCGAACTCGCCGGAATCGAGGGTTAGGCTTCAGGCATCAGGCTTCAGGCATCAGGCTTCAGTCCTCAGCTCAGTACTCAGTACTCCGTACTCCTTCCGGACCGATCGCTAGGGCCAACCAACCGTCGGTCAACTCCAGCGTCCGGACTTCGAGCCCGGCGGCGGCGGGATGCGCGGCCAGTTCGCTGCCGACGAGCGGCAGGGGGCGCTCTTCGGAAAGCACGACGTTGAAGATCGCTCGGACCGGAAGCCGCTCCCGCATCCCCATCCGTGGGCCGCTGACCTGCAGTCCCCCGTCGCGGACCAGTCGGGCCTGCATTCCGTCGGCCTCGGCGCGGTAGGCGGCGCGAACGATGAAGTGGCTCAGATCGATACCACCGGTGCGCGTCAGCCGCACGATCCGCAGCGTCAGCCACAGCCGGTCGTCCTCGATCTCGACGGTGATCGGCCGCGTCGGAGCGAACTGAATCTGCACGTCGTGGGGCATGTCCTCGGGAACCTCCGCTCCGGGGGCCCCGAACATCGCGAGCAGATTCGCCGTCAGCTCGCGGATCGGCTGCGGGGCGGCCGAAGGGGTGAGTCGCTCGAAGGTGTTGTTCAGCGCCGATTGATGGACCTGCAGGCTCAGCAGGCTGTCGCTCATCGCTCGCGGGCGCGGAGTGAACCCGGCCAACTGCCAGTCGCCGGCGACGCGGTAGCGGGCCGAGAGCCGCGATTCGCTGGTCTCGAGATCGACGACCAACGGTGCCAACTGGAGACGGGCGAGCGGGCCGAGCAAGCGATCCGAGAGCTGTTGGGAGCTGGTCGCGATCTGCTGCTCGACTTCGGCGGCGAGCGTCCGTTCGATCTCCGCCCGCATCAGCGCTTCGGATTCTCGCTTGGCCGGTCCGACCGCTTGCTCGTACTGATACATCGCGATCCCACGAACGAGCGACTCGATCAGCGGAAACCCGTCGTAATCGGTCCGCAGCCCGCCGAGCCGCGTTCGCGACTCGACATCCACGCTCGTCTCGCCGACCTGGACGCCGCGGCGATCGACGCGAATCGGCGTGGCGGCGGCGAACGCGGCGTGGGTCTGGTTGCGGACTTCAACCGGTCCCCGTTCGGTGGCCGTCCGTGAGCGGATCGTGCCGTCGGTCCCGAGCCGCAGTTGCCAAGCGTCGGCGGACGGAACGAGTTCGATCCCTAGGGCGCTCTCGATCTGCCCGCTGCCCCGCACCGGAGCCCCTTGAATCGTTTGAGCGATCGAGGTCGTGCGGCTGGGAACCGCTGGCAACAGTCGCTCGAGCAGCTCGGCCGAAACGGCGAATCGCACGTTGGCGTTGCGGTAGTACGAGTTGATCGCCTCGGCGACGTCGGCGGCTCGCTCCTCTCCCGCAAACCGCAGCGTCTGCACCGCCGTGGCGACTTGGATGCTGCCTAGGTCGATCGCATCGGATTCCTGCCGCTCGAGCTGGGCCAGGAGGTCGGCGTAGTCGATCGGCGCGTCGGCCCAGGGCCGGAGCCGGGAGGCCAACCGCTGCACGCTCGCGTCTTCGAGCCATTCCGCCTGGGGCGGCTCGAGCGCATCCCACTGCAGCCGCGAGAGCAATCGCTGAGCGACGAGCCGCCGCTGTTCGGCGTTGGCCTCGGTCGCCAACCGGCCGATCTGGTCGAGCAACAGATACCGCTCCCACCCTTGCGCGTCACCGGTCGTGCTCGCGTGGCGGCGGACTTCGGCGATCAAGTTCTCGAGCGGCGCCGAGCGGAGACGACGGGCGGAGACGGCGTGCACATCGAGTCCCCCCAGCCGCGGGTGCTCCGGGCCTGCCGCACCGCTGCCCGCACCCACGCGCCAGACCGCTTGCCAAACGACGACCCGCCGGTGCAGCGCGTGGGAGGTCCGCAGCAACCGCTCCTGGTAATCGCGATCCGCCGTCTGCTGCTCGCCCACGGCCAGCCCCACTTCGGCCAACGACTGCAGCTCGGCGAGCAGCTCGCCGCTGCGGGGGTCGGTCAGCGAGGGGAGGCTTTGCAGGGCGGCCAGCGTGCGGCGGATCCGCGACGACCAGCCCGCGGCCTCGGGCTCAGCGGCGATCTCGATCAGCAACTCGTTCAGCGCCGGAGTCGCCGGCCAGGCGGCCCCCGGCGTCGCGCCGCGGCTGCGATTCTCGGCCCCGCGGGCCCTCGGAGCGAGGGGAGCCCCGGGGTCGGGCGACACGCGGGGCAGCCCCAGCGCGAAGGAACTCTCCAGCCCGTGAGACGAGCCGAGCTGCGGAGAGAGCCCCAGCGGGAGAGCCAAGCTCGCGGTCGCGGCGGCTGGCGAACCGTTCGCCGAAAGCAGCGCAGTGCCGCTGGGAGCGGAATCGCCGGAACGCGCCGCCTCGGAGGACGAAGACTGCGACGGGGCGAACTGGGGGAGCTGCGTGGTCCGGCGAGTGCTCACCGAAGCGGCGGAAAAGCTGGGACCGAAATCGCTGCCCGGAGCGAGGGTCGTGGCGTCGAAGCCCGCCAATTCCTCCCGCTCGTCCCGAACCGGGGCCTGCAAGCGGGCCCCCATAGAACGGGCCTGCGGCGTGGTCAGCCGCGGAGTATCGAGCCATGTTTCGGTCGGCAATCCGCCCGCGGCCGCAATGCCTTCGCTCGGGGCCGGCAGGGGCCGATCGCTCGGCGAGGCGGCGCTCCGCCACGATTCTCGGCCCCCGAGCCGCTGTCCCAGACGGCTCTCCTCGAGCGGCTCGGGCCAAAAATGCCGCCGCGTGGAAGCCGCGGCCGGATTCGACGCGCCGCGACCGCCAGCGATCCCTGGATGGGGTCCCTCGAGCACCGGGCCGAGCCACTCGAGTCCGGTCCAGGTGGCGCACCGCTCCTGCAGCGTGGATCGCGACAACAGCACGGCGATGACTGCGGTGGCAGTCAGCGTGGGCCAAACTAAAATCCGTGCGGTGCGATTGCGACGCATGCTCGACATTCCTTCCCTGGCGTCGAAGTGACAAGGGGACGCGCTGCCGGTGATTCGACGCGGACGCACCCTTCGTGCAGATTCGACCTTGCGAGGCGGGAAGTCCAACCTCCGCGATGGCTGAGGCGCACTTGGCATGACCGGCACACTTTGCCACCGCCGGCTGATCCGAACTGGGAGCAAATGATTCAAGTTTTTCGCCGCCCCGACCGCCCCCCTGCTCCCGCCGACCGCCCCCACGCTCCCGCCGCTCGGGCGGAGCCAAGTTCGCAGCCCCGCCGCGTTCTGCTGCTCTCGGGATCGATGGAGGGAGGGGGGAGCGAACGCCAAACCCTGCTGCTGCTCGAACACCTCGACCGTCGGCGATTCGCTCCGGAGCTGTACCTCACGTACCGTCGCGGCGAGTTGCTCTCCGAAGTTCCCGCCGATGTCCCGGTGCATGCCTTCGACGATACCGAGCCGGAGTTGAAGCTGAACTGGCCGGGGCGGAAGCACCGGCGGATGGTCCGTCACCTGCGAACGCTGATCGGCCAACGGGGAATCGACGTCGTCTACGATCGCACTTTTCATATGACGCTGGTCGCCGGTCCAGCGACTCGAGGACTCGTCGGTCGCGTATCCACCATCGTCAGTCCGCCCGACCGCGATCTGACCCGCAACGAACCCCGCTTTCTGGCCGCCAAGCGTCGACGGCTGGCGGCGGCCTACCGGCAGTCGCGCATCGTGCTCGCGGTCAGCGAGGCGGTGCGGCGTGCGGCGATCGAGTTTTACGATTTGCCGCCCGACGCGGTCGAGACGCTGCGGAATCCTCTCGATCTGGCCGGGCTCCGCTGCCGCGCCGCGATCGACCCGGGAGTGCCTTTGGAGAGCGGGCAGATTCACGTCGCCTGCATCGGACGGATGACGTGGGAGAAGGGCCAGGACCTGCTGATCGAAGCCATGGCCCGCATCGACGCGCCACAGCTCATGCTCTGGCTGGTCGGCGACGGTCCGCTCCGTGGGGCTCTGGAACGCCAGGCGGCCGAGTTGGGAGTTGCCGATCGCGTCCGCTTCACCGGGCACCTGAAGGATGCCGTCGGTTTGCTCGCGCGGTGCGATCTGCTCGTCTGCCCCTCACGCTACGAAGGACTGCCAAACGTCGTGCTTGAGGCCTTTGGATTGGGCGTGCCGGTGATTGCCGCCGATGCCGGTGGGACCCGAGAACTCGTCCGCGATGCGGAGACCGGGCGGCTGGTCCCCGCCGGCGACGCCGGGGCGCTGTCGCGGGCGGTGGGTGAGTGGCTGGAGGCGCGGCGCGGTGGTGCGGTGCCTGCGGGACCGCTCGAGGCGGCTGCGGCGGAATTGGTCGAGCGCGAGTACAACTTGGTCAGCTATCTCGAACGCCTCCAGAACTGGTTGGAAGCCGTGGCCACGTGAAGCGGTCCACGGTTTGCTTTTCTTGCCTCGTCCAATCCAACCTTTTCTTTAGGAGACGCTTCAATGCGTAAGACTCTGTTTGCAGCTCTGGCAGCGCTGGCATTTGCCGCCAGTCCCGCGCTGGCTCAGCAAGACGATGTGGACGTCGAGGTCCAAACCGACCGGGCCCAAACCGATCGGGCCCAAACCGATCGGGCCCAAACCAATCGGGCCCGCGTGCAGGTCGAAAACCAGCGTGAAACCGATCGGGCGGAAGTGCGGCGCGAAGCCGCCCAGCCTGGCCAGCGGATGGTGGCTAAGGCGATGCGAGTGAGCCAATTGATGGATCTCGAAGTCCGCGACTTGGCCAACGAAGAACTCGGCGATGTCGAGGACATTGTGTTGGATCTGCAGACCGGAGAGGTGCGGTATGTTGCCTTGTCGGTCGGCGGTGTATTGGGTGTCGGTGATAAATTGTTCGCCGTTCCCTTCAAAGCTTTTCGGGTGCAGAACATCGATGATGAATGGGTGCTGACGCTGAACGCATCCAAACAAAAATTCGAAAACGCGCCTGGATTCTCGGACGAACAGTGGCCGAATTTTGCGGACGAGAACTGGCGCACGACGAATGATCGCTACTACAGCGAGCAAGGCGTCTCGGTCGAGCGAGGCGAACGGGCCGAACGCGAAGTCGAACGCGAAGTCGAACGGCTCGAGCCCAATGTCGACCTCAACGACTGAGTAGGGGCGAAGCTGTTCGCTTCCAATCCCATCAGCCGCCGGGCGCTAGCCCCCGGTTCTCAAAAAATGCCCTGAGAACCGGACCTTAGCGCGTGGCGGCTGATTCATTGAGCCGTAGGCGCTACCCTCGGGCCCAATCGGGTCCGGGCCTCGAGAAACGCCATTCCACAGTGGCGCTAATTCGCATGTTCGATCCATTCGGCATCGCAGCGGAACCCGCGGCTAGCGCCGTCGGCTCACATGCCTGTGGCTGATTCATACGCCTTGGAGCTTATTCGCAGCGGCCCGTCGGATGCCATCGTTGAATTTCGCAGAACTTTCGGTCTGGCTTAATTGTCTGCTTTTTGCGGTGACCGCCATCGGTGTGTGGTGGGCGGGATCGAAGCTAAGCATTTATGTCGATTTAATTGCCGAACGTACGGGGCTCGGGCGGGCGTTCGCCGGTGCGCTGCTGCTCGGTGGAGCGACCAGTCTTCCTGAAATCGCGACCACGGTGACCGCCTCGGCTTCCGGAGCCGCGACGTTGGCGGGGACGAATCTCGTGGGCGGGATCGCGATGCAGATTGTCGTGCTCGCGGTTCTCGATGCGGTCGTCCTTCGCCGCAAAGCGCTGACCTTTTTCTCTCCTCAAGCGGCGCTGCTGATGCAAGCCGCAATGCTGATTCAACTGCTCGGCTGGTTCATCGCCGCCAATTCCAGCGGGGAGTTTTTTACCTTCGCTCACATCGGCTTATGGCCGGTGCTGCTATTCGCTGCGTATCTCCTCGCCCTGTGGGTGATCTACCGTTATGAGGATCGCTCGCGATGGGAACCGGCGGGCGAAGTGGGCCAACCCCCCGAGTCGGCACGGGACCTGAAGGATGTGCACGATCAGGCTTATGCCGAGGTCTCCACGAAACAGGTGGGCATCTATTTTGGCATGGCGGCGCTGGTGGTATTAGGATGTGGCTATTTGGTTGCTCGGCTCGGGGAGACGCTGGCCGCCCAAACCGGCATCGGTCAAGGAATCGTCGGCGCTACGTTGGTAGCCTTGGTGACAAGCCTGCCAGAAGTCAGCACAACATGGTCGGCATTCCGCTTTGGTGCTTATAATATGGCCACCGCCAATATTTTGGGGACCAACTGCCTCACGCTGGCTCTCTTTCTGCCTGCGGACCTCGCCTACCGCAAGGGACCAATCATCGATGCGCTGGGGCCCTCGGCTAGCTTTCTGGCGGCCCTGGGAATCATGACCACGAGCATCTATCTGTGGGGAGTGTTGGAACGCCGCGATCGTACCGTCTTTGGAATGGGAATCGACTCCGCGGTCGTCCTCGTTCTGTATGTGGTAGGGCTGGTAATCTACGCGTCGATCTCACAGTCATAGTCGCCTTTCGCTCCCTCATAGTCGCCTTTCGCTCCGCGAAAGTAGCGCGAATATAGTCACCTTTCGCTCCGCGAAAGTAGCGAGCCAACACTACTTTCGCGGAGCGAAAGGCGACTATGGCGACTATGGCGACTGCGGTAGGTGGATGTAGGCTTGCGGCTCGAGCACCTGTTCCGGGTGTTCCTTCGCCAGAGCGAGAAACTCGTCAATGCAAGGAGGGCAGCAGAAGGTATAAGTCTCGCCGCCGATGATCCAACTGCACTCCGGCGAGGCTTCCGTTTCGGTGATCGGGCAGATGGGGGTGCCAGGCTTGGGGGCGCGGTTGTGGTTGGCTCGGAAGCCGGCGTATTTCTCCGCAGCCGTCATGCGTCCGTTGGCGACGATATCCGCCTCGGTGTAAAGTCCCTCCGCGGTCAGGTAGAGCTCACGGGCTTCGTCGATCCCTCGCGGTGCAGGCATCGCGGGCTCGGCAGTGGCCGCCGGCGAATCGAAACGCACCGCAAACCGCTCTCCGCCGATCCGCAGGGCGGGGATGGTCGCCGAGAACGGCTTGCCGCGGACCGCCTCGGGCAATTCTCCGAGGAACCGGGAAGTCATCTCGGCAGAATCGCTGGGGAGCGGCTCGGCTTGGAGAATCATCACAAAAGACTCGCTTGAGCCCTGCGGCTGGACGTAGGCGGTCAGCACCTGTTGGGGCACTTCTTGGATCTTCGTTTCGTCCGCCCCGAGCGTGAACAGAACCAACGCACCTCCCGATTGCAGCACCGCTTCGGTGTGGTATTGATCGTCCCCAAGCGAGCTGATCACGCCCCCGGCGGACCCGCTGCGGTGGTCGTGCTCGGCGGCCTCCTCGCCAGTCGTCGCGGCGACAGAACCTGTGGGGCCAGTAGCTGCGGGGCCAGGAGCTGTGGGAGGTGCGTCCGCCGAGGGGGGGGCGGCGTAGCGGCTGCAGGAGCTGGCGACCACCCCGAGTGCGATCGCGAGCGAGCTGGCGACAAGCGCGGCGGAGAAGCGTGAGCGGAAGGTTGACACGGAGGTTCCTTGGAAGCGGGAGCGGGCTAGGCCGTCCTAGTGCAATCGAGATGCCGTTCTCACCTGCCCGCCAGCGGCACGCGGCTTGCTGTCCCCATCAGCGAAGGGGCGGCTGGATGAGGGTCGGGCAGCGACAAAACGTTTCCCGCCGGGGGAAACAGGCACGCGCGAAAATCGCCGAGCGTAACAATCGTCGCGCGTGAAAATCGGCAACGAGCGCGGAACAGCAGAAAGGGGAGTGGCATGGAGCGGCGGACCGTACTGGGGATTTTGGTCCAATTGGGCTCGGCGGCGGTGGCTTTGGTTGTCGGTATTCCGGCGCTGATCACGGCGCTTTCCCCGGCGTCGGCGCGCCGACGCGGTCCGGCCTGGCGGAGCCTCGGGCCGATCGAGCAGTTCCCGGTTGGGGAGGTTCGGTCAGCGGTGATCGGGCGGCCTGCGGCGGAGCACACTGCCGAGGGGCGGTCTGGTGCAGAGCGGGCCGCGGAGGGGCGGGCCACTGCGGGGCGGGCCACTGCGGAGCGGGCCACTGCGAAGGGGGCAAGCGGGGCAGCGGTGGCCCAGTCGGTGTACGTCTGGCGGCGGTCGGCGGAGGAGGTCGTCGTGTTCTCGCGGAGCTGTACCGACCTTGGATGTCCGGTCACCTGGGACCCGGGGAGCCACTGTTTCTTGTGCCCCTGTCACGGGGGGATCTTTGCCAAGGACGGCGAACGGATGGCGGGGCCTCCCGACCGGCCGCTGTACCGCTATGCCAACCGGGTCCGCGACGGGCGGCTCGAGATCGATTTGTCGTCCGTTCCCCCGATGGTTTGAATTGCCGCTGCGGCGGACCTCTCGCGCACCGCACAGAAAGGGACTCCTCCATGGCGTCAGGACCAATCGCCTGGCTCGCCCGACGATCGCGGCTGAAGTCGGCGTGGCATTGGGTTCGCGACCGGTTCCAGCTACGCGAGATTTGGCAGCATGTATTGGATCGCCGCGTTGCAAAGGGATCTTGGTATTTTGGAGATGGGGCGACGCTCTTTCTCCTCTTTATCGTGCTGGTCGTGACCGGTGCCGCGATGACGCTCAGCTACTCGTCGGCATCCGATGAGGCCTACGACAGCGTACGGCAGATCACCTATGGGCAGCCGCTTGGTTGGTTCGTCCGTGGGCTGCACTACTGGTCTGCCGGTTTGATGGTGGTGATGTTGTTCTTTCACCTCTTTCGGCAGATTCTGCTTGGCGGATACAAGTCGCCTCGCGAGGGAAGTTGGCTGTTCGGCGTCTTCTTGTTTTTCGGCGTGATGATCATGTCCCTATTGGGATACATCCTCCGCTGGGATGAGCGAGGAATCTATGCCCTCCGCGTGGCGCTGAACATCTTCTACCGCGTTCCCTGGATCGGCGAAGAACTGGTGCTGTTGGTCCAAGGGGGACCGGAAATTGGTTCCGAGACGCTCAGCCGCATCTATGCGGTGCATGTGATCATTGGGCCATTACTGCTCACGTCGCTGATTGCTTATCACCTCTATCTGGTCGTCCGGCACAGCATCACATCTCCGACCGAACGCGAGCGGCCTGTGGAAACGGCTAGCGAGCAACGCGCGGTGTATGAACGCGACGCGCTTTCGAAGGAGCGCGGTGAGATCTTCTATCCCGATACCGTCGCCAAGTCGGGGTTGATGGGAGCAATATTTTTGGCGCTTGGGATCGGGTTGACCTTCGCGCTCGGCGGTGGACGGCTTTATCCCGAAGCGAACCTGGCCGAACCGTCGTACCCGATGGAGGAATGGTGGTGGTCGTGGTTCAGCGCGCTGGCCGCACTGCTTCCGCCTTGGCTGGCTTCGTATTTCTATGTCGGTTTTCCCCTCCTGCTGTTCGTGGTCTTGATCCTGTTGCCGTTCATCGACCGCGGGCCGCACCGCGGGATGCGCAATCGGCCGATCGCCGTCGTCCTAGTCAGCGCCTGCGTCATCGCCTTGCTCGGACTCAGCTCGCTCCGGATCCGCTCGGCCTGGACCGCCTGGCCGCAGCCGACGCCACCGCCGGTTCCAGAGGGGATGGTGTTGCCGCCGGAGGCCGAGCAGGGGCGGCAGTTGTTCGCCCGCTATGGCTGCAACAGCTGCCACGCGATCGACGGACACGGACCCGGTGTCGGGCCCGATCTGGCGGATCTGCGAGAGACGCTCTCTTACGCCGAGATGCGGAGCTACATCCTCCAGCCGCCTCCGGGCGTCGCCATGCCGCCCTACGAAGATCGGCTCTCCGAGGAGGAGCTCGATCGACTCGTCGATTTCGTCATGGTCGTCCAGACGGCGAGGCAGCAGTAGTGCCGAATCTAACGCCCACCGCAGCCGCTCCCCAGCGTCGCCTCGCGCCGCCAAGTCTCTGTCAGAGACCACGCGCAACACCCTCCCCCCGGGAGGGTCGCGAGGAACGAGCGGGGAGGGCCATCCGCAGCGTCAAACGACGAGCGAAGGGGATCTCAATTGGCCCTCCCCGGGCCTTAGAGCCCGACCCTCCCGAGGGGAGGGTAATGTTGAAGAGCAGCTTGCTGGCAGAGTCGAGCCTTCCTCGGCCGAGACCGGTTCGACGCAGGTCCCTTCAGCTCGTGCCCTGGGCTGGCGTGGCGCTGCTTTTGTCGGGATGCCAGGGGGACCGCGTGCAGTCGTCGCTGCATCCCGCCGGTCCCGCCGCGGAGGCGGTGGCCCAGCTGTGGTGGGTGCTGCTGACGATTCTCGGGCTCTATACGCTGGCCGTGTTCGTGCTGACGGCGCTGGCGATTTTCCGCCGCAATCCTCTCGGTCGCCGGGCACGCTACCAGGGGCGGGCGTTCATCCTGGTCGGCGGCGTGATTCTTCCGGCAGTGATCCTCGTTCCCCTGCTGATTTATTCGCTGACCACGACCGTTGCCCTGCACCAGCCCGATACCGGGCTCACCATCCGCGTCGTCGGCCATCGCTGGTGGTGGGAGATCGAGTATCCCGGGCAGGGAATCGTGACGGCCAACGAAATCTATATTCCGGTCGGCGAACCGGTCCAGCTCGAGCTCACTTCGGCCGACGTGATCCATAGTTTTTGGGTGCCGCAGCTGCACGGAAAACGGGATCTGCTGCCTGGCCAGACCAGTGCGTTCTGGATCGAAGCGGAGCGCGCGGGAGTGTTCCGCGGCCAGTGCGCGGAGTTCTGCGGACTGCAGCACGCTCACATGGCGCTGACGGTCGAAGCGCTACCGCCCGAAGAATTCGCCGCCTGGATTGCCGGACAACAACGCCCGGGCGACGCCCCAGCGGACAGCGAGTTGGCGGATAGCGAGTTAGCGGACAGCGAGGTAGCGGACAGCGAGTTAGCGGACAGCGAGTTAGCGGACAGCGAGTTGGGGGACAGCGAAGTCGCCGACCGCTACGCCTCGCCTCGCGTCGCGGCTGGCCGTAGCGCCTTCTTCCGCCACGGCTGTGCCGCGTGTCACGCCATCGCGGGGACTCGCGCGGTGGGGCAAGCTGGGCCGGACCTGACCTACATCGGCAGCCGACCAACGCTAGGTGCGGCGACGATTCCTAATACGCGAAAAAATTTGCTGGCATGGGTAGCCAACCCGCAAGCGATCAAACCTGGGGTGAATATGCCCCCAACGCATGCTCCGGCCGAGGAGATCGAAGCGATCGTGAGTTATCTGCAAAGCCTGCAGTATGAAAGGGAAGAGGAGTGAAGGACGTCAAAGAGGCATCCGAGCAACTCCACCAGATTTGGCGCAAGCCCTCTGGGTTTTGGGGTTGGTTTTCGGTGGTGAACAACCGCCTGCTTGGCGTTCGCTTCATGGTCACCGCCTTTGCATTCTTTTTGATCGGAGGAGTGCTGGCGCTGTTGATGCGGATCCAGCTGACGGTACCGGAAAACACCTTCCTCAGCCCGCAGACCTACAACGAGCTGTTCACCATGCACGGCTCGACGATGATGTTTTTGTTTGCGGTGCCGATGCTGGAAGGGCTGGCGGTTTATTTTCTTCCGATCATGCTCGGATCACGCGATCTGGCGTTTCCTCGACTCTCCGCATTCGGCTACTGGACCTATCTGTTTGGCGGGCTCGTATTCTACGCGAGTTTTTTTGTCGGTGATGTTCCCAATGCGGGCTGGTTCGCTTATACGCCGCTGTCGGCCAGTCGGTATTCGGGGATGGGGATGGATTTTTGGGCGCTGGGGCTGAGCCTGGTCGAACTTTCGGGGATCGTAGCGGCAGTCGAGATCGTCGTGACCGTGCTCAAGTTTCGCGCTCCCGGAATGACGCTGGGGCGGATGCCGATCTTTGCGTGGACCATGTTGGCGGTCGGCGTGATGAGCCTGTTCGCATTCACAACGCTGCTGGTGGCGACGTTACTGCTGGAGCTGGACCGCACGGCGGGAACGCAATTCTTCAATCCCAACCGGGGCGGCAGCAATCTGCTGTGGCAGCATCTATTCTGGTTCTTTGGGCATCCGGAAGTGTATATCATCTTCCTGCCCGCAACCGGAATCGTCTCGACCATCGTGGGCACCTATTCGCGACGGCTTCTCGGTTACACGATCATCACCGTTGCAATTCTAGTGACAGCGTTTGTCAGCTTCGGGCTGTGGGCGCACCACATGTATACGACGGGACTGCCCGAGCTTTCACTCAGCTTCTTTGCGGCCGCAAGTTTGATGATCGCTTTGGCCAGCGGTGCTCAGGTCTTCGCCTGGATCGCTTCGCTTTGGGGACGACGCCCCTCGCTCGAGCCGCCGCTGATGTTCATCCTGGGGTTTTTGGTGATCTTCGTCATGGGGGGCATGACCGGCGTGATGATTGCCATCGTGCCGTTCGACTGGCAAGTCCATGACACCTACTTCATCGTCGCTCACTTCCATTATGTGTTGATCGGTGGTGCCGTCTTTCCGTTAATGGGTGGGCTGTACTATTGGATTCCGAAGATCACCGGCCGGATGCTCAATCCTCTGCTGGGGCATGCGAGCTTCTGGGCCGCTTTCGTGGGTTTTCATGCGACCTTCTTCCCCATGCATCTCATGGGGTTTTGGGGCATGCCACGCCGCGTTTATACGTTTCCCGAGAGCTTGGGTATCGAGGGGCACAACGTGTTGGCAACCATCGGTGCCTTTGTCTTTGGATTCGCTTTTCTAATCTTCCTGTTCGACTTGCTCGTAAGTCTGCTCGTGGGTGAGCGTGCCGGAGAAAATCCCTGGAATGGCGACACGCTCGAGTGGAGCATCAGCTCGCCACCTCCCTCGTACATGTTTTTGGCACCGCCGGTCGTCCGCGGGCGGCATCCCTGCTGGCACCGTGAGCCCAAGGGGAGCGAGGGCGATTTGGCGGAGCGGGCGAGCGAGGTGTTGTGGGGCCAGCCGACCGCGTGGCGGGGAAACCTGATCACCGAAGCGGTCAACGCGACCCCGCAGGGCATCCAGTATTTGCCGGGACCGAGCTACAGGCCGCTGCTGGTCTCGCTGGGGCTGTTGATCGCATTCCTAGCGGTGCTCACCAAACTTTTTTTGGTGACGCTGGTCGCGGCCGTGTTCGCTTTAGGGGTGCTCGCCAAGTGGCTGTGGCCCGATCGCCACGTGATCGCGATGCTCCGGTCGAGCGAGTTGGGACGCCGCGAGGGGCTGCCCATTCTCGTTACCGGAAGTCGCTCGACCGTCTGGTGGGGAACGATCTGCCTCCTGACGATCCTCGCCACCGCGCTTGCCGCCCTGACCTATGCCTATTTCTACATCCGGCTGTACGCGTCAGAGTGGCCGCAGACAGGGCTCGACCCCCCTGCCCTGCTCGGCCCGGCGATCACTTACGGGACGCTGCTGGTGAGTGGGGCGGGACTTTTTTGGGCGAACCGGGCGTTCCGAGGGGGCAAGGCCAACGCGATTCAGTTCGCGTTCACGCTGGTGGTACTCAGTGGTGCTGCGTTCTTAGCGCTCGCGGTGTACGGACTCGTGCAGTTGCCGTTCTCCCATCGCGACCATGCCTATGGGTCTTTGTTTTACCTGCATTCGATCTTCATCAGCCTACTGACGCTCGCCGGTCTCGCTTTGGTGGGGAGTGCTCAAATCCGAGTCTGGAGCGAACATGAAGATCGCGAGGGGTCGATGAAGTTGCAGATGCAGGTCACGTCGCTGCTGTGGTACTTCGTGGTCGTCGCCGGCGTCTGTACTTTTACGACGTTGTATCTCTCACCATACGTTCTTTGATCCTTGTGGAGAATTCACCCGTGGATGCGTCGCCGGTGGGGGAAAATCGCGAATACATTCAGGTCCATCGGTTTCAGCTGTGGTTTTCGGTGCTCGGCGGTGCTGTGGCCTGGACGCTGCACTTGTTGTTGTCGTACGGAGTCGCAGAGTTTGGCTGCGTCAGTCCGTTTCGTACGATCGACTGGATAGGGCTTTCGGGAGTTGCTTGGCTGGAGATTCTAGTCACCCTCCTCACGCTGGCCGTGGCGGTCGCCTCCACGCTGATCGCGCTAAGGATCAAACGTCGTTTGCTCGGCGACGCTGCTGCCTCCAGTTCCGCGGCTAGCGACGGCCGCGTGTTTATGGCTCGCAGCGGCGTGATGGCTGGAGCGATCTTCGTGTTCATTATCGTGGTCGAGGCGCTGCCGATCTTGTATTTCCTGCGGGATTGCTGAGCGCGATGGGGGGCAGGATCGGGGTGAACGGCCGAGTATCCAAGCTGAGCCGGATCGGTTCGCTTGCCATCGTGGCGGGCGGGGGTGGCGTCGCCGAGGCGCATCCAAGTGGCTACCGAGCTGGGGATGCATGGTGGCAGGCGTGGCACGTCGACGGCTTGGTCGTGTTCGTTCTGGGGCTACTCGCCGCATGGTTCGGCACGGGGTTGTATCGGCTGTGGCGGCGTGCGGGAGTGGGACGCGGGATACCTGTATGGCGTGCGGCCGCCCTGGCCGCGGGGCTCGCCGCGGTCTGTCTCGCCCTCCTGTCGCCGCTCGACGTGCTCAGCGACGATCTCTCGTGGGTCCATATGACGCAGCACATGGTCCTGATGGCGGTCGCCGCTCCACTGATGGTGCTCGGCGCTCCCGGGTTGGCAGCCGTTTGGGCTCTGCCCCGCCGCTGGCGATCGCTCGTCGGCGATTGGCCGCAGTGGAATCGTGTGGCCGGCGAGCTGTGGAGGGCATCATGGAATCCATGGTGGATTTGGCTGCTGCACGCGGTGGTGCTTTGGGGCTGGCATCTGCCGGTGCTGTACCAGTGGGCGCTCGTCGATCCGCTGGTCCATGACATTGAACATCTCTCCTTCTTTCTGACGGCTTGTCTCTTTTGGCGGATTGCGATCGACCACCGCCGCCATCTGCGGCTTAATCCCGGCTTGGGAGTGCTGTATCTGTTTACAACCTCCTTGCATGCAATGGTGTTGGGTATCTTTATGACGCTCGCACCCCAGCATTGGTATCCGATCTACGAAGGCCGGACGGAGCTGTGGAATCTAAGTCCACTCGAAGACCAGCAATTGGCTGGCGCGATCATGTGGATGCCGGCCTGCGCGGTGTATATCGTGGTCGCAGCAGGATTGTTTGCAAGTTGGATTCAGGGACTGGAGCGAGCGGGGCGTTACGAAACAGTGTGTTAAATCAGCCGCCACGCGCTAGCGTCCGGTTATCCCCGCATTTTTTGGAAACCGGGGGCTAGCGCCCGGCGGCTGATGAATAATTCTCGTTAGCCGCGGGTACTGCAGTGGAAAACCGGGTGCCGCGAGGCCCGAGGCTAGCGCCTACGGCTCACACTGGCCGGACGCGGGCCACGCTCGACTGATCATTTTGTTGCCGGGCGATGCCTGGTGCTCTACGCTGTGAGCCGCCTGAACGGATCCAACTTTGGCGGATCCGTATTTGGCAGTTCCGTATTTGGCAGTTCCGTATTTGGCAGATCTGAGTCCGACTGATCCGAGCTCCACCGAGAGAGGTGCCGCGTGACCCGTTGCTTGCTCACCGCGTCGATCATCTTGGCTACGATCGTTCCTCTGCCGCTGGCCGCGGTGCGTGGAGCGGACCCGCCGCCGCTTCGCACCCTCGACAGTCACTTTCCCTTCACGCCCCCGGAGTCGCTTGACGCGTGGAAAGAGCGGGCGGCGGAGGTGCGGCAGCGAATTCGGGTCGCCTGTGGAATCTGGCCGATGCCCACGGTCTCCGATGCGGAGCCGTGGATCGGCGAGGAGCGGGTGTTTGCCGCCACGCAGGAAGCACCCGGCTATTCGGTCGCGCCGATCACGATCGAGAGTTTGCACGGCTTGCATGTGACCGGCAGTTTGTATCGACCTTATCCGCCGCGTGCCGAACCGGGGCCGGGGATTCTCTGTCCGCACGGCCACTGGCCTGAGGGACGGTTCCATGATGCCGGGGAGCCGGCGGCGCGCAATCAGATTGCCAGCGGTGCTGAGCGGTACATGGCCGCGGCTCGTTCCCCAATTCAGGCCCGCTGCGTGCAGCTGGCGC
The DNA here is from genome assembly GCF_010367455.1 of Candidatus Laterigemmans baculatus. Taxonomy (GTDB): domain Bacteria; phylum Planctomycetota; class Planctomycetia; order Pirellulales; family Pirellulaceae; genus Laterigemmans; species Laterigemmans baculatus. The sequence continues at coordinate 8,856 of NZ_WRPR01000044.1, read as the reverse complement.
GAATGGGCTGCACCGTGTTGCTCTATGACATGCTGGGTTATGCCGACAGCAGTCAGATCTCCTTTGAGCGGGCCCACCGCTACGCTCGCCAGTCGGCCGAGGAGAATCAGCCCACCGAGGCCGGATGGTTGCTCTATAGCCCACTCGCCGAAGGGCATCTGCAATCGTCGATGGCATTGCAAACGATTCACTCGCTGACGGCGCTCGAGGTGCTAAGAAAGCTTCCGCAGGTGGACGCCGAGCGGATCGCGATCACCGGAGCCAGCGGCGGCGGCACGCAGAGCTTCATCGCGGCGGCGATCGACGAGCGGATTGCTGCCGCTTTCCCGGCCGTCATGGTCAGCACCGGCATGCAGGGAGGCTGCACCTGCGAGAATGCTTGCCTGCTCCGGGATGGGACCGGCAACGTGGAGATTGCAGCGGCGATCGCTCCTCGTCCGTTGGGGCTGACCGCCGCGGACGATTGGACGCGGACGATGCCGGAGGATGGGTTTCCGGAACTCAAGCAACTCTATGGACTGTGGAACGCCGGGGACGCTGTCGCGCTCCACCCGGCGGTGCACTACGGCCACAACTACAACCATGTCAGTCGCACGGCGATGTATGGCTTTATCAACAAAGCTTTTGAGCTGGGGTTGGAGATGCCGGTGCTCGAATCTGACTTCGAGCGGCTCGGCGAAGCGGAGCTGACGGTCTGGAGCGAATCGCATCCACGGCCCGAGGGGGGCACCGACTTCGAACGTCGCTTGCTGCGAAAGTGGGCCGAGCAAACCGAGCAACCATTGCGAGCGGCGGTTGAAGCGGCGGAAAACGATGGGGGCCAGCAATTTGACGAAACGGTTGCGGCGGGCTGGAAAGTGGTTCTTGGTCCTCCACCGGCTGAGGTCTCGATTAGCGAAGAGGCCACCGCGGAGACGCGCGAAGCGGGGATGATCCGAGGCCACGGCGAAGCAATCTTTGGCGACGGCCGCCGCGTCGCGGTGCATGGACTCCGCTCCGATGCCGAGCCTCGGGGAGTGCTGCTGGTCGCCCACCCTGGTGGCGCGGCGCTGCTCAGTTCCAATGGCTCCGACGCGGCGGATGCGGCCGAGGGTCAAGCGGAGGATGAAGCGGAAGCCGCCGCGAGGGAAGGGATTGCGGCCGCGGTCGCTGCCGGCTGGGCGGTGGTCGTGGCGGAGCTGGAAGGGAGCGGCGAAGAGCGTCAACCGCTGGTCCGCGAAGATCGGTTGGCTGCGGCTTACACGTATGGGTACAACGCGCCGCTGGTGGTTCGCCAAGCCCGCCAACTCGTTGCGGCAGCCGCAGGGATCCAGCAGTACGCCGAGCGGCAGGCGGGGGCCGAAGCGGCGGCTGGACTGCCGATCCGCCTGGTCGGCTGTGACGGGCTCGCTCCCGCAGCGGCGATTGCCCGAGCGCTGGCTCCCGAGCGGTTCGCCGGCTGTGTTCTGGAGACGAACGGTTTTCGCTTTGCCAGCACGCCGGCGATCGATCACTCGCAGTTTCTTCCCGGCGCGGTGCGCTACCTGGATCTTCCCGGGCTGCTGGCCTTGTCCGCCGAGGGCTCACTGACGGTTCTCGGTGAGCGGCCGGAGAGTCTGCAGGTGACCGAGCGAATCTTCGATGCTCGTGGCAAGGCTGCTGGGAGTCGCCAACCAACGCTGAAGATCCTGGCCGAGAGCGATGCGGGACGGCTCTGGAAAGAAGCGATCGAGCAGTGAGTGGATTGAGCCGCCAAGAACCGGAGTCGCAACCGATGCCTGAGAAGAACCGTCAGATTCGCCTAGCCGCCCGCCCCCAAGGGGAACCGACGGCCGACGATTTTGAGTTGGTCGAATGTGAAGTGCCCAGCTGCGGTTCAGGGCAGATGCTGCTTCGCACGATCTATCTCTCCCTCGACCCGTACATGCGGGGCCGGATGAATGCGGGCGAGTCGTACGCGCCGCCGCTCGAGATCGGGCAGGTGATGGAAGGCGGGGCGGTGGGCGAAGTCGTCGAGTCGAAGCTTCGGGGATTCGCAGCGGGCGATATCGTCATCGCTCCGCTCGGTTGGCAGGAGTATGCAATTTCCGATGGCAGCGGCGTCGAAAAATTCGATCCCAAGCTGGGGCCGATTTCTTACGGGCTCGGTGTACTGGGGATGCCGGGGCTGACCGCCTACACCGGACTATTGACGATCGGCCAGCCGCGGCCGGCCGAGACGCTCGTCGTCGCCGCTGCTTCGGGCGCGGTCGGCTCGGTGGTGGGGCAGATCGCTCGGATCAAAGGCTGCCGCGTGATCGGGATCGCAGGTGGAGCCGAGAAATGCCGGTTCGTCAAAGAGGAACTCGGCTTCGATGACTGCCTGGACCATCGTGCGGAAGGGTTGGAAGAGCGATTGCGGGAGGTCTGTCCGACGGGAATCGATGTCTATTTTGAGAATGTCGGTGGAGCCGTTTTTGACGCGGTACTCCCGCTGCTGAATCGGTTTGCCCGCATCCCGGTGTGCGGGTTGATCGCTCACTACAACGCGACCGGATTGCCGGAAGGGCCCGATCGGCTGCCGTTATTGATGCACGCGATTCTCAGCAAGCGGCTCGCCTTCCGCGGGTTTATCGTCAGCGATTTTGCCGATCAAACGCCGCAGTTCCGCGCGGACGTCAGCGGCTGGCTGCAGGAGGGCCGAATCAAATACCGCGAGGATATCACCGACGGTTTGGAAAACGCTCCGGGCGAGCTGATCGGGCTGCTTCGAGGCGAAAACTTTGGCAAGAAAATTATCCGCGTCGGCCACGATCCCACCGCCCACACCGCCCACACCGCCCACACCGCCGATTAGCTGCCGTTGGTCTGAACGGTTTTCAGCAGCTCGCCGAGCCGGGCGACAACTTCGGGATGATCGTCATACAAGTTGGTCGTCTCCGAGGGATCCGATTCCAAATGGTAGAGCTGGCCAAGCGGACCGCCCTCGGTTTCCGGGTCCAGCTCCCGCGGAACGGTAAACCCGCCGGAGCCTCGGCTGGGAATCAACTTCCAGGGACCCTGACGAATCGCGAACTCGCCCCACAGGGAATGGTGGATCGAAAATTCTCGCACCGGCTCGTCAGGCTCGGACTCGAGCAGCGCCGGCAAAATGTTACGGCTGTCGGGACCGGCTCCCGGTGGCAGCTCGACTCCCACGATGGCCGCGGCGGTGGCAATTAGATCGGTCAGCTCCACGAGCTGCTCACTCACGGCACCGGCGGGTGTGTGTCCCGGCCAGCGAACGATAAACGGAACGCGGTGCCCACCTTCCCAGATGTCGGCCTTCGTGCCGCGCAGATGAGCGTTACTCTGATGCTCGAATTCGCGGATGTACGCGGCCCGCCCACGAATCTTATAATGGGCGACGTCATCGGTTTCTTGGGCTTGCCAGTAGTGATAGAGACCTCCGTTGTCGGAGGTGAAGATCACCAGAGTATTGTCGGCCAGCCCCGTGCGGTCGAGCGTCTCGAGCATCGCTCCCAAGAACGCATCGGTTTCGACCACAAAATCTCCATACTCTCCCGCCTCGCTTTTGCCACGATATTCTGCATTGGTGACGACCGGCAGGTGCGGCGAAGTGAGCGCGGTGTAGAGGAAGAAAGGCTGATTGGGATGGCTGGCCACGTGCTGCTCGATGAAGCCGATCGCTTCACCTGCCAGTCGCGGCATCACGCCGTGGATAGTGAAATCGGGTGACCGCACTCCTTCGTCGACCGCCATGAAATTCGCGTCGCGCATTCTCGGCTGAGGCAATACCGGGAGCCGGTGCGGCCGGTCATTCTCGAGATAGCAAAAAGGGGACATGTTCAGCGAAGCGGAGATTCCAAAGTAGCGGTCAAAGCCGACCGCGGTCGGACCACCCGCGAGCGGCACCGTGTAATCGACTTCCAGGCCACCGCGAGGCGGTCCGCGGCGATCGGTGGGCACCGCGGGAACCGGTTCCCCGTCGCAGTCGGTCCACTGCATCCCCAGGTGCCACTTGCCGATGCAGGCCGTGGCGTAGCCCTGCTCGCGAAGCAGCGAAGCCACCGTCACCCGATCGGGCTCGATCAGCGGCGGATCGAAACCGTCGAGCACGCGCTCGGTGAGCCGCGTCCGCCAGCAGTAGCGTCCGGTGAGCAACCCGTACCGCGTGGGCGTGCAGACGGCCGACGGAGTGTGGGCATCGACGAATCGCATCCCTTCCTCGGCCAGTCGAGCCACATGCGGGGTGGGAATTTTCGACCGGGGATTGTTGCAAGAGACGTCGCCAAAGCCCAAGTCGTCGGCCAGCACCACCAGGATGTTGGGAAGCCGATTCGCGGTATTCGGTTCGTCGGCCATCCCCCGCTCGGAGAAGAACGACGCGAACGAAACGAACGCCAGTAGCAAAAGCAAAATTCTCATCATCGCTCCAAGGTGCGAGACGCGTAATAGGTCGTAGCAAGCTCGACCAACTCCGTGGGCTTGAATGTTCCCGTGAGTTGCAAGGTGGGAAGTTGAGCTCGCTCGGTAAATTTTGAATTGCTTTTCGTGACGATCAATATCCAGCGGTGCGAAGCGAATTGTTGCAGTTGATTTCGCTTCTCGTCGAGATACTCGGGTGTCCAATAACCCACCAGCTCGACATAGATCGGCGAATCGTCTCCCTCCCGGCGCAGCACGAAGTCAGGAGTAAAGACCTGCTGGCCGCGATGCAAGATCTCGCTCTCTCGCTCCAGTCGCCAGCCATCGGGAGTCGCTGCATGCCAACGCTCCACGATCTCCGCTTCGAGCGTCGAGTCGAACGGTTCGGGAGCAGCGAGCGGGCTTCGGAGTCGATCGTCGGGCGACAAGCGGAACTCAAGAAACTGATTGCGTGGGCCGGCGATGGTGGCTTGCAACTGCCAGCCTTGGCAGCTGAGTAGTTTCGGAATCATCCTTGCGAAACGAACGCCATACCTCGACGTATTTCGTAGCGCCGATGCAGGGCCATCGAAAATGAACCAGTAACGCCCGTCTTCAAGTCGGCGAATCTCATGCATGAGCCCGGCCAGCTTTGCGTGCCGCAGAATGGTCTTCATGTCTTCGCTGGCAGTCACCGTCATCCGCACCGCACGGTATAGCAAGGCCTGGGTTTGGGCCACATTATAAGCGGCCAACAGCTCCGCTGGTTGCCAATCGCTATCGAATGCTTGCAGACGCTGCAATTCGATCACATCGGCAAACAGGTTGGCCTCGATCTCCTGCCAAGATCGGCCGAGCTCTGCCGCGATCTCTCGGTGGGCTTGCTCGAGAGTGGATTCGAAGATGCCTTCGGGGCGAGTGACTAGCGGATGCCGATCGGCGGCGAGCGAGAAGACGCGGCGGCGAAGCTCCGCCGCGCTGCGGCCGGCGGAGGCAAAGCTGGAGGCATCGTCGAGCAGCTTGCAGAAGGCGGCGACGCGGCGAGGCGGACAGTCGTCAAATGCTTCGAGGACCCGCCCCACGCGGCGGTGAAGCTCGCCTCGTGGGCTGCCGACGCCGCGGCGGTAAATGGCCAGCAGCCGGGCTGCGGCGCGGAGGTAGCGCTCGTCTCGCTTGCGACTCAATCGGTCCGGGACCGCGAGCCGCCGCGCAAAGTCATACTCGACGATGCACTGCGCGCTAGTCAGCATCGCTTCGCCGTGTCGCTTTTCTTGAAGGCTGCGGTTCGTCGGCGGGTCCGGCTCCGCTGCACCTCCGCGGTATCGGCGGTGACGACCTCGTACAAAATCGCTTCGTCGCCGCGTCCTTTGCGCAGCACACGTCCGAGCCGCTGCGTCGCTTGCCGGCTGCTGGCCGATCCGCCGATCACGATCGCGACGTTGACCGCGGGCAAATCGACTCCCTCGTCCAGGACGCGGTTGGCAACCAAGGCGGGATAGCGGCCCTTGGCAAGCCCGCTCAGCAGGTCGGCACGCTCGCGCTTCCCGCAGTGGCTCAGCAGGCAGGGAATCAGGAACCGCATCGAGACGTCGCGGGCCATCGCGTTGGAGCCGACGAACACCAGCACCGGCTCGCCAGCGTGGAGCCGAAAGAGGTCTTCGAGCACCCGCAGCTTTTCGCTCGCCCGCTCTTCGATCCGCCGTTTCAGCCGATACGCACGTAGACAGCGGCGGGCTTCCGGATCGGTCGCGGTGAGCTTGAAGATTTGCTCCCAGCGGAATTTGGGGTCGAGTTCCCGGCGGTCCGCTACAAACCGCTGGACGTGCGCCGCGAGACTGCGGTAGCGATCCCGCATCTCCGCTTCCAAATGGACCGCGATCCGCTTGATGCGATAGTCCGCCAGCGTCTGACCGCGAGCGGCGGTGATCGCTTGGCTGTACACGGTCGGGCCGACCGACTCGCGGAGTTCCTGCAGCCGCTCGGGATCAGCCGGGGGAGTGGCGGTCAGTCCGAGACGCAGCGGTGCAGCCGACATCCGCGCTGCGTCGGTCCGCCATGCACCATGCAGATGATGCACCTCGTCGAAGATGATGAGCCCAAACCGGTTTCCCAACCGCGGCCCATGGATCGCCGCGCTGTCGTAAGTCGTCACGCTGATCGGGCTCACGCGATGCACCCCGTCGCCGATGATCCCAGCGTCGATGCCGGTCGCCGACAACAACCGCTGGTGCCACTGGTACATCAGGTCGCGGATCGGGGCGACGACGAGCGTGCTGGTCCCCGCGCGGATCATCAGCTCGATTGCCACTACCGTTTTGCCCGTTCCCGTGGGCATCACGATTACTCCCTGGCGGCCGCCGGCAACCCAAGCCTCGGTCGCTTGCAGCTGATCAGGGCGGAGCTGCAGGGCCTGCGGAGACTCCCGCCGCAGCGTCAAGTCGATCGCCGTCCACTGCGGCACCTCATCGCGGAACCCACTGGCAAGGCCCGCGTGAAGCCGCGCAACAACTTGCCGATAATGGACCGCATCAGTGCGAAAGCAATCGTCCCGGTCATCAAAAACCCACTCGGGCCCATCGTCCGCCTGCTCCGCCTTCCCCGCCACCTGGGGCTCGCCCGCTTCGCCAAAAATCCGCTGCACGGCCCGTGGCCGGAGCCCTCGCAGCCGCAACGTCCCCTCGTGGAAACTGAGGCAAACCGGGGCATCCTCGGGGCAAGGCGGGGCGGGAAACGCAGGCATCAGGAGGCGAAGGGATCGAGCGAAGGGAAAGAAAGGCAGTTTCTCCATCCTACCCGGGTTCCTCATCGTTGGCTCCTTCCTGCTGTCAGGATAAGAGCTGCTGCTCGAACGGAAGCGATGTGGAGATCCTGGCCGGGGAAACAACCACGAATGATACGAATCAAACGAATGGTGGCCACGGAAGGACACGAAAAAGCACGGAAAGGGAAGATCGCGGATAGCACGGAGAACGCGGATGAAAACGGAGAAGTCCAGAATCTGTGTTGTCTGCGCTATCCTTGGTTCAGCTCCCCACTTTTCCTTCGCGCTCTTCGTGCCCTTCGCGGCTATTCAATCGACAGGTTACGATTCGTAGAGGGCAAAAGCTAAAGCTCAGCCTGGAGTGCCAGACGCAGGAGCGAGTTCGGATTGATTCGACAGGCGGGAAACGCATGAGGACCGACAAAACGATTAACTGCCCCTCGTCCCGGGGCCGACGACAACTGGCGTTTCAGAGCTTGGAAGACATTCTCGGCGAGGGGGAGCGGCTCTCGCAGTCGCGTGTACAGACCGTGGGGAACTGGTCGCTCGGTCAGATTCTGGACCACTTGGCGACTTGGATGGAGTTCTCGATCGACGGCGTCCCGGCCCGCATCGCCTGGCCGCTGCGAGTCGTCCTGCGGCCGTTTCGCAAGCAGATCCTTCGCCGACCCGTGCCTGCCGGGTTTCGCTGGCCGGCGGACGCGGACCCGCGGCTCGTGCCGCAGGGGCCGGTGAGCGACAGCGAAGGGTTAGAACATCTGCGCCGCGCCATCGCACGCCTAAGAGCTGAGCCAACTCGAGCCCCCAGTCCCCTGCTCGGCAAGCTCACGCCAGAAGAATGGGAGCAGCTTCACCTGCGCCACGCCGAGCATCATCTGAGCTACGTCTTGCCGTCGGAGCCTAGCCCGGACTCCCACTAGCAATAGCCCGCTCACAAACAGCGCCTTGGAGAAAACGCCATGCATCGACTCGCCTCTCTCCTGGTTTGTGGGTTGTTGTTTGGGTGTAGCGGTTCCAGCACCGATGCGCCGATGCTTCGGATTGTCGTGGACGGGCCGGCTGGGGGTTCTCGCGGTCTTCACCGTGTGGAGCGAACCGGCGTGCTTTCGGAATCGGGAGAGCAGGACAGCCATGGAAATCGGTCGAGTCAACGCTGGATTGTCGACGAGATCACCGATCGAGCCATCTTGCTGACCATCGAGACAACGGGCTCGCCGGCGGGCGATTGCTCAAAGCAGGTGCGCGTTTCATACGACAAGCCGACAGTGGTGCGCCTCCCTGATGATTCCAAGCTGACCGCCGTGCTCGAGCGACAACCGTGAGTGTTGTCTTGATTTCAAAATCGCTAGCTCTGACGAAATCGATGCGCGCCCTTGTACGCCTGAGGATTCCGAAAGACGGAGGACCACGACAGACACGAAGAGCACGAAGGAAGGGTGGGGAATTGAACCGCAGATAGCTCGGATAACACGGATGTTTGACTTCTAGGTTTCCCCATCATCCGCGTTCTCCGTGCTATCCGCGGTCCTTCCCTTTCCGCGCGTGTAGGAAGGGTGGGGAGTCGAACCGCAGATAGCTCGGATAACACGGATGTTTGACTTCTAGATTTCCCCTTCATCCGCGTTCTCCCTGCTATCCGCGGTCCTTCCCTCTCCGTGCACGAAGGAAGGGTGGGGAATTGAACCGCAGATAGCTCGGATAACACAGATGTTTGGCTTCTAGATTTCCCC
>NZ_WRPR01000043.1 GCF_010367455.1 Candidatus Laterigemmans baculatus | reverse complement strand
CTCACCCTAGCCCTCTCCCCCGCGGCTCGGCTGCGGAACTTTCGTTCGCAGCCAAGCCGCGGGGGAGAGGGGACCGGAAAACTGCACGACCTCCGAGGGGAGGGTGACGGTGAAACGGAGTTTTCTGACTATGCTTAACCCGACGACTCGGCTTCGATTCGGACCGCTTTCTTGCCTTTAAACGCCCCCGGGCGGCCGCGGAGCTTGGGAACGTCCTGAATCGCCACCTCGAGCGGTTCTCCGGCCTCTTGCTCGGTGGTGATGATGTCGCCGACGGCCAAGCCGAGCAGATCGCCGGTGCGGATCCGCGAGCGGGCGAGCGTCACAACGAGTTGCACGGGCGCTCGATCGACGCTCGAGGCGACCCGCTGGCGCGTTTCCGGGGTCGAGCGATGCCGAGCGTAGCCGACCCAGCCATCGCCGGAGAGCTTGGCATTGAAGCTTTCGACGGTGTTGAACGGAATGCAGAGATTGATCATCCCCCGGTTGCGACCGAACGTCAGCTCAAAACCGACCAGGATCACGACTTCGTTCGGCGGGACGATCTGGACCAGCTGAGGGTTGCTCTCTACCCGTTCGACTTCGGGCGTCAGGGAAACCACGTTTTCCCAGTTCACTTGCAGCTGATCGAGAAAAGTCCGCACAACGCGGCCGATCAGCCGGTTCTCGATCTCGGTCAGCGGACGGCGGATGAGGTCGCCCGGGCTCGGGTCGCCGCCGAGCATCCGATCGATGATGGCGTAGGAGAGGACCGGCGAGATGTCGAGGATCCAGCTCCCCTCGAGCGGGTTGGGTTTGATGACGTTGAAGCAGCTCGGGTTGTCGAGGCTGTAAATGAATTCGCTGTAGGTCAGCTGATCGACGCTGATCAGTTTGACCTCGATCATCGTCCGCAGCATGCTCGAGATCGCGGCCCCAAAACCTCGGGCGAGCCCTTCGTGCAACGAGTGCATCGCCCGCATCTGCTCTTTGCCGACGCGTTCCGGACGCTTGAAGTCGTAGGCGCTGGTGCGAACGCGGCGAGCGGTCTGCCCCGGCTTGTCGTCGGCGGCCTGTCCCGACGACTTCTCGTGCCCCGGCGACTTTTCGTCCCCCGGAGCCTTTTCCTGGGATTGCGACTCCATCGCCCGGACCAAGTTTTCGACTTGGTTTTGGCTGAGAACTTCTTCGGACATCCGTTTTCCGCCGGTGCTGGATGACGCTTATTGGCGAATGTGGCCTTCGCCGTAGACGATGTATTTGTAGCTGGTCAATTCGCGGAGCCCGCACGGCCCGCGGGCGTGGAACTTGTCGGTCGAGATGCCGATTTCCGCGCCCAACCCAAATTGGCTGCCGTCGTTGAACCGCGTACTCGCGTTGACCATCACTGCGGCGCTGTCGACCGTGGCGGTGAATTGTCTGGCGGCGTGCAGATTTTGGGTGACGATCGCGTCGGTGTGATGCGAGCCGTAGGTGTTGATGTGTTCGACCGCTTCTTCGAGCGAATCGACGACGCGGACGCTGATCGTCGGGCCGAGGTACTCGGTCGACCAGTCCTCTTCGCTGGCCGGCTGCATCTCGCCCACCAGGCTTTGCGAGCGATCGTCGCCTCGCAGCTCGACTCCGCCGGCCCGTAGTTGCTCGGCGATTTTCGGCAGCACCTCGGCCGCGATCTGCCCGTGGACGAGCAGCGATTCGCAGGCGTTGCAGACACCCATCCGATGCGTCTTGGCGTTGTTCACGATCTCGACCGCCATCGCCGGATCGGCCGAAGCATCGACGTAGACGTGACAGTTGCCGTGGTAGTGCTTGATCACCGGCATCGTCGCTTCGGCGACCACGCGGCGGATCAGCCCCTCACCGCCCCGCGGAATGGTGACGTCGATCGCGTCGTTGAATTTGAGAAAATGCCCCACCGCGGCCCGGTCGCTCGTCTCGACCAACTGCACTGCGTCGGCCGGCACCCCGTGCTCGGCCGCTTCGGCCACGATCAGATCGACGATCGCGCGGCTGCTGTGGGCCGCTTCCTTGCCGCCGCGAAGGATCACCGCGTTGCCACTCTTGACGCAGATCGCCGCCGCGTCGGCGGTGACGTTGGGACGGCTTTCATAGATAAAGAAGACGACGCCGAGCGGGACTCGCAGCTTCTGGATTTGCAGCCCGTTGGGACGGGTGAACCCTTCGAGCACTTCGCCGACCGGATCTTGCAGGGCGGCGACTTCCCGCATCCCCTCGGCGATTCCGGCCACCCGAGCCGGGTCGAGGCGGAGGCGGTCGATTTGGGCGTCGCTGAGACCGAACGTCGGAGCCGCCTCGATGTCGCGGGCGTTGGCTTCGAGAATCGCGTCGGTCGCCTCGACCAGCCGATCGGCCGAAGCCCGCAACCACGCGTTCTTCTTCTCGCTCGGGAGGTTCGCCAACACTGCGGAAGCCCGCCGAGCCCGCTCGGCAACGTCTCGGCAGTACTGTTGAAGATCCGTCGCCTCGGCCGTCGCCATACAAAAATCTCTCGGTTTTTTACGTAAATTCAGGAAAAACTCTCAAGAACGAGTATCAGGAAAGCCGCTGGGGAGGTCAACCTCACCCGCCTCCGACCGCCGCCTCACAGCCCCCGGCCGCTTCGAACAACCGCAGCGCCTGGCACGTCTCCGCAACGTCGTGGACGCGGAGCAGCGGCACGCCGGCAGCCGCCATCGCGAGCGAGACGCCGACGCTTCCGGCGGTGCGGTCGAGCGTTTTGTCGCCGAGGACGTGGGCGATGAACCCTTTGCGGGAGTGGCCGATGAGCAGCGGTTGACCGATCTCTAAAAATCGCCGCACACCCCGGAGCAACGCCAGGTTGTGGGCGTGCGTCTTGCCGAACCCGACGCCCGGGTCGAGACAGATCCGCTGCCGCTCGAGCCCCTCGGCCAAACACCCGGCCAGCGTCTCGCGGAGGTACGCGTCGACTTCGCTGACGACGTCTTCGTAGTGGGGATCGTCCTGCATCGTCTGCGGCGTCCCCTGGATGTGCATCACGCAGACCCCCGCTCCGCTGCGGCGAGCGAGCGGAAGCATCTCGGGGTCGAACCGCAATCCGCTGATGTCGTTGATGATCTCGGCCCCGCCAGCGATCGCGTCGCTGGCAACCGCCGCGCTGCAGGTATCGATCGAGATCGGAATTCGCAGCCGCGTGGCCAACCGCTCGATGACCGGCATCACGCGGCGGCGCTGCTCGTCGGGCGAAACCGGTTGGCTGTAGGGCCGCGTGCTTTCGCCGCCGATGTCGAGGATCGCCGCCCCGGCATCCTCCATTCGCAGCGCTGCGTCGACCGCCGCGGTGGGACCGGCAAAGCGGCCGCCGTCGGAAAAGCTATCGGGGGTGACGTTGAGGATCCCCATCACCAGCGGAATCGGGCCGAACCGCAGTTGCCGCGTCCGCAGCTTCCAGTGATCCATGGCTACCCCCGGTCCTACCACCGGGCTTCCATCTGGGTGACGATTCTTTGGGCGAGGTCCTCGATCGCCTCCTGCAGTTCGGTCTCGATCGACTGCCCCGCCTCGGGGACGACCCGCGAGCTCTGGGAGAACATCAGCGCCAGATTGCCGTCGGTGAGCAGCCGGTTTTCCATCAGGACTTCGCCGCGGCGGCTGATCCAACTCGCTTGCACCGAGACGAGCGTATCCAAGGCGCGGACTTCGTCGGTCGCCGTTTCGGTCAACACGCGTTTGGTGTCGGCTTCGAAGCGACAGGTCAGGACGCTGTCGGCGTTCGGATCGCCCGTCACGATGTAGGGCGTTCGCTCCTGGATCTGCCGCACGATCGCTTCGGTCAGCCGCACGCCCAAGTCGTGACGGAATGTGTCGTTGCGGACGATCGGCACGTGGACCGCGCGGATGTCGGGGCGGAACAGCGACTGGGGACCGAACTGGTACCCCACGCAGCCGAGCGACAGCAGGCAAGCGGCCAGCAGGCAAGCGGGCAGCAGCAGAGTTCGGGTGACGGCGAAACGGAACATGGCGGAAGTCACCGCACCGGGGGATTGAGAAGAAGTCTGCAATGCGGGAGTCGAGCCTCGCTTCACCCTCCCCGGGCCTGAGAGCCCGACCCTCCCGCAAGCGGGAGGGTGACGTGCAGCGGCACCGGAGGGCTGGTGGTTCACCGCAGGATCCGTCCGTCGGTGCTGATCAGCGGCTTGGCCGGCTTGCCTTCGGGAAACAGCTTGGCGAGGAAGGCCAATCGCTGCGGCGGCGTCTGCGGCCGATCGGCGTTGGCCACCAGATGCTCGCGGGCCTGCTCGGCAAACGGGGTGTTGGGGTACTTTTCCAGCAGTTCCTGGTGGTAGTAGCTGGCTCCGCCGTAGTGGCCTTGCTTCTCCCGATAGCGAGCCCGCTCCCAGAGCTTCTCCGCCTGGTAGAACTCGATTTCCGCGGCTGCCTTGGCGATCATCTCCCCATGCTCGGCGCTCCGCGATTCCTGGGGGAAGAGTTGCCGCATCCGCTTGATCAGTTCTTCTCCTTCGTCGAGGACCAGCCCGCTGTAGGCGGAGCCGGCGTACATCTCGAGCTTGCACCGCAGCCCGAGCAGGTGGGCGTTGAACTGGTGGTCGCTGTCGGGATACGTCTCGCGGAGGTCGGCCAGGAATTGGTCGGCTTCGAGATAGTTGCCTTTGCGAAAGTGTTCGACCGCGGCGGCCATCGTCGCATCGTCGGCCAAGCGACCGGTCGGGTCGTCATACCGCATCTGATCGAGCACGCGGATTCCGTGTCCGCTGGCGTCCAGGTAGGGCCGCGAGGGATCGGTGAAGTTGATCGGCATCAGGCTGGGGTTGGGAGCTTTGGCCGTTTCGATCCAGTACTGGGCGATGGCGAACAGCCGCGAAGCGACGCGGTCGCTGTGCCGGTTGCGGGGATGCTGTTTCTGGAGCTGGACGAACGCGTCTTCGGCTTTCGTCAGCTGGTCGGAGAAGAAGTAGCTCTCGCCCGCCAGGAACAGGGCATCCTGCTCGAGCGCCGAATCGGGATTCATCTCGGCGGCCCGCTTGAAGATCGGCGCCGCCTCGGCGAACACCTCTTGCGCTTCCTCGCGGGGCAGTTCGCTGGCTCGGCGGAACATCGCATCTGCCTCGCGGTAGAGGGCCACCGCACGCTCGCGATCGATCGGTCGTTTGCCGGTCAAGATCCGGGCGGTCGACTGCAGCCCCCGCGAAAAACCCGACTCGTCGTCGCGGGAAGCGGAAGCGAGCGCGGCTCCGTCGCTCTCCAAGTCGGCGGCGGTCAATTCCCCGGCCGCCACCGGCCCCTCGTTCGCGGCGAGCCCGCCGGGGGCCGTCAGCTGGCAGCCTGCGGCCGAGAGCAGCGAGCCGACGAGCAGCAGCGAGCCGACGAACATCCGAGCAGAGCAGCGAGAGATCATCGGCGACGTCCTTGTCCATCGATCGTTGGCGAAGCCGCCGCGAGGTACGACTGCATCCGCGGCGGTCCACCCAGCAGGTTCGTGATGTAGCGGTTGATCACCCCGCGAAGCTCGCCATGGAGTTCCGCGGGGACCGGCGGGGGCGGACCGCTCACCGCCGCTTCGGAGAGCAGCGACCGCAAGGTCTCGCGAGTCGCCCCCCGCAGCAGCACGACTTGTCGCGTCGCCGGTCGGCAGGCGGCGCAGAGCACCCCTCCGGAAGTCACGCCGAACCCGAATCGCCCCCCTTCGGGAACCTCGCTGCCACAAGCGGCGCAGCGATCGATCGTCGGCGCGTGGCCGAGCAGGCGAAGGGTCTGTAGTTCGAAACGCAACAGGCATGCGCGGACGTCCGTCTCTCCGTCGAGTTCCTCGAGAGTCTCAAGCGCCAAGTCGTACAAATCCGGGTGCGGATCGCCCCGGTCGGTCATCTCGCGCAGCAATTCCGCGACGTAGTAGCCGGCGTACAGCCGGCCGAGATTGCGCTCGCCGGCGCGAAACCGCCGCTGGAGCTTCGCCTCGGTCAGCAGATCGAGCGTGTCGCCCGACTTGGGGATGATCACTACGCGACAGATCGAAAGCAGGTCAAGGGCGCCTTCGAAGGGACCCTTGGCCCGCCGAGCTCCCTTGGCCAGGGCGGACGATTTCCCGAACTGCCGAGTCAGCAGGACGACGACCAAGCTGGTTTCGCTGAACTCGATGGTTCGCAGCACCAAGGCGTCGGTCTTTTCACTCGCCATGCGCCCCGAGCATCGCCAGATACTCGCTCATCTCGGCTGCCGCGTGGGAATCGTTCTGCGCCCGCGCCTGTTCGATCCCCTCGCGAAGGAAGGTCCGCGCTTCGTCGATCCGATCGAGCTCGACCAGTTGCTGCGCGGCCATGAAAAAGGCGGGCACGTAAGGCGGATCGTCGCGAGTCAGCTCGCCGAGCCGCTCAAGACTCTCGTCGTGCCGCGATTCCTTGCCGAGCTCCATCGCCAAGCTGTATCGCAAAAACGTGTCGTGGGGATCGTCTTCCAGCATCGCTTCGATGCGTTCGCGGCGAGAGCTCATAAAGCAGCAGTGGGGAAGGGTGAGAACCAAGCGAATCTAGAAAATCAGCCGAACCAGACAATCGGCACAACGCGGGCGACCGCAAGAATTGTTTCAATTTGCCTAATCGATACACCGATATTGGAGATCGTAGCAAAGTGTCCACCCACAGCGAGGCCAGCGATGCACGCGGTCAAGAACGGAATCGTCGCACTCGGGATCAGTCTCTGCCTGAGCAGCTCCCCCGCCACCGCGCAGTCGCACCCTGCCCCGCGACCCCAGCCCTCCCCAGCACCCGCCACCCGCGCCGTTCACGCCGTTGCTCCGAGCAACCACCCGGGTCCCAACCAGCAGGTCCATAGCCAGCAGGTCCATAGCCACCGCTCGCGGGCCGCAGTGGCCCAGGCGGTCGCCCAAGGGGGAGCGGCTCCCGGTGCAGTCCGCCAAGTCGCCGGCCAGCACCCGGCTCACGGTGGGCATCGCTCGCCTGCGCACCATAGCGGGCACGGTGCGAGTCACGCCCGGAATTCCAGCGGATTTCTGGGAGGCTGGTTCGGCGGAGGCGAGAGCCGCAAACCGGCCGGCCCGGACTCACCGTCGCTGTTGCAGCGGCTGGGGATTGGAGACGACGAACCGGCAGCGACTCCGGCTCACGCGAACGATTCGGCGGCAGCCCAGCCCGATTGGGAGGGCGTGCCGTATCACCGCCCGCACCGCTCGGCTCTGGTCCGGGGAACGGCCGCCGGTGGTTCCGCCCCGATCACCGATCCCCAGGATCCGTCGAATCGCCAGCTGAGTCGGAAACTGGCCGAGACGAGCGAAGCCGGCCAAACCAGCCGCGCGACCGCCAACCCGCAAATTCCTGTTCCGCCGGCGGAAGGGTCGCTCGAGACCAGCCGCCGGGAGCGGCCTTCGGTGGCCCAGCTTCCCAGCTCGGGAAGTTCCAGCAGCTCGTCCTCGCGTCGGATGGCGGCCGCGTCGTCACCGACGCCAAAGGCCAGTGAGGTTGCGGCCAGCGGCACGGCATCGTCCTATGGGGCGCTGAGCGACACCGAGAGCAGCCGCCGCAGCGGTCGCCGCGTGGTCGATCCGCTCGACGCCTACCTCGACGCGGAACCGGCCGCTGCCGGGACCTCGCCGGTCCGCGCCGACGGCCAAGGTCCGATCGCCGATCGCGGTTTGGCCAACGGACCTCGCGTCGCGCGCCGACCGGTGCCGGCGGTGAACAACGCAGCCACCTCCCGCCGCCGAACCTCGTCAACCGCTGAAGCCACCACCGGAAATTCGGCCGCGACGTCGATGCCTCCGAGCCTCGCGGCAGCCAGTGGGCGCGAGCCGCAAGCGAAGGAGATTGCCTCGCAAAATGCAGCGAATCCCTCGCCAGCCGCCGACGACACCGCCTCCCGAGAAGCGGCTCCGTCGGAAGCCCGCGCGGCGACTGAGCAAGCCTCGACCGCTGCGGTTCCCCAGGTCAATCCGCTGGCCGCTTCGGACGAAGCCTGGCAGGCTTCCGCGGCTCGAACTCCAACCACCACTCCGCCGTCGGCCACCCCGACCGCTTCGCCGTCGGCCGCTTCGCCGTCGGCCGCTTCGTCGCGCCGCAGTGCGTCGGCTCCTGCCGCACCGCCGCAGTTGGGCGTGCGGGCGCGGACCGCAGCCGAGGCTTCGCCCGAACCGGCAGAGACCGTCAGCAGCGTCAACACCCAGCCGGTGAACGTGGTCGCCGAGATCCCCGGAATCCGCGTCGTCACGTCGGGACCGGCGGAAATTCCGGTTCGGCAGGGAGTGAACTACGAGATTCGGGTGGAGAACCGTGGGTCGCTGGCCGCTCCCGGAGCGCTCGTCCGCGTCACCCTCCCCCGCTGGATTGGAGTGCAGTCGCAACAGGCTTCGCGTGGAGAAATCGCCGAGGAGAGCACGCAGCGTGAACAGCAACTGCTGTGGCAGGTCGAAGGTTTGCCGGCCGGATCGACCGAGACGTTGGTCTTGAGCCTCTCGGCCGCCGAAGCGCGGCAGTTCGACGTGGCGGTCGAATGGGCCGTGCTGCCGCAGTCGAACATCGCCCACGTGCAAGTTCTCGAACCGAAGCTGGAACTGGTGATCGACGGACCCGACAAAGTCATTTTCGGCGAGTCGCAGACCTACAAGGTCCGCGTCTTGAATCCCGGTAGCGGCCGCGCCGAGAACGTCGTGTTCACCCTCAGCCCCAATTCCAAGACGCCTCAGTCGCAGCAGATCGGGATGATTCCCGCGGGCAAGGAAGCTCACTTCGAAGTCGAGCTCACCGCTCGCGATCTCGAAGGGCTGCAGATCCACGGCTTGGCGGTCGGGGCCGCGGGACTCGAAAGCGAGCTGACCAAATCGATCGACGTGATCGCCGCCGATCTCGAAGCGGTGCTCAGCGGACCGCCGCTGCGGTACCAAGCCTCCTCGGCGACCTACAAGCTGGAGATCACCAACCGCGGGGACGCGGTTTGCGAAAAGCTGGTGGCCCAGCTGCGGTTGCCGGCCGGGGTGAAGTACGAAGGGGGACTGCCGCAGGCCTCCGCGGCGAGCGACAGCCTCGAGTGGCAAGTCGGACAGCTGGCTCCCGGCGAGTCGGCCGAATACGAGTTCCAGTGCATGCTGCAGGAGACCGGCGAGCAGAAAATCGCCTTCGCTTGCGAGGGAACGGCCGCCGGTGCCGCCAGCGTCGTCTTCACCACGACCGTGGAAACGCTCGCCGACCTCGTCCTCTCGGTCGATGATCCGACGGCTCCCGCGCCGGTCGGCCAGGAAGTGAGCTACGAGATCGTGCTGCGGAACCGCGGCTCCAAAGCCGCCACCGACGTCCAGGTGCTGGCCCAGTTCAGCCACGACGTCGAACCGGTTCGCGTCGAGGGTGCAACTGGCAAAGTGGCTCCCGGACAGGTCGTGTTCGATCCGATTCCCCGCGTGGAACCCGGAGCGGAACTACGGCTGACGGTGGTCGCCAAGGCGGACAAGGCGGGCCTGCATCGCTTCCGCAGTGAAGTTCGCAGTGGCGAGACGCTGCTGATCTCCGAAGAGGCCACCCGCTACATCGAGCTGGCCGGAGAACGCGTCAGCCAACGGAGCAGCGAAACCGAGACGAAGTAACAGGTACGTCAGGCTTTCCAGCCTGGCCGGTATGTCGCCTTTCGCTCCGCGAAAGTAGCGCAGAAGCGCAACTTTCGCGGAGCGAAAGGCGACTATTTTTTTCCGGACGAACGTCTCAGCCTGGAAAGGCGGACGTACGGTCGACGAACTCGAGCGGTTGCTCGGCCTGGTAATCGGCGACGCGGATTGCCAGGCGGCCGGCGAGCAGATCGCCGAACGATCGTCCCACCACTTCGCCCCGCCAACCTCGCAGGAGGGCCGGCAGGTCCTCGGGGTTTTCCGGCGCAGCCAATGCCCCTTGAGCGGGGGGCGAATCGGCTTGTTCCAACTCGTAGGCCAAGAGTTCGCGGATGTCTTCGCTGTTGCCCACGATCGCCGGAGCCATTTGGTGCTGGCGACAGATGCAAGCGATGGCCGTCGAGAGGAATTGGGAGAGCAGCGGTGAGAGCTGCTTGCGGCCGGTCCGCGGACGCCGCGGCAGCTCGGCGTCGGGAGTCGCGAGGGCTTGCGAGATCGCGGCCGCGATTTCCGGATACTGGCTGATCAAGCCTCGCCGCTCCATTCCGCGAATATTGCGAATCCGATCGACCGTGCTCGACTGGCGTTTGGCGAGCTCGATGATCAGGTCGTCGCGCAAAATGCGTCGCGGCGGCTGGTCGGTCGCTTGGGCCCGCTGTTCGCGCCATAGCCACAGGCGGCGAACGATTTCCAGCTGCCGCGGCGGCAATCCGCTCGAGCCGCTGACCCGTCGCCACCGCTCGGCTTCCTCGGCTTCGATCATCGCCTGCTGGTTGGCTTCGGTTTCCTGGACGAGCCATTCGAGGCGTTTGCGGCGTTCGATCTTGCGCCGCAGCTTCTCGTACATCGCGGCCAGTTCGGTGACGTCGTGCAACGCGTACTCGATCTGCGAATCGCTCAGCGGACGCGAACGCCAATTCGTTCGCGTCTCCCCCTTCGGCAGCGATTTGCCGAGCAGACGGCTGACCAGATTGCCGAGCGAGATGGGATACTCGAGCCCCACAAAACCGGCGGCGAGCTGGACGTCAAACAAACCGGCGATTTTGCGGCCGGTGAACCGATAACAGAAGCGAGCTTCCTCGCGGGCCGCGTGCGCCAAGACGGTTCGTCCGGGCGTGGCGATCAGCTCCCAAAAGGGAGTCGTGTCGCCGACTTCAAAGGGATCGATGACCGCCAGCGTGTCCCCGGCGGCGACTTGAATTAAGCACAGCTCGGGCCGATAGCGATCTTCGGAAACGAACTCGGTGTCGAAAGCGATCACCGGTTCGGAGCGGAGGGCGTCGACGTAGTCCGCCAATTGTTCGGCGGAATGGATAGCTTGATAGTCCACGGGCAATTAAATCATGGTGGCGAACACTTTTTCCGTCCCTTGCTTGATCCGTTGCTCGGAGCAAACCGGAAGCGCGTATCATCGCAGGAAATGCTCGCGGCGCGCCCCCAGGGTCGGACAGATTTTCCAAAACCCACCCGCTCTTTCTCTTGCCCGCTGAACCGGTGTCTATGAGCCTCTCCCTGGCCGCAGCCGTCCCCACCACCGATTCCGCGGCGACTGGATTGCTGGTGAGCGTGCGGAGTGTCGCCGAAGCGGCTTCGATCGCTCCGCTGGCGGTCGACGTGATCGATCTCAAAGAGCCTCGCCGCGGGCCGCTCGGAGCGACCGACCCGGAGCTCTGGCATCGCTGCTTGGCCGAGTGCACCACCTCGGCTCTCTGGTCCGTGGCACTCGGCGAAGCGGAGGCGGCGCTGCGGTGGACGGCTGAAGTCCCCGCTGAATTTTCCTACGCCAAAGCGGGCCCGGCAGGTCTCGACCGCCCCGAACAACTCGCTCGGCTCTGGGACCAGCTCCGCGAGCAACTCCCCGCTTCGGTGGCTCTGGTCGCCGTCGCTTACGCCGATGGGCCTGCCGCTGGAACGATCGAGCCCGAGCACGTGCTCGAGGCGGCGGTCGCAGCCGGACTCCGAACATTCTTGCTCGACACCTTTGGCAAAGACGGCCGCAGTATTTTGGAGCATCTGAGTCCCGAGCGACTGCGGATGTTGGTCTCCCGCGCTGCCGCGGCCGGGTGCGATGTCGTGATCGCCGGGGGGGTGAACTTCGATGCTTTGGCGACCCTGACCCAGCTGCAGATCCGCCGCATCGGAGTCCGCGGCGGCGTTTGTGGGGGGAATCGGCAATCCGCGATCGACCCCTCCCAAGTCGCCCACTGGGTTCAACGCTTGCGCGAACTGGCTCGAAGTGACCACGCGAGCGAGGGGAGATAAGCGATGAGCGAAACGCCCCAACCCCCAAGCAGTCCCCGTTCGAGCAGTCCCCGTTCGAGCAGTCCCCGTTCGAGCGGTTCAGCGGCCGAAGGTGCGGTCGACGTGGTGCTGTGGAGTGGCGAGCACGCGGCGGGCCCGGTTCGCTTGCCCCGCACCGGCGGCGAGCGGTTCGTCGAGGAGTTTAACCGGATCTACGCGCCGCTCGGCTGGAAGATGGAGGAGGCGGGGTGAGGCACCGGGCCAAATCAGCCGCCACGCGCTAGCGTCCGGTTTTCCCAGCGTTTTTCAGAAACCGGGGGCTAGCGCCCGGCGGCTGATGAATTATCCGAGCTAGCCTTGTGCTTCCCGCTGCAGAACCCGCGGCTAGCGCCGTCGGCTCAGGGGCCTACGCTTTCGCGCATGCCGAGGCGGCCAGGCAAACGGCACAACCGCCGCTGGTACCGCAGCCTCCGCGGGACTCGGTACCGCAGCCGGGGCCGCAGCCTTCGGCCAGCAGTTTCGCGAAATGCTTGCTCCGGACCCGTTGTTCGTAGCGCTCCGAGAGCGCGTCGCTCAGCTCCTGGAGCTCCTCGCCGATCTCGCCGAGGAAGTAAAAGATCAGCGTGCGGCCGTCGAACAGATGGTCGACGTCGATCAGCGTCGCGGCGAGTCCCCGCTCGGCGATCTCTCGCCGACAACTCTCCACCGCTTGCTGTTTGTAACGCAGCAGCCGCGCCTCGAGCAGCTCGTCTTCGGTGGTCGTGCGCCGCAGGATCCGACCGTCGAAGGGGTGTTGCCGAGTCCCTCCCGGAGCGGTGACGGTGCCGATTTCCAGGCCCCGTGGGGTGCGGCAGACGACCCGCTCGCCCCGCCGGTACTGGCTCGCGTCGGCCCCGCAGTGCCACAGTTCGCCCATCGAACCGACGCGGACGTGATAGGAGTGGTGGTCCGAAGGCATCGGGCAGAAGGGGTCCCAGGAGAGGGGGCGCCGGGCTGAGCCGCGGAGGAGAGCCGTTGCGGGAAAATGCAGTGCATGGCATTTTGTCCCGGATGCGGCCCCCTCGCAAGCGAGAACGCATCTGCGGGAGCACCGACTTACGGGAGCACCGACTTGCAGGAGTGGGGCTGCAAGGGGACGATCTAGGCACCAGCGAACGTTCGGGCGTTCGCTCTCAGCCGGTGTCCTGTCGGTTCGGCGGTGGTTTCAGTGGTCTCGAGCGGTGAAGTAAACGTGACGGAAATGATGCAGACAGTGACGAACTGGGATGCCCTGGCCGACCAGTCGCTACGGACGGGGACAATTTCGCGGGACGACGCCCTGCAGGTGCTTCGGGCCCCGGACGATCAGGTCCTGAGCCTGATGGCGGCCGCTTACCGGGTCCGCCGCGAGCACTTTGGCAACACCGTCCAGCTGTATTTCCTGATGAACGCCAAGAGCGGGCTGTGTCCGGAAGACTGCGGGTACTGCAGCCAGTCGAAGATCGCCACCGCTCCGGTCCCCAAGTACACGATTCTGCAGCGCGAGAAACTGCTCGACGCCGCGAGAATCGCCAAAGAGCGGGGAGCCAAGACCTACTGCTTCGTGATTTCCGCTCGCGGCCCGAGTGAACGGGAAATGAAAGCGGTCGAGCAGATCGTGCCGGAGATCAAGGCTCAGTACGGGCTCGATATCTGCGCCTGCCTGGGGATTCTCAACGCCGGCCAAGCGGTGCGGCTCAAGGCCTGCGGAGTGGACCGCGTCAACCATAACCTCAACACCAGCGAAGCCCACTACGCCGACATCTGCTCGACGCACGGTTACGCCGACCGCGTCGCCACGCTCGAGAACGTTCGCCGCGCCGGATTGGAACTGTGCAGCGGCGGGATCATCGGGATGGGCGAAGCCGACGAAGACGTCGTCGACATGGCGCTGGCCCTACACGATTTGGAAGTCGAATCGATTCCGCTGAACTTTCTGAACTCGATCGAAGGCACCCCGTTGCAGACGGCCGACAACCTCTCGCCGCAGTACTGCCTCAAGGCGCTGGCGATGTTCCGGCTGGTCAATCCGACCCGCGAACTGCGGATCGCCGGCGGCCGCGAAATCCACCTCCGCTCGCTCCAGCCACTCGGGCTGTACGCCGCCAACTCCCTGTTTGTCGGCGATTACCTGACCACCAAGGGGCAAGCTCCCGAGGAAGACTACCGGATGATCGAAGACCTCGGCTTCGAAGTCACCGGAACGACGAATCTGTGATCAGGCAATCGGGGGCCACGCTGATGTTTCGTGGATTCACAGCGTTTTCGTTCTTCTTGCTCCTTCTGGCCGATGCCCCTGCTCAGGGCATCGAGGGAGTGCAGGAGGAGGTTGCCCACTACCTCCGCCAGGAGATTGACTCGGGAACTGTCGTCGGAGCTCAAGTCCTCGTCGGAGGGCCGAGGCTCCGCGACAATCAGCCAATCAACTTGGGGACCATCGGTCCCGATGATCCCCGCCCTGTCTCGGATGAGACGCTCTTCTGCATTGCCTCGTGCTCCAAGCCAGTCGCGTCGGCGGTCATCTTCACGCTGTTAGATTCGCGAAGGATGAGGCTCAATCAGCCGGTCGGGGAACTTATTGCCGAACTGAGTTCGCCCATGCTCAGCGACGGTCAACCGGCTCGTTCGCCCGATTTGCGGGAACTGCTGTCCCATCGCGGCGGGATCTATTCGCAGATGCAGAAGCCGACGGCCGATCAACTCGCCGCCATTCGCAACTTCAGATTGTCGCTCGATGAATCGGTAGCGATAATCGCAAAGCAGCCGCTAGCGGCGACTCCCGGAACCGCGTACGCCTACAGTGGAGCCGGCTATTGCCTCGTCGGCGCGATGGCGGAAAGGGCAACAGGGAAAGATTTCGAAACCCTCCTCCAAGAAAACCTCTGTCGGCCGCTGGGGATGACCTCCACGACCTACTTTCCCACGCGGCGTTCGTTTGACGAAATTGCCGCGGGCGGAAAATCCCATATTCAGCAACCTCATTTGCTCGGGGACGAACTCAAGCTGCCGCTGATCGGAGGAAGCCTTTATACGACCGCGAGCGACATGGAACGCTTTGCGCGGATGGTCACGTTTCAAGGACGAGGAGGTGGTAGGCCTGTCTTGTCGAGAATGGCGTTTCGCTATTTCGTCTCGCCAGTCGCTCCAAACCAGCCGTACGGCTATGGATGGCTACTCACCAAGCGGGCAGGCCACGTGGTCGCGGTTTCTCATAACGGAGAATTGCCGCCCTTTCAGAGCGCCATCCGCATCAATCTGCAAGAGAAGACATACAAGATTGTTTTCTGGACCCTGGCAAAGCCGGGAGACATCGAACGGAATTCGCGGGTCCGAAACAAAATCTATTCGCTGCTCCAGTGACGGTCAGGTCGCTTATGAATGCCTCTTGGCCTCGATGCAAATCCTGCTTGGCTTGGGTTGCCATAGGATGGCTGCTCTTTGGAGCGGCTTCCTCGCTCTCCGCCGAAATGCACCAGGTGGGGCCCGAGGATGATTGGTTTGAACTGCTGTCCTCGGGCGACTTGCAGCCGGGGGATGAAGTGGTCCTGCGGGGCGGGATCTATTCGGACGCTCGGCGGTTGGTGATCTCCTGCCGCGGCACTGCCGAGCGACCGATCGTGATTCGCGGTGCGGCGGGAGAGCGAGCTATCTTGCGTCGCCCCGACGCGCGGCAGAACACGCTGAATCTCGAGGGAGCCCAGTACCTGCAGTTGCGCTCTCTGGAGATCACTGGCGGGGCCGCCGGGATCCGCATCCGCCCGCTCCACGACGAACCGGTCCGCGGAATCGTGCTCGAGCAATTGCATCTCCATCACCTCGGCGGCGTCGCGGTCACCTGCAACGATTCCGGTGCCGTCTACGAGCAGATGGAGTTTCGCCGCAACCATATCCATCACACGGGCGGCCACGGCGAGGCGTTTTACTTAGGCGGGAATCATGCCTCGGCGATCTTCAAGAATTCGCAGGTCGTCAACAACTACATTCACGACCTCCGCGGACCCGAGGTGAGCCAGGGAGATGGCGTCGAGCTCAAGCATGGCAGCTATGGAAATCGCGTCGCTGAGAACGTGATCCATGACACGAACTATCCGGGCGTGATCGTCTACGGAACCGTGGGGATGCCACCCAACACGATCGAGGAAAACATTATTTGGAATTCCACCGATCACGGGATTCAAGCGGCGGCCGATGCGGTCATTCGCAACAACTTCATTGCCTCCTCCGGATCGGTTGGGATCTACAGCCGCGATCATCAGGAAGCGGTGACCGGAAATCTTATCATCCGCGACAACGTCGTCCTGGGCAGTCGCAGCGAAGCCCTCCGCATCCAGCGGCCGACGCGTGCCACTGACAGCCCGAATGCGAGCAGCGGTGGTGATTACAGCGGCCCTGTGGAAATTGTTGGCAATACGTTGGTTGGAAAGGAAGGAGCGGTCACTGTCCGCGCGGGCGACAGCCGGCAATTAAAGTTTTCGAATAACTTCGGCGTCGGCCAGATCGATGGGCTTCGCCCTGCGGACCAGGACTGGAGGTCTCCGCGGAACCGCACATTTGAGTTGCCGAAGCTGGAGGGGAATCCCGCTTGGGAGCACCTCAACCGGGCAGCCGTCGAGGCTCGCTTTTCCCTTTAAGCGACAATGGGCGTGCTCGGCATAAAATTAAACTCTTCCTTCCACTCCGGAGCCTCTTCGGTGATCCTCGATTCATTGCTTCACGCTTCCTGGCTCCATCGTGCGTTCGTATTCCTGCCTCTATTGTTCGCCGCCGCCGATGTGGCACTGGCACAAGCGAAGTCGCCGACGCAGACGGGGACACCGCGGAGCTTTTTGGCGGGGGATTACGAGACGAAGGTGTTTGCTTGGGTCAACGCCGACAATACGACTCGGTGGAAGAAGCCGATCGAGGCGATCCATGACTGTCAATTGCTCGACAACGGCCATGTGCTCTACCAATCGTCGTTTCAAAACGTGATCGAGGTGGACGGCCAGGGACGTGAGGTTTGGAGGTACGAGGTGGCCGCGGTGCCGCCGGCGACGCGAGCGGAAATCCACGCCTTCCGTCGCCTCCCGAATGGTCGAACGATGATCGCCGAGAGTGGCAACCGGCGGATCGTGGAGGTCGATGGGGCGGGGGAAATCCAACACTCGATTCCGCTCGCGGTCGACAACCCCGACCCCCATCGCGACACGCGGCTCGTGCGGCCGACGCCTGCGGGCACCTACCTCGTCTGCCACGAAGCCGACCGGATGGTTCGCGAATACGACCGCCAAGGCAACGTCATCTGGACCCACCCGATCGGAACCGAAGTCTATTCGGCGGTGCGACTGGAGAATGGCAACACGTTGATCGGCAGCGGTGGCGGCCATCGGGTCGTGGAAGTCACGCCCACGGGCAAGGAGGTTTGGAGCATCGAAGAGGAGGAACTGCCTGGTGTCCGCTTGGCCTGGGTGACGTTGGTCGAGCGACTGCCCAGCGGCAACACCTGGATCGTCAATTGCCACGCCGGTCCCGAGAATCCGCAGATCCTCGAAGTCACTCCCGAGAAGAAGATCGTCTGGACCATGCGGGACTTCGACCGCTTCGGCAACTCGCTGCCGATCGCGATTCCCGTTCCGGCGACCCGCACGCGATCTTCCAGCTCCGAAACGCAAGTCACCGACGAACCGATTTCGGCCATCGAGCGCCGCTTGCCGCCGGTCGGGAGTGAGCTCTCCGACGAGCAGCGGACAGCGCTCGAGCAACGGCTGGAGGCGCTCACCGCTCAGGCCGCGGCGATCGCCGAGGATCCTCGCAGCCCCGACGTGGAAGTGCTGCTCAAAGCGGTCCGGTTTGCTCTGGAGCTGGACGAGTTCTACCGCCCCGGGGACGTGAAGAAGGCGGACCGCGTGCTCGACGAAGCGGCCCGGCGCATCGACGCGCTCTCCGAGGGCCACGCGCCCTGGACCGCGCTGGGTAAGGAGTCGGGCGAGTCAACCAATGCGTCGACCGCCGATTCGCCGGCCGTCTTTCGCACCGTCCGGGGCTATCGCAGCCACATCGATGGCTCGCTGCAGCCGTACGGAGTGGAGATTCCCGCGGGGCTTGACGAGTCAGGGCTTAGTGGGGCGTCCGCGTCGAGCGGTTCGGATCCGACGGCCAAGCGACGCGTGCCGCTGTACGTCTGGCTGCACGGTCGCGGCGACACGACGACCGATCTGCACTTCATCGACCAGCGGCTTTCCAAGCCTGCTCAAATTGCCGTCAGCGACGGGATCATCGTGCACCCGTTCGGACGGCACTGCGTCGGTTTCAAGCACGCCGGAGAGATCGACGTGCTCCGCGTGATCGACGAAGCCGTGGCCCACTACCCGGTCGATCCCGATCGTGTGGTGTTGATCGGATTCTCGATGGGTGGAGCCGGTGTGTGGCACATCGGAGCTCACTTTGCCGATCGCTTCCTCGCGGCGGCTCCCGGGGCAGGTTTCGCCGAAACGGCCCAGTACGTGGGACTGAAGCCCGAACAGTATCCGCCCGAGTGGGAACAAACGCTGTGGCGGGTTTATGACACGCCCCGCTACGCCCGCAATCTGCTGAACCTCCCGGTGATCGCCTACAGCGGCGAGAACGACAAGCAGATCCAAGCGGCTCGAGTGATGGAGACGGCGCTCGCTGAGCACGACGCCAAGCTCGACCACCGCATCGGTCCCGGCATGGGGCACAAGTACCACCCCGAAGTGCTCGCCCAGTTGCTCTCCGACCTTCGCGAGATCACCACAACGACTCCCGACCCATTTCGCCCGTTGCACCTGCAGACGCAGACGCTGCGGTATCCCAAGCTGCGGTGGGTGACGCTGACCGAATTGGACCAGCATTACCGGGACACCCGCGTCGACGCGGTGCGGGGGGCGAGTGGCGAGTGGGAGATCACCACCAAAAACGTCCGGCGGATGCGAGTCGCCCCCCCGGAGGCAGCGGTGAGCTCGCTTCACGTTGACGGAGATCGCCTTCTGATTGACGCTTCGGTCGGAGCGGTCGAATTGGTCCGTGACAGCGAGGGCCGCTGGCAACTCGACGACGCGGAGGCGGCCGCCGCGGACTCGCCCCTGGTCAAACGCCCGGGGCTGCAAGGACCGATCGACGACGCGTTCCGCGAGCCGTTCTTAGTGGTCGTGCCAACCGGCGAGTTTCGCGACGCGGCGGTCGAGCGGTGGACCCGTTTTGAACTGCAGCATTTCCTCGACCGCTGGAAAGCTTTGATGCGCGGCGAAGCTCGTGTCCGCCGCGACGTCGACGTCAGCGACGAAGATCTGCGGAATTACAACTTGATCGTGTGGGGCGATCCGCAGTCCAACCGCTTGCTGCAGCGGATCGCTGCGGACGCGGCAGCGAAATGGCCGCTGCGGTGGAGCGACGAGGCGATCGAGCTCGGAGGCCAACGGGTCGCTGCGGAAGGCCATGTGCCGACGTTGATCTATCCCAACCCGCTGGCTCCCCAGCGTTACGTCGTGCTCAACAGCGGGCTGACCTTTCGGGAAGCCCAGGACCGCACCAATTCGCTGCAGAACCCGAGGCTGCCCGACTGGGCGGTGATTGGGCTGGACCGCGACCCCGACGCCGAACAGCCCGGCGAGATCCTCGCCGCAGGGTTCTTTGACGAGAGCTGGCAAGCGAAGTAGCGGGGGCATAGTCGCCTTTCGCTCCGCGAAAGTAGCGCTTCCACACAACTTTCGCGGAGCGAAAGGCGACTGTAGGGCTGCGCAACTTTCGCGGAGCGAAAGGCGACTATCAGCTTTCCCCAAAAAAATTCCGCTGCGGTTCAATAATCGTGGCCCGCTGCGCATCTCTGAGGATGTTTCGTCGCATGCATCCTGATTCCGGTGAAGAGCCGCCGCGGATTTCCGCGGAGGAAGTCGAGCGGCTGTACGAGGAATTGGCAGCCGGGCTCGGCGGATTCTTGCAGTCGCTGCTTGGCTCCGAGGCGGATGCGGCGGACTGTTTGCAGAACTGTTTTACGCTGTTGGTCCAGCGAGGCGGCGAATGCGCTCCGGCAGCGCGGCGGGCTTGGCTGTACCAAGTCGCCAGGAACCAAGCGGCGCTCGCCCAGCGGCGGGCGGCGATCCACCGTCGCGCCCTGCAGCGGGCTGAGCTGGAACAGGGCTCACCGGATCGGGGCTCACCGGATCGGGGCCCTTCGGATCGGGGCCGCTCGGAAGCGGGGAGTGCGGAAGCGGGCGTGTTGGGGGCGATGCTGGCGGAAGAGCGGCGGGAGGAAGTTCGCCTCGCGATCCGTTCGCTGCCCGACGCCCAGCGGCAAGTGGTGGAGCTGCGGATCGGCGAGAACCTGACTTTTCAAGAGATCGCCAACCGTTTGGAAATTCCCCTCGGCACGGCCTTGGGGCGGATGCGCGGGGCACTGAAGCGACTCGCCCAGGTGCTTCAGGAGGAGGGTGCTAGAGGAGAATGAGCAGCGTGATTGACTGGCCCTACGACGACGCGATGATCGATCGCTGCTGCCTCTATCTGCTCGGCGAGTTGTCCCCCGCCGAGGCAGC
Source organism: Candidatus Laterigemmans baculatus (assembly GCF_010367455.1). Classification (GTDB taxonomy): domain Bacteria; phylum Planctomycetota; class Planctomycetia; order Pirellulales; family Pirellulaceae; genus Laterigemmans; species Laterigemmans baculatus. The sequence continues at coordinate 63,896 of NZ_WRPR01000043.1, read as the reverse complement.
GGAGTTTGAGCAGCAGTTGGCCGCTTCGGACGAGCTGCGATCGTGCCTCGCCGAGCAAGCAGAACTACTCGCGGAACTCGGAATGGCGCTCGCCACCGGTCCTTTCCCGCAGAGCCAGCCCCTTCGGCAGGCCAGCTCTCCGCGGACGGAATCGCCGCCGAACCACGAGCGACGGCCGGCGCCCTGGATTTTGAGGCCTGGAGCCATGGCCGCTGCGCTCGCTCTGGCGGCCAGTCTCCTGATCTGGGTGGGGGTCCAGCGGAGTCCGGAACTCACTGGCAACGAGCCGGCCGAAACGCTCCAGCTCGCACAGGCTTGGGCCGCCGAACGCAGTCAAGCCGGACGCGGCGAGTCCGAGGTGCATGAATCCTGGACCGCGAGCCAATGGCCGAGCGATCCCTGGGAAGATGTCGAATCGCCCGAGCCAGTGACCAGTGGAAGCGAGCCGCTGGCCAGCGGAACCGAACCGGCGGCTGACGAACCGGGGCCGCCGCAGTGGCTGATCATTGCCGTGCAGGCGATGGAAGCCGAAGAGTCCGAGGAGCGAGTTCCGGGGAGCGAGGGGAGCCAGGGGAGCGATGAGTAACGCGAGCAAGTCGGTGTGGTTTGCGGTGTGTCTGCTCGCCGGCCTCCCGGCGACAAACTCCGTCGCCGCCCAGCAAACGAATGAGGCCCAGCAAACGAATCAGGCCCAGCAAACGAAAGAGGCCCAGCAAACGAGTGAGGCCCAGCAAACGAGTGAGGCCCGCGAGGCGGCGGCGCTGGAACTGGTTCGCAGGCATTTACCGCAGCTGAACGCGCTGCTCAAGACGCTCCGCAGCGATGCACCCGAGCAGTACGAGCGGGCGATCAGCGACCTGGCTCGTCAAGCGCGACGGCTGGAGGCGAGCAAACGTCGCGATCCGCGGCTGTTCGAAATCGAGCTCGAGATTCTCAAGCGGCAGACGCGCGTCGATCTGGGAGTCGCGCGGCTGCAGCTGCGCGATGATCCCCAAACGCGGCAGCAGTTGCGGCGCGCCCTCAGCGAGCTGCAGCAGGCGCGGCGAACGCGGCTGGAGTACGAACGCGACCTGCTCGAGCAGCGCATCGAGCGCCTCGAGCAGCAACGCCAAGGGGTCGAAGAGCGGCTCGAAGCTCCCTGGGTCGCTTCTCCCAACTGGGTCGACAAAACCTACCACCAACTGCTCCGCCGAGCCGGCCGCTCCGCTGCGGCCCAAAACGCTGCGGCCCAAAACGCTGCGGCCCAAACCACAGACGGAAACGATTCGGAAACCGCCGGGAGTCCCTCGAGGTGATGCGCATGAAACGGATGCTGATGGCCCTCGTGATCGCGATGCCGGTGAGCATCGCTCGTGCAGAACCGACCAAGCTCGGCGCTCCGCCGGTGGCGGCCGACCCCGCCCCGCCGCTTGCGGAACTGAAGACCCGTTTCGCGGACGGGAAGACCGAAGAGATTCCCGATTTTCAGCGACACGTGGTTCCGTTACTCGGTCGCTTGGGGTGCAACAGTCGCTCGTGTCACGGATCGTTCCAGGGCCGCGGCGGTTTTCAGCTCTCCTTGTTCGGCTACGACTTCAAAGCCGACTACGCGGCGCTGCTCGAAGAGGATTCGGCGAGGGTCGAGGTGGACGACGTCCTAGAGAGCCTGATCCTGGTCAAGCCGACCGATGCCGAGATGCACGAAGGCGGCAAGCGGTACGACCAGGGCGGTTGGGAGTACCACGTCCTGCGGTCGTGGATCGCGGCGGGAGCCCCGGCCACGGCCGACGAGCCACAGAAGCTCGCGCGACTGGAGGTCTTTCCGGCGGAACTTCGCTTTGGCGCTGCCGGAGAGCGCGAGCCGCTGCGTGCCGTGGCTCGCTGGGAGGATGGCACGAGCGAGGATGTGACCGGGCTGTGCCGCTTCACCACCAACGACGAGGCGATCGCGACGATCGATGCCGAGGGGCTCGTCACCGCTGGCGATGCCGGAGACACGCATGTCGTGGTCTCCTATGACAACGCGGTGATCCCGGTCCCGGTTCTCCGCCCGGTCAGCGAATTGGCTGGCGAGCGTTACCCGCAAGTGGCGACTTCGACGGAGGTCGATGCGCTGGTGATTGCCAAGCTCTCGAAGCTGGGGATCCTGCCCTCGGGAATCTGCAGCGACGCCGATTTTCTGCGGCGCGTGAGCCTCGATCTGACCGGCACCCTCCCCTCTCCCGAACAAGTCCAAACGTTCCTCGCCGATGATTCTGCCGACAAGCGGGCCAAGCTGGTCGAGGAGCTGTTCGAGTCGCCCGGCTACGCGGCTTGGTGGGCGACGCGGTTCTCCGACTGGACGGGCAACAGCGAAGCCCAGCTAAACAACGTCTTCCCGGTGCGGGGTGCCGCTTCGCAGCTGTGGTTCGAGTGGTTGGAGCAGCGAATCGCCACGCACGTTCCCTACGATGAAATCGTCGAGGGAATCGTCACCGCCGAGAGCCGAATGCCGGGAGAGAGCTACCGCGAATTCTGCGAAGCGATGAGCGCCGCTTGTCGCGAAGGAGGCGAAGCCGATTTTGCGAAGCGCGATTCGCTGCCCCAGTTCTGGGCCCGCATCAATTTGCGAATGCCCGAGGAGAAGGCGATCGGATTTGCGCACGCGTTCATGGGAATTCGCATCCAGTGCGCTCAGTGCCACAAGCATCCGTTTGACCAGTGGTCCAAGGACGATTTCGACCAGTTCGCCAAGCTGTTCGCTCCGATCGCCGTGCCGCAAGCCCCGCGTGATCGGCAGGCGAGGGAGCAGCGCGAAGAGATGCTCGCCGCCCTCGACACGGGCGACCTGCAGGGAAACCAGCTGCGGCGACGGCTGGGTGAACTGCTGCTCGACGGCGAAGTGGTCCCCTTCCCCGAGCTGACGGTGCGGACCGCCGCGGCGCGGCAGCAGCGCAATCGCCGAGCGAATCCGAACCGCCGGAACCTGGCGGGGGCCGCTCGCGTTCCGACCGGCAAGCTGCTCGGCGTCGATCAGGAAATTTCGCTGGCTGAAGATCCGCGGGAAAGCCTGATGGAGTGGCTTCGCGACGAGCAGAACCCCTACTTCGCCCCCGCTCTGGTCAACCGCGTCTGGGCCAACTACTTCGGCGTCGGGCTGGTCAATCCGAGCGACGACCTGAGTCTCGCCAATCCGCCGAGCAACCGACCGCTGATGGATTACTTGACTCGCGGCTTCATCGAGAGCGGGTTTGATCTGCGGTGGCTGCATCGCACCATCGTGCTCAGCGATACCTATCAGCGGAGCTTCGAGGTCAACGAGACGAACGCGACGGACGAGCGAAACTTCAGCCGTTTTGTCCCGCGTCGGCTGCCGGCCGAAGTGGTCCACGACGCGGTCCTGCTAGCCACGGCGTCGGATGAAGAAGCGGCCGAGTTGCGAAACCAGTTGACGCGGCGAGCCATCGCTAACACCTATCTGATCAATCGCCAGGGGCCCGGTAATTTCGCCCTCGCCGTCTTCGGCCAGTCGATCCGCGAGACGAGTTGCGACTGCGACCGCTCGGATGACTCGAGCCTGCTGCAGTCGGTGTTCCTCCGCAACGATGCCGACGTGCATGCCCGGCTGACCTCGCCGCGAGGTTGGGTCGCCCAGATGGGGAAGGAGTACCAATTGAGCGGTTTCCGCCAGCGTGATCCGCAGGCCCTCCGCGCTCTGCAGCGGCAGCGCCAGAACCTGCAAAAGCAGCTGCGGCAGCAGTACGAAAAGCTGCGGTCGCTCGACCCCGAACAGCGTCAGCAGCAAGCTCCCGAGTTGCGGGCTCAGATCGAACGCCTTCGCGAGCGATTGGCCGAAATCGGAACGCAGGGACGCGAGGGGATGCGGCGGGACGGCGGGCAGCGGGATCCCGAGGGGCCACGGCAAAGCGTTTCGCCGCACGACACCGAACGCCTGACGCCGCTCGTCGAAGCCGCCTACCTGCGGTCCCTCGGCCGCCATCCAGAGCCGCAGGAGATCGAGGCCTCGCTGGCCTTCATCGGTGAATCGGCCTCGGAGCTCGAAGGGCTCGAAGGCGTGCTGTGGTCCCTGGTTAATACCAAAGAGTTCATTCTCAATCACTGAGTCGTCCCCCCCTCACGGCAAGCCAAACTCACGGCAAACAAAGGAAGAGCTATGACTGTCAATCGGACCTGCGATGGGCTGCGGCGTCGTGATCTGCTCCGCGCCGGAGCGCTCGGGGTGGGTGGGTTGAGCCTCAGCGGTTACTTGCGGATGGCGGACGCCGCGCAGGTCAACCAGGCGGCTGCGGCTCAGGCGGCGATTTTCGTCGAGCTGCCGGGTGGGCCGTCGCACATCGACACCTTTGACCTCAAGCCCGAGGCACCGGAGGAGATTCGCGGCACGTTCCAGCCGATCGCGACCAACGTGCCCGGGATCCAGATCTCCGAGCATCTTCCCAAACTGGCGGGATGTGCCGACAAGTTTGCGATCCTCCGCGGGGTCAGCCATACCCTCGCCGCGCATGATCTTGGCCAGGAGTACATCAACACCGGAAGTCGACCGCTCGCATCGCTCGAGTATCCGGGCTACGGCTCAGTGCTTTCGCGCGAGCGTCCCTCGGAGGCCGATATTCCGTCGCACGTGGCGATTCCCCGAGCCAGTCAGGGAGCCGGCTTTCTCGGCATTCGCTACGCCCCGCTGAGCACCAATTCGGCGCCCCGTTTTGGCCAGCCCTACCGTGTCCGCGGGCTTTCGCTGACCGGCGATCTGACGGTCGAACAAGTCAGCCGCCGCCAATCGCTGCTCGAGCAATTGGATGGGCGAATGGCGGGGCTCCGTCGCAACAGCCAGCTGATCGAAGGGCTCGACCAGTTCGGTCAGCAGGCTCACTCGATGATCACTTCGCCGCGAGCCCGCAAGGCCTTCGACATCAGCGAAGAGCCGTCGAGTTTCGCCAGCCAGTTCGGGGAAACGCCGTTCGGGCAAAGCTGCCTGCTGGCGATTCGGTTGGTCGAATCGGGAGTTCGCTTCGTGACCGTCCAGCTCGGTGGCTGGGACACGCACCAGGACAACTTCACGCGGCTGAAAACGCAACTCCTGCCGACGCTCGACGCCGGCTTGGCCGGGCTGTTCACGGGCCTCGAGCAACGCGGCCTGCTGAGCTCGACCGCGGTGATGGTCAGCGGCGAGTTCGGCCGCACGCCGAAGATCAACCAGCGGAGCGCCGAGGGGGGCCGCGACCACTATCCACGCTGCATGTGCATGCTGATGGCCGGCGGCGGAGTGCGCGGAGGCCAAGTGGTCGGCGCGAGCGATGCAACCGCTTCGGGACCAGCCCACGAGGCGATCACGCCGGACGACGTCGCCGCCAGCCTGTACCACAACTTGGGGATCGATCCGGCCACCGAGTACCACACCGAGACCGGGCGACCGATCACGCTGGTCCGCGACGGACGGGTGATCGAAGGCTTGTTTGGTTGAGGGGAGTTGGCCCGTAAGCTTTCAGCATCGCATAGCGGTTGGTGGCGCAGTCGTTTAACGGCAAGCCGCAGGCGACTGCTTTTTAAAACACAGTCGCCTGCGGCTTGCCGTTCAACGATTTATCCGCGGGCGGTGCCAGCGGTGTGTACTTTGCACACATTATCGGGGTGGTCGCCGCTGTCGAGGAAGCTTTCCGGAGCGGGGGTTCTGCTTCCGAGTGATTCTCGACGGCAGGCGGGTTTGATCCACCGATCCCTGCTTCGCTTGCCGCCTCGGACGGGTGTGCGGGACGAGGTTAAGGAGCACTGCGATGTCGACCGCAACGATCTCGACATTCGAAAAGTCGATTCAGAAGACGAATCTGTGGCTCGAGGAGTTGGCCCAGGAGCTGGGAACCGATCCGCAGCAAGCTTGCCAAGGGCTCCGCGGAGCCTTGCACGCGCTCCGCGACCGGTTGACGGTCGAGGAGGCCTGTGACCTCGGCAGCCAACTGCCCCTCCTGGTCCGCGGGCTGTACTACGAAAACTGGAATCCGGCTCACAATCCGACCGCGGAGCGCGATCTACGGTCGTTTCTGCACCGGGTCGAGGGAGAGCTGAACAACGCGACGCCGTTTGCCCCCGAGGAGGCGGCCCGAGCGGTCTTCCGGCTGCTTTCGCGCCACTGCAGCGAAGGCCAAATCCACCACGTGCGGAGCAACCTGCCCCGCGAGATCGCCAGCCTCTGGAACGCCTGAGCCGCCGCCGCGGACCGTCCAAATCCGGGAAAAATCGGTATTGAGGGGGAATTCGCATCCTGCGAATCTGCTCGTTCCGATTCCCGCTCGCATGGAGGCAACCGATGTTCCGACGATCGATGACGACTCTCGCCCTGGGGATGTTGTGTGCCGCAGGGGCGGCTCCCCTGACCGCGGCCGCCGAAGCTGACTACGCTTTGCAGTACAAATTCCGGCAGGGCGAGCAGGTGCGGTACCGCGTCGTGCACATGGCCAAAACCAAGACGCGGATGGGGGATACCGAGGAGACCTCGCAAGTCCGCACGGTCAGCGTCAAAGTCTGGGATATCACCGAAGTCAATGACGAGGGAGACACCCGCTTCAACCACGGCGTCGCCTCGGTCGAGATGAGCCAGCAAGCCGGAGACGCCGAAGAGATTCGCTGGGACAGCACCAGCGATGACATTCCGCCGGTCCAGTTCAGCCAAGTCGCCGAGCGGCTCGGACGAACCCTCGGCTCGGTCCTGATCAACTCGCAAGGCCAGGTCAAGGAACGGAGTGAAGGAAGTGGCGGTTCGAGCAGCCTCGGGATGGGCGACGTGACGATGCCCTTGCCTGCCAACCGTGTGAAGGTGGGCGACAACTGGGCCGTTCCCCGTGAAGTTCGGGCCCGCAACGAAGCGGGAACCCAGAAGATCATCAAGATCCGCGAGCTGTACACGCTCGAAAAAGTCCAAACCGGCGTCGCCACGATCAGCGTACGGAGCGAGCCGCTAACCCCGATCGAGGATCAGGCGGTCAAGTCGCAGTTGGTTCAGCAGCTGAGCAACGGCACGATCCGATTCGACATCGACGCCGGGCGAGTCCTCAGCCGTCAACTCGACTGGGACGAGACGGTCGTCGGTTTCCAGGGGGCGAGCAGCATGATGGAATACCGCGCGCGGCTGACCGAAGAGCTCGAGGCGAGCGAGTCGCAGCGGACCGCCCGCCTAGTGACCCCCGAGGATGCGGATTACTGAACACGGTGCGGATTGGGGTGGGAAACTAGCCCGCTTGCAGCGAGGCGGGCAGCCGTTTGACTCGGCCGTCGGAACCGACGCAGGCGATGGTCGACTGGGCGGTGACGATCAGCTCCTCGCCGCGGGTGATCCGGTAGGAGTGGCGAATCCGCGCCCCGCGGGCCGACTCGACCGCCGTTTCCAGCTCCAGCAGATCATCGAATTCGGCCGGCTGGAAGTACCGCACGTTCATCTCCGAGACGACCAGCATCAGCCCTTCGTCTTCGAACGTTTTGTAGCTTTGGCCGAGCGAGCGGAGGAGTTCGACCCGCCCCCGCTCGAAATAGTTGAGATAATTGGCGTGGTGCACTCGGCGCTGGCCATCGGTTTCGCTGTAGGTGACGCGGATCGTCAAACGGTGCGAGCGGTGCATGGGCGTCGGTTACCGTCGAGAGAGGAATTGAAGAGCGGCGGGGGGTGGTTTGACCCATCGGGCGGAGGCAGCCTACACTTGTCCGCGCTCTCACGCGAAGCCAGTCGCCACAGGGGGCGAAATTTTTTTAGGCCGTAGCATTATTGGAAAGCATTTACGATGAGCGTTGGTGAGGGAGCGGGAACTTCGTTCGACACGATGCGGGGACGCGATTACGCGGGAATCCGCCAGTTCACCGTTTTTCTGGAAAACCGGGTGGGACAACTGCTGGAGTTGATCCGCCGCTTCGAAGGCACGGGGATCCGCATCGTCGCCCTGTCGATCAATGATGCGGCCGAGTGCGCGTTCGTCCGGTTCGTGGTCAGCGATCCCGAGCGGGGACGCGAGATTTTGGAGCGAGCCGGGCTGGCGATCATCGAATCGGACCTGATCGGCGTCCAGCTTCCCGGCGGGCCTCAGCCGCTGCTGCGAGTCTGCACGGCGCTGCTGCAGGCCGAGGTTAACATCATCCAGGCTTACCCGCTGCTGACTCAGCCTGGCGGTATCCCCTCGGTCGCCCTGATGGTCGACAACCTCGAGCTCTCGACCGAGACGCTCAACAGCAAGGGCTTCCACATCATCACCGAAGCCGACTTGTCCGACAGCGATGAACCCGAAGGTTTGGCGTAGGGGCGATTTGACCGTCGTTTAAGAAACGGCTCTGAGTCATCACCCTCCCCCCGGGAGGGTCGGGCTGGGACGGTGAAAAGCCCGGAGGAAAAAGTCGCCAGAAGTAGAAACGGCACGTCAAAACATCACCCTCCCGCTTGCGGGAGGGTCGGGCTGGGATGGTAGAAAGCCCGGAGGAAAAAGTCGCCAGAAGTAGAAACGGCGCGTCAAAACATCACCCTCCCCCCGGGAAGGTCGGGCTCTTAGGCCCGGGGAGGGCAATGGGTTTCGGCACGAACTCTCGATTGAGCCGTTAGAAAACAAGCCAATTCGTTGAGGAAAAAGGGTCGCACGCACTTATCACGCGAACGTCTCCCGGCCCCTCCCCGCTCGTTCCTCGCGACCCTCCCGGGGGGAGGGTGTCGTTCTGTTTTTCGACTGACGCGAGCGGCCCAGTTACTCGCCCTACGACCGCGATTCGATCGGGGTCCACTCCCGCTCGGTCGGGCCGACGTAGATCTGCCGCGGGCGACCGATCCGCTTGCTCGGCGAGTTGTGCATCTCGACCCAGTGGGCCAACCAGCCGGGGAGCCGTCCGATGGCGAACAGCACTGTGAACATCTGAACGGGAATTCCCAGAGCTCGGTAGATCACGCCCGAGTAGAAGTCGACGTTCGGATACAGCTTCCGCTCGACGAAGTACGGATCCCGCAGGGCGACCTCTTCGAGCTTCTGGGCGACTTCGAACAACGGGTCGTCCAGTTGCAGCTTGGCGAGCAGCTTGTCGCAGGCTTTCTTGATGATCAACGCTCGCGGGTCGTAGTTCTTGTAGACCCGGTGGCCAAAGCCCATCAAACGGAAGCCGTTCGTCTTGTCCTTGGCCATGTTGACGTACTTGTCGACATCGCCGCCGTCGTCAGCGATCTGCTGGAGCATGTTGACGCAGGCCTCGTTGGCACCGCCGTGCAGCGGTCCCCAGAGGGCGCTGATCCCGGCCGAGATGCAAGCGAACAGGTTCGCGTCGCTGCTGCCGACCATCCGCACGGTCGAGGTGCTGCAGTTCTGTTCGTGGTCGGCGTGCACGATCAGGAGCAGGTTGAGCGCTTCGGCGAAATCGGGATCGATCTCGTAAGGCCCGGCCGGCGTGGCGAACATCAAGTGCAGGAAGTTCGACGTGTAGTCGAGGTCGTTCCGCGGGTACATGAACGGCTGGCCGATCGACTTTTTGTAGCTGTAGGCGGCGATCGTCGGCAGTTTGGCCAGCAGCCGGTAGATGCTGATCGTGACCTGCTCGGGATCGTTCGGATCGAGCGAGTCTTGGTAGAAGGTCGAGAGGGCGCCGACGACGCTCGAGAGGATCGCCATCGGGTGGGCGTCGCGAGGAAAGCCGTTGTAGAACGACTTCATTTCCTCGTGGATCATCGTGTGTTGGCGGATTCCCTCGCGGAATGTCCGCAGCTCCGAGGCGGTCGGCAATTCGCCGTAGAGCAGCAAGTACGACATCTCGATGAAGTCGCAGTTCTGGGCGATCGTTTCGATCGGGTAACCGCGATAGCGGAGGATGCCTTCCTCGCCGTTGAGGAACGTGATGGCGCTGGTCGTGCTGCCCGTGTTGACGAATCCTTCGTCGAGGGTGATCACCCCCGTCTTGGCACGCAGCTTGGAAATATCCAAGGCGCTTTCGTTTTCCGTGCCTGTGATCACGGGTAATTCGAGCACAGTGTCACCGATGCTGAGTTTTGCGGTATCGGTTTGCTCTGCCGTGCGGCTGGTCGCCGTGCTCATCCGAATATCCCTATGAGGCCAGTCTTTGATTGGGTTCTGATTGGACACGCAGTGTACCGAGGGAGCTATCGGTCGACAATTCGGCAGCTCAACTTGGTTCGGCCGGCCGCCCATTTTGGCGGTGCAGGCGGAGTCGTTCGATTTGCCGGTTCGAGGCCCGCAAGACCTCGATCCGCAGCGGTCCGACCGTCAGCTCCTGGCCGTCGACCGGAATGCTCCCGGCGTGATGCAGGACGAATCCGGCGACCGTTTCGTATTCCTCCGACTCGGGCAGATCCCAGCCGAGCTGTTCGTTCAGCTCGTCGATCATCACGCGGCCCGCCGCTTCGGCCGTATCGTCGTCGAGCACCTTCAGCTCGATCTGCTCCTCGTCGTCCGACTCGTCGACGATTTCTCCGACGATCTCCTCAAGCGCGTCTTCGATCGTGACCACCCCGGCGGTCTGCTGGAATTCGTCGAGCACGATCGCCATGTGGCTGCGGCTGTGGAGGAACTCGCGGAGCAGCGACTCGACCGAACGATCGGTCGAAACGTACCAGGCCTTGCGGAGCAGCGACTCGAGGGGGCACGCGGGAAGCGTTCCAGCGATCACTTCGGGCAGCAAATCCTTGACGTACAGAATGCCCACGATCCGGTCGAGCGTCTCGTCGTAGACCGGCAGCCGCGTCCGGCCGACCTCGACGACAAACCGCATCACCTCGGGCCACGGCATCCCCAGACGGATCGCGTTGACGTCGCTCCGCGGCGTCATGATGTGCCCAACCGTGTCCTCGTGCAGCTCCAGCACCCCCTGGATCATCTCGCGGACGCCTTGCCCAAAGTAGCCCTCGCGGGAGCCAGCCATCAGGTTCTTGCGAATCTCGTCGTGCAGGATGTCCTCTTCGTCCTCCTCCTCGTCTCCCTGTCCGGCGAGCCGGCGGGTAAGGATTTCAAGGATCTCGCCCGGGGCCGACAAGGGAACCGCCACGATCGACAGCGAACGCCAGAACGGCCACGTGTGGTAGAGCAGCTGCGAGGAGGCGAACCGCGTGACCGCCGAGGGAAACCAGAGGTGCGTGAGCATGATCGAGGCGCCGGAGATCACCGCCCACAGGACCAGCGTCGCCAAGGTAAAGTCGGTCCCTCGCCAGACCACCAGCGAGGCGGTTCCAAAGGCAAGAAAAATCACGTTCCCAATCACGCGCAAATACTCGGCGCCCCGGATCGCGTCGTGCTGGTGATCGAGCACCGCTCCGTACCGCTCGCGGCGATGCTTGAGCCGGCAGTAGGCTTCCAGCGAGCGGCCGGCAAAGTTGTCCAACAGCTCGGTTCCGAGTCCCCCGACGGCTCCGGCGACAAAACCGACGGTGGATATGGGCAGCAGGGTCTCGAGCGTCACGGCGACCGCTCCGCTGAGTCGACGCCATCCCGCTCCGCTGAGTCGACATCGTACCGCTCCGCCGAGTCGACGTCGTACCGCTCCGCCGAGTCGACATCGTACCGCTCCGCCGAGTCGACATCGTACCGCTCCGCTCCGGGGAGCCCGAGCGATTGCAGGACGCGCTGTTCGGCGATCCGCATCTGGCGGCGGTCCTCCGCTTCTCGGTCGTCCATCCCGGCGAGATGCAGCGTGCCGTGGATCACGTACAGGGCCAGTTCGGTGGCCGCCGGCCAGTTGGTTCCGGCGGCCTGCCGCAACGCGGTCTCCCAGCTGACGATCAACTCGCCTTCGAGGACCTCCCCTTCGCACGCATACGGAAAGCTGATCACGTCGGTTTCCCAGTCGTGCTGGAGAAACTGGCGGTTGAGCTCGTGGATCTGGGGATCGTCCACGACGGCGATCTCGATCGATCCCTGGCGAAAGCCCCGCTCGAGTGCGGCGGCCGCCGCCGCGGTGCGAAGCAGTTCGAGCGTATCCGCCGGGATCGCCGGTAGCCGCCAAGAGCTACCGGCGCCGCTAGGCTCGGGGTCGCCCGAATCGGAGTCGTCCGAACCGGAGTTGGATTGGGGGGAAGCTGGCTCCGCTTCTCCGTCGAGATGCGAATGAACTTCGATCTGCAGCGAAGGAGCGGCGGCGGGCCGTGGGCTCGGGTGGGGCCGCGGGCTTGAGGCGAGCTCAGGCCGATTGTTGGCCGGGATATTTGACACGTGCGTGATAGATGGCGGTCAGAGATTTAACCAGGCTGTGCTTGATAACGTCCAACTGTAGCAGCGTCAGCCCACATTCGTCGAATTGGCGGTCGGTCAATTTTTTCATCGCGATCGAGTCGACCAAGCTGGCGATTCGCGAAGGGGTCGGGTCGACCAGCGCCCGGGCAGCGCTCTCGACCGTGTCGGCGAGCATTAAGACGGCCGCTTCGAGCGTCTGGGGACGCGGGCCGGGGTAGCGGAAATCCTTGTCCGAAACTTCTTCGCCGTTCGGATTCTGCTCGCTCTTGCGGGCCGCTTGGTGGTAGAAGTACTCGACCAGCGTCGTCCCGTGGTGCTGGAGAATGAAGTCGATGATCGGAGCCGGCAGGTGGTGCGAACGGGCCAAGTCCGCGCCGTCTTTGACGTGCGCGATGATCACCAGCGTGCTCATTGCCGGCTGTAGCGAATCGTGCTGGTTCGGTCCCTGTCCCTGGTTTTCGATGAAGTAGTCGGGTTTGAACATCTTGCCGATGTCGTGGAAGTACGCTCCCACGCGGACCAGCAAGCCGTTGGCTCCGATCCGTTCGGCGGCTGCTTCGGCGATCGAGGCGACGTTGATCGAGTGGTTGTAGGTGCCGGGGGCTCGCTGGGCTAACTGCCGCAGCAGCGGATGGCTGGCGTCGCCCAGCTCGAGCAGGCTGAGGTCGGTCTGGACGCCAAACAATTTCTCGACCAGCGGCAGCAGACCGGTCATTGCCAGCGAGGCGACGACGACGAAGCCGGCGGTCCAGACCGCTTCGGAGACCAGACCGCTCACCGCGGTGCTGAAGGGAAGCGCGTGAAAAAAGCCCTCCGGCGCGACGCCGGTCGGCTGATCCATCATCGTCTGGTCGGTGACGATCCCGATCCCGATCACTGTCGCCGCGGTCACGATCGCCGCTCCGATTCCCACGTACAGCAGCCGTGAACGACTGCGAATCCGGCCCAGGAACAGGATACAGCTGAGCGACGCGGCCGAGAGCGAAACCAAGTCGTTGACGTCCTGGCTGACGAACAGCGTCGTGGCCAGGCAGAGCGCCGAGAGCAGCACCAAAGCCAGCTCACGGCCGTAGGCGATGGCGGCCACGATCGCGGCCATCGTCAACGGCACGACCTCCGACTGCCACTGTTCGCGGGAGGCGAATTGGCACAGCGCGATGGTGATCGTCGCCAGCCCCAGCAGGCGGGCCAGCTGCAGATGGTCGAGGATCATCCGTCGGTCGTCGACGAAGTAGATGTAGCCGCCGACCAGCATGTACAGCGCGGTGATCATCCCGAAGTAGGCCCCGACGCGGAGCATCCGGTCGGTCCACGTCTGCCGCTCGCGGAGCTGATTCCACTCGTAGCGAAGCAGTTCGAGTTTCTCCGCTCGCAGCGGACGCCCGGCCGGAGCGAGACTGGTCACTCCCGCGGTGAAGGGAACCATCACCGGCTCGACGCTCTCGGCCGCCGCGTCGCGGGCTGCCGCACTCAGCTCCGGGTCGTACGTCAACGTCACCGGCAGCCGCTCGGCCAACCACTCGGCGATCATCTCGGCGGCGACCGGGGCTTCCTCGCGTTCGAAACGCTGGATCACTTCGCGTTTGAGCCGATCGACCAATTCGATCGACGCGGTGGCGATCCGGACTTTGTCGATCTCGACGGGGATCGCCAAATCGGGATGCCCTGCATCGTAGACATTGATCACCGCCTGATTGCCGGCGTCGATCGAGTGGCTCAGGCTGAGCAGCAGCCCGTGCTCGATGTGCGGCAGCAGAGCCAGCTTGACCGCTTCGTCGAGCCGCTTCAGCTCCGGATCGTCGGCAAAGGTCGCCTTGAGCGCGGCGAAGCGAGCCAGCGCCGAATCGTCTGGGCCAGCCGTCTCGTCGCCGATGAAGAAGTCTCCCCAGGCGTCCTGCCCTTCACTGCTGAGCTGTTCGAGGCTCGGCGCCGAGAGGACCAGGAACAGCTGGTCCCGAAGCGCTTCCCGCAGCTGGTTCAGCGATTGGCTGCGGTTGCGGTAGTAGACGATCGTTTCGCGCCGTCGCTGGTCCTGCAGGATCCGCGTCTTGGTCTCGTCGGGAACCTGAAAGTTCACGCGGGCGATCATGTCCCGCGGCGGGACGTAGCCGGTGCGATAGGAGAACGGCGGCTCCCAGCACTGGCAGACGACCAGCATGATCACCGCCGCCAAGCCGGCCAGGGCAAAGCGGCCCCAGAGCGCAGCATGTCGGAACTGCTCGCTGAGCTGCTGGAAGCGGCCCGGCGGCAACGGTAAGGCTTGGACCCGTTCGACCCGGGTACGCTTGGAAGGAACAGCACTCATGGGCATTTCGCCGGTGACGGCTGGAGATCGCCGAGCCGAGGCTCCGCGACTCAACCGCGCCGGTGATTATCAGCCTTCCTGTTCTTCGTAGGCACGCACGATCCGCTGGACCAATTTGTGGCGAACGATGTCAGTCTTTTGCAGCCGGACCATGCCGATTTCTTTGATGCCGCCGAGCCGCAGGATGGCGTCCCGCAGTCCGCTCTGAACGCCCCGCGGCAGATCGAGTTGCGACGTGTCGCCGCTGACGACCATGCGGCTCCGCTCTCCCATCCGCGTGAGGAACATCTTCATCTGGGCGACGGTCGTGTTCTGGGCTTCGTCCAGGATAATGAACGAGTCGTTCAGCGTGCGACCCCGCATGTACGCCAGCGGGATGACTTCGATCACGTCCTGCTCCATCAGCGTTCGCGCCCGATCGAAATCGATCATCTCGTTGAGCGCGTCGAGCAGCGGACGCAGGTAAGGATTTAGCTTTGCACGTAAGTCGCCCGGAAGGAAGCCGAGATTCTCTCCCGCCTCGACCGCTGGCCGCACGAGCACGATCTTGCGGACCGTCTGAGCCTTGAGTGCCTCGACCGCACAAGCCACGGCCAGATAGGTTTTGCCCGTCCCGGCCGGTCCGACGCAAAACGTCAGATCGTGTTCGTGGATCGCGTCGACATACGCCGCTTGCCCTTCGGTCCGCGGCTTGATCCGCCGACCGGCGGCCTGGATGTCGATGTCGCCCGGGCCGCTCATCGCGCCGCTGCCGAACAGCGGGCTGCCGCCCCCTCGCAGTCGCTCGTCACCGGCCCCCAGGGAGCCGGGCCGCGGCGAGCCGCCCCGCGAGGAACCGCTTCGCAGGACGCCGGAAGTTTTTTCCGCCAAGGCAACCTGCTCGTCCAAGATGTGGTCGACATCCTGGGGGAGCAGCGAACCGCGGCGCTCGAGAACCTCCCGCATCTTTTTCAGAACCCGCATCGCCGTGCGGACTTCCCGGTGCTCACCGGCGACCCGGATCCGCCCGTTGCGATGCGTGATCGAGACGTCGCAGCGGCTGCGGATGGCGCGGATGTGCTGATCGCGCGTGCCAAACAAGGTCAGCACGTCGCCCGGACTCGAGACCTCGAGGGTCGTTTCTGTCACGTGATCCCTTTCGCCTCGCCGCCCCAGCCCAGGAGGCGGAGCGTTGCCGAGGACTTCGGTTTGGAGGACGGATGCGAACGGAACAAACGCTGTCGTTCAACCGCAAGTATAGACCGCAGCCCACAGGGAAGGTGAAACCGAACCGCCGCCAGCGACCCTCACGCCACCGGTCCAGCCACGCCCGCTACGAAGCACAGATAGGCCGGCAGCGACGCCCCGATCAGCGAGTCGGTCACATCCCAGACGCCGCCGAGTCCCGGCAACAAGCCCCCGCTGTCCTTGGCTCCCGAATCCCGCTTGATCAGCGACTCGGCCAAATCCCCGAACATGCCCGCCAGTGCACAGGCCACGCCGAGCACGATCGGACCCCACCACGGGGCACCGGTGGGGAAGCCGGTCAGGGCCGGAAAAAGCCAGATAATGCATCCATAGCTGACGAGAATCGCAAACACGATTCCCCCGATCGCTCCCTCCCATGTCTTGCCCGGGCTGAGCCTCGGAATCAGTTTGTGGCGGCCCAAAGAGCGGCCTGTGAAGTAGGCTCCCGCGTCGGCCGATTTCGTCGCTGCGACCATCGTCACCAGGGCAGCTAGCCCCCACGCGGACGTGCTCCCAAGTCCCCGTAGCGCGACGAGCATCGCCAGCGGAAGGCCGACGTAGAGGGCGATGAACCCCCCTGAGGCGAGCCGTTCAATCGCTCCCGTGGGGCCTCTTCCGTAGGTGGACATTTCGGCAGCAAACACGATTCCCACCGCTGCGATCCCCCCGATCACGATCCAACCCAACCGGCCGACGGGACAGTCCGGTGGATACACCTCCCCAGCGAGCCCCCAGGCCGATGGAATCGTCGCCGCAAGCGTGACGAGCAAGGCACCAGCGACGGCGACCGGCGTGCGAACCAGCCGCCCGGCATGGACCAGCAACCGCGAAAGCTCCGTCGACGTCCCGCCGGCAAAGAACACCAGCAGCGGCAGCAACCACACGCCGCCGACGCCCCGAGGAGGGTAGTTTGCATCGAGCCACAGGCAGACGGCGACGATCGCCAGCAACACCGCGGAACTAATTAAGCGATCTCGCAGCACGTTCGGTTCAGTCCTTATTGGGTTTGGCCGTGATTCTGGCTCGGCTCTATCAAAAAACTGCTCCTTACCATTACCCTCCCCCCGGGAGGGTCGGGCTCTCAGGCCCGGGGAGGGCCAGCGGTGCACTTCGCGCGGATGCCCTCCCCGCTCCTTCCTCGCGATCCTCTCGAGGGGGGACGTTCACGTTTTCGGAAGAGTTTAGCGGCTCGTCAGGCCGCCGTAGCGGCGACTGCGGCGGGCAAAATCGGCGACCGCCTGCTCGAGGTCTTCGCGGGAGAACTCCGGCCAGTACTTGGGCGTGAACCACAGTTCCGCATAGCTGATCTGCCAGAGCAGAAAATTGCTGACGCGATGCTCTCCGCCGGTGCGAATCAGTAGATCCGGATCGGGAATCGCGCGGGTGTAGAGCGTGTTGGCGAAGGTCGTTTCGTCGATCGCCTCCGGCTCGAGCTCGCCGTTGCCGACGCGGCGGGCCAACTGCCGCGTTGCCTCGACGATCTCGCCCCGCCCACCGTAGTCGATCGCCAGGATCAACTGCGTGCCTGGGTTGGCCGCCGAGAGCCGTTCGGTCTCCTCCATTTCAGCGATCACTTCCGCGGGGAGCCGGTCGCGGCGGCCGATCACCGTCAACCGCATCCCCTGGTCCATGATGATTTGCCGCTCCCCGACCAGATATTCCTGGAGGAGCTGCATCAGGAACTGGACTTCGCTCTCCGGACGCTTCCAGTTCTCGCTCGAGAGGCAATAAAGGGTGAGCGCTTCAATGCCCCACTCGGTGCACGTTTCGCTGACCATCCGAACGGTTTCCGCGCCCCGGCGATGCCCCTCAATGCGGGGCAAGCCGAGCTGCTCGGCCCAGCGGCCGTTGCCGTCCATGATGAACGCGATGTGCCGGGGCCGCTCGTTCACCGCAGGGGAGCTTCCGCGACGGGAGAATCGACAAAAATCGTCTGAGCGCGGTCGGGACCGACCGAGAGGATTCCCACCGGGACTCCGACCAGGGCTTCGATGCGGCGGACGTAGTCGATCGCTCCGGCCGGGAACTCGTCGACCCGGCGGGCATCGTCGACCGGCTCGTTCCAGCCGGGGATCGTCTCGTAGATCGGACGGCAGCGGCGGAGCGCGTCGACGTGCGTCGGCAACTGCTCGATTCGCTCGCCATCGAGATCGTAGGCCACGCAGACCTTGATCTCGTCCAAGTGGCTGAGGACGTCCATCATCATCAGGGCCAGCCGAGTCACGCCGCTGAGTCGAGCGGTGTAGCGGACCGCCACTGCGTCGAACCACCCGCAGCGGCGAGGCCGACCGGTGGTCGTGCCGTACTCGTTGCCGAGCTTGCGAATTCGCTCGCCCGTGGCGTCTTCGAGCTCGGTCGGGAACGGTCCCCCGCCGACCCGCGTGCTGTACGCCTTGCAGACGCCGATCACCTCGTCAATCCACCGCGGCGGCACCCCGGCTCCGGCGCACACGCCGACGCCGCTGCTGTTGCTGCTGGTCACGAACGGGTAGGTCCCGTGGTCGATGTCCAGCAGCGCTCCCTGGGCTCCTTCGTAGAGGATTTGCTGATTCGCCTCGGCCGCATCGAGCAACAAATAGGTCGTGTCGCCGATCATCGGCCGCAGCCGCTCGGCCCAGGCCGCAGCCCGTTCGGCCACGACCGACGGTTCGAGCTGGGCGAGTTCTTCGTCGCTCCCGCCGAGCCCGCGGAGGATGGCGATCTTCTGCTCGGCGACCGCTCGAATGCGTTCGTCCCGACCGCCGTTGACCAAATCGGCCACGCGAATCGCATGCGTGCGGCCGACTTTGTCGCGATAGCAGGGGCCGATCCCGCGGAGCGTCGTTCCGATCGATTCGTTGCCGACGTGCTGCTTGTTGAGCAGCCGGTCTTCGACGATGTGCCACGGCATCACCAGGTGCGCCCGCTCGCTGATCCGCAAATTCGAACCGCAGGCAATCCCGCGCTTCTCGAGTGCGTCGAGCTCATCGATCATCGTCGACGGATTGATGACCACCCCGGGGGTGATCAGGTTCTGCACCTGGGAGTGCAAAATGCCGCTGGGGATATGGTGCAATTTGTAGGTCTCGTTGCCCGCGACGACCGTGTGGCCGGCGTTGGCTCCACCTTGGTAGCGAACGACCAAATCAAATTGAGGGGCCAGCAGGTCGACGAGTTTGCCTTTGGCTTCGTCGCCCCATTGCAAGCCGATAACGCACGTTCCGGGCACCGATGATCCTCCCGCTGCGGGACGCGACCGGCGCTCCGCTCGCGCACGATCGTCCCCTGCGGCTGTGGTGTGGTCAAAACAAACGGCAAAGCGTAGAAAACCAGACCCCAAAGAGCAACCCAGGGCCCCGGTTACAGCTCCGCTTCGATCGCTTTGATCACTTCGGGGGCTTCCGGCTTGGTGCGGGGGCTGAAGCGGGCCGCCACTTGGCCGTCGCGGCCGATCACGAATTTTTCAAAGTTCCAGCTGATCTCGCCGCTGCCGACCGGTTCGGTGTTCCGCGAGGTCAAGTACTTGTACAGCGGCGCGGCGCCTTCGCCGTTGACTTCCAGCTTCGAGAACAGGGGAAAGCTGACGTCGTACTTGGTCGTGCAGAACTGCTTGATCTCGGCGTCGGTTCCCGGCTCTTGCCCTTTGAACTGATTGCAGGGGAAGCCGAGCACGACGAAGCCCTTGTCCTGGTACTTTTCATAAATCGCCTGCAGCCCTTCGTACTGCGGAGTCAGCCCGCATTTGCTGGCGACGTTGACGATCAGCACGACCTGGCCTTTGTACTTCTCCAGATCGACCGATTCCCCTTCGATCGTCTTGGCTTGGAAGTCGAGCGCGTGGGCCGGTTGCTGGGAATCCGCAGCCTGCAGGGTGGAAGCGGTCAAGGCGATGGCTCCGGCAGCGAGCAAAGCGAACAGTTTCATCGAAGCAAGTTCCTGTCTAAGGGTAGGGAAAATTCGGCGCAGCTCGAAAGAAAACTGGAAACGGCCGTGGCGAGCGGGACGCAGCCCAACAGCCCGTCCCGCTCGAGGTGCATCATAAGCGATCCGCGGCGCCACTACCGCACGGCGGCGCCACTACCGTACGGCGGCCTCGACGCCGCCGGTGTACTGCTCGCCGCTCTCGTCCAGATCCGAGTCGACGTGCTCCCGCGGCGCTGCCAGGTGTTCCACTCGGTAACCACCCCGAGCCCGGTAGTAGATGACCAGCCCGAGGTAACCGACGAACAGTAGCGCCGGGATCACCGCGGTGCACAGCAGCGCCATCTGGCCGCCGTAGATGTCGGCTTGACGGACCAGCGGAGCATCGGTCGCGGCCAGCGGAGCCGCTTGCTGGGTCCACCACGCGTAACTGCCCGCTAGCTCCGGAGTGACTTCGGCCGACTCGGCCTTCTTTTCGAATTCCTCGAGCAAGCTCGAGCCCGGGGGATCGGCCAACAGCGTCTTCTTCTTCTGCCCGTCGAGACCCTGGACCGGAGGCACAAACGGAAACGGCTTGTTCGGCGCATCGTTGGCGTACCGCTGGTAGGTCTCGGGGGCCAACTCCCGCAGCCGCTGTGAGGCGAAATAGTCCTGTTCGTAGCCGATCGCCGGAGCACCGAGCAGCCCGGCGGAGAGCATTCCGATGCCTCCCATCGCCCCCATCGTCAGCGCCCCGCCCTTGGGGAACCGCTCCCCGACGACGCCCAGCATCGTCGGCCAGAGGAACGTCTTCCCAAAGCCGTACACGGTGACCGCCACGATCACCAGGAAGGTCGTCTGCACCGAGCCGAGCAACACCAGCCCCACGGTTCCCAGAGCGGCGCTTGCGCAGAGCAATCCGAGCGGATTGATCCGTTCGACGATCGGTCCAGCAAAAAACCGCAAGACGAACATGATCGTCGAGGTGTACACGAACAGGATCAACCCGCCCCCTTTGAAGCTGACGAGCGTCTCGGTGATGTTGGCGATCCAGCTGTCGGTGCCAAGTTCGACCCAGCCGACCATCGCGTGCATGACCAACAGCATCAGCAGGATCGGCGAGGCGAACTGAATCACCATCTCCCCCATCGAGACCCCAGCCGCTCGAGCCTCCGAGAGCGGGAACCGCTCTTTGAGGACGATGATCCCGTACCACAGCGTGGGGACGAGGAACAGCAGCATCGGGATCTCCCACCGCAGGTGCTGAATCATCGGCGAAGCGCCGCTGAAGCAGGCGGCGAACAATCCGCCCACGATCAGCCCCGCCGGCCAGCCGGCGTGCAGGATATTTAGGTAGTGGGTCTTCTGTTTCGGGTACAGCGTAGCAACCAGCGGGTTGATCACCGCTTCGCACAACCCGTTGCCGATGGCGAACATGAACATCGCCAAGAACAGCAACCAGTAGGTCGCATCCTCACCGGCCGCGGCGTAGACCGGCGTGGCGGCGAGCGTCATCAGCGCCGAGATCAAATGCAGCACGAACGCGATCAGCATCATCGCCTTGTAGCCGATCCAGTCGACGAACACGCTGGCCAACAGGATCACCATGCCGAATCCGATCAGCCCCCCGCCAGTGATCTGCCCGAGCTCGGTCATCGTGAAACCGAACTGGCCCGACCAGTCGCCGAGGATCCCCGCGCGAACGCTGAACCCGATGCCCGCCGCGACGAGTGCGAGGAAGGATGCCCACAGCAGCTGGCCGCGATTCCGCGGAGGTGCGCCCGCGAGCGTGCTGCCCGAATCGGTGCCGTGGGGCGTGCGGATCGCGCCGCCCGCGGCCGGAGATTGATAGGGGTCCATGGCGTCTGTGCTCCAGATCAAAAGATCGCTGCGAGTGGTGCTGAACGCGGCCACTATAGCCAGCCCAAGGGCGCCGTTCTACACACGGCGCCAATCCTTTGACCGTTTGAATTCCCCTCGTCATGGTCGTCTTCTCAGATCATCCATCAGCCGCCACTCGCTAGCCCGGATTATTCATTCGCTTGCATAAATGCGTTGCAAGTCCTTGTGGTGCTTGAAGTTGCGACAGACCGTCGCGAGACAGTGCGTTAAATCAGCCGCCACGCGCTAGCGTCCGGTTCTCACGGCGTTTTCGGGAACCGGGGGCTAGCGCCCGGCGGCTGATGAATAATCCGGGCTAGGCTCTGTCAGAAGACCCGAGATCGACACCCTCCCGGGGGGAGGGTAATGGTAGTGCCCTTACAGACAACGCATGAACGCCACCAGCGCTTCCTTCTCTTGCTCGCTGAGCTTCAGTCCCAGCACGAGGTTGAAAAACTCGGTGCTGTCCTCGAGCGTCATCAGCCGCCCGTCGTGCAGGTACGGCGGCGAATCCTTGATCCCCCGGAGCGTCGTTGTTTTCATCGGCCCGGCCGGATGATCGAAATGCCCCAGCACCATCTTCGGCTCGTAGAACCGTTCCAGATGGAGGTCATGCATCAGGTTGTCAAGATAATGCGGGGCGGGATGGCACTCTCCGCACTTCGCTTTCCCAAAAAATAGTTCTTCACCCTGACGCTCCAGGTCACTCGCCTTCTCATGATCGAGCCGCCCGAGCAGGTTGAGTTTCGGAGCCGGGGGAAAGTCGAGCATGCTCTGCATCTGCCCCATCGCCGAAACCGCCGTGCCGCGGTCGAGCGAGTTGACGCCCTTCTTGGCGGCCGTGACGTGGTCGCCGTCGAAGTAGGCGGTCCGCTGCTCGAATTCAGTGAAATCCTCCACCGAGCGGAGCGCCCGCTTCGAGCCGTGGATCTGCTGGTTGAACATTCCGCGGAGGCTCGGCGTCTCGATGCGGAGCCGCAACGCCTGCGGACGGGTGTCGGGATTGAGATGGAATGCGGCGTTGGTATGACCGTTGGCGTGGCAGTCGAAACAGGTCACGCCAAAACTCGGCTCGGCCACTTTGCGGTCGTGCGTCGCGTTAAACTGCTGCTGGGGAAACGGCGTCAGCAGCATCCGCAGCCCCTCCATCTGAAATGGAGTCAGCTTACCTTGCATCAATTCGAAGAAGTTGTCGCTCGTCAGAAGTTGCCCTTGGGTGACGTCGCCCAAATCGGGGCGGTTGGTCAAAAACATCGGCGGCGGAAATTCGGGAGTCAGGTGCTGGGGAAGATCGAACTCCACATCAAAGCGATTTAAATCGCGATGCTCCGCCTGTTGGATTTTCTCGATCTGCTCTTCGGGAAAAACCATCCCTCCGGTCGGATGTTTGACGTGGGGCAGAGGCCGAAAACCGGCCGGCCACAGCTCTTGGTCCTTGATCTCCTGCGGTTTCCGCTCCGCCAGCTCCTCCCAACTCGTTCCCTCGGGCAGCTTGACGCGAACGCCCTGCTGGACTTTTTTTCGCTTCCCTGACATCCACTGCTCGGTCGGATCGTCTTTCAGGTCATAGCGTTGTTCGAGCAGTTTCTTCTGCGCTGCCAGCACCTCGTCCCTCTCAGCCACGTCCTTTTTTCGCATCTCCTCGAATGTCTGTTCCATCACGACCGGCATGTAGGTCTGCCGCTGGTCGACTTCTTTCGGAAGATGCGAAGCGTCCTTCCGCTTCTCCTCCTCGCGGTTCGCCTTTGATTCATCGCTCGTCCGTGCCGGTTCGTCGGCGTGGAGCGGCGCGGGAGTCAGCTCGCCGATTGCGAGCAGGGTCGTGGCAACGCCCACCCCGACTAGTGGGACGATGGCGGGGCGGAGGAGCTTACGGAGCGCGATCATTAGGGCACCTCGAGGCGTGGGGGCATATTCGGCGGGATGCGGCCATGCAAGAGCAACTCCGGTGCCGCCCTGCCCTTTGCGCGAGTGGGCAGGTGCCGTTGCCGAATCTCACACGCTTCTCATCCGGCCGACGTGAGGACGGCCCAGCGGAGCCCCAGCGCGGTCAAGTCGATCGTCTCGACGCTGCCGGCTTCGAGCTCGGCCGAATCTTCCCCACCACCACCATTTCCCCCGGCACCATTTCCCCCGGCACCCTTTGCACACTTCTGCTTCTCGGCCTTGACCGTGCCACAAACCTGGGCGCCGCTGAGCGACTCGGTCCAGCGGCGCCCGGCCAGATCCGCTGGGAGCTGGAGCTCGGCCGGTTGTTGCTGCTGCCAGTTGCAAGGAAACCGCGAGACGGCGACGACGACCGCCGCACCACCTTGCTCTCGTGCGAAAGCAATCCAGCATTCGGCGGCGGGACCGCAGACTTCGAGCGCGCGATAGCTCCCGCTCGCGAACAGCTCGGGGTACTCCCCGCGGAGACGTAGTAAGCGTGCGGTCAGATAGAACTTGACCGTTTCGTCCCGCTGCTCGATGAGTTCTGCGACGGCGCCGCGCTGGGGTTCTTCGAGCAAGGGCTGAAAGTGCTCGAGCAATTGCTTGCGTCGTTCGTAATCGACCGGGCGGCGGTTGTCCGGGTCCACCAGCGACAGATCGGCCAATTCGCAGCCTTGATAGATGTCGGGCACTCCCGGGGAGGTGAACTTGAGCACCACTTGGCTGAGCGAATTGAAGAACCCCTCGTCGGCGAGCTTTGCGGAGAGCGACTCGATCGCCGGACCGGTCCGCGCATCGGCGAGCATCGACCGGACGAAATTGTCCAGATCTTTCTCATAACTCTCGTTGGGATTATTCCAACTGGTTCGCAGCTTGCTCTCGCGAGAGGCTTTCTGCATGTAAGCCGTGAGACGCTCCTCCAGAGATTCCGGGGTGCTCCCCTTCCAGAGCGCCACCAGCAATTGGTGAAAAAGATATTCGTCCAATCGCGATGGACCATGCAGCCCGTGGTAGTTCTGTCCGATCTGCACCAGCTCGCGCAAGGTTTCTTCCCACCGGTCGGGCATCTCGGTCAGCGCGATCAGACGAGCGCGGGTATCTTCACCCCGTTTGTGGTCATGGGTCGCAGTCGCTAGGAGCGCCGTGGGGTACCGCTGGGCCCGGAAGCGAGCATGCGAGTGAAATGCCTGTACCGGCTGAGGAGAAAGCTGCGGTTCTCCTCCGACTTCGTTCAAGGCCACCAGCGGGAGGTAGCGGTAAAAGGCGGTATCCTCGACCCCCTTGGCGGCGACCGGTGCGGTGTACTGTTGGAAGCGGCCGACCCACGCCTGCTGTCGTTCGCGAAGCTCTTCGGGAACATCGCCGAGGATCACGCGGGCGATGAAATCGTAGAGCGATGGCTCGAACGACGGCGTCCGTTGCCGGGCCCGTCCGACCGCTTGCTCCACCACTTCGCGAGCCGTCTCAGCCTCTTCTGGAAGATAGGTGCGATAGCGGCCGAGCGCTGCCACCAATTCGGCAACGCCGTCGCGGAGCGTCCCCAAAGCGAAATCGCGGGTGTGGTAGTCCGACTTGCAGAGCAGGTTCAGCTCGTGGGCCAAGCGGTACAGTTCGCTCGAGAGGGACGACCGGATCACCAACAACTTGCTGTCATGGACAACGTCCTCATAAGAATCCGCATCGGGAACAAAGTGAAAGTAGATCCGCTCGATCGCCTTCAGCCCTTCACCACGAAGCAGCACGTTCATCAGGTCGTTCATGAATTCGTAGCCGGTCGTGCCTTCGACCGGCCAGCCGTCGGGCAGCGTTTCGCGCGGTGCAAGGATCTTCTCGACCCAGATCTGACGCGTGCCAAGTTCCTTGAGTCGCGTTAAATAGGCTTGGGGTGCGAACAGCCCATCGACGTGATCCACGCGAACCCCGGCGACTCCCTCTTCCGCGACCACGTCTCCGAGCAGCCGATGAGATTTCCAGAATACCTCATCATCCTCCATCCGCAGGGCGGCCAAACCATTGATATCGAAGAATCGCCGGTAATTGATCTCATACCCTGCGGTTTTCCAGTAAGCCAACCGCCAGCATTGCCGCTCCAGTAGTTCGTGTAGCTTGGCTCCTTGGAACTCGTCGAGCGTTTCTTGCCACGACACCTTTTCCTCAAACGTCTCCAATCGCCGGCCAACGATTTCTGCTTTCTCGACCTCTTGCGGGGAGAGGGAGGCGTAGGTTTGTTGCAAATCCTTGAGGTCGAAATAGACCTCCGTTCGCTCGTAGTGTGGAAGCGCAGTGGCCAAGATTTCCGCGTAGGTCGCGGGGCTGAGAGCGAAGCGATTTTCGAAATAGGTGGCGTAGAACTTTCCCGCTTCATAGGACAAACGAATTTCTCCGTCGTCGAGCGCTTCGCCATAGGTCTTGCCCAGGAAAGGGAGCAAGACCTTGCCTTGTAAAGTTTCCTCCAGCGGTGCCCAGTCGATGTCAAAATAACGAGCGAAGGG
The DNA here is from genome assembly GCF_010367455.1 of Candidatus Laterigemmans baculatus. Lineage (GTDB taxonomy): Bacteria > Planctomycetota > Planctomycetia > Pirellulales > Pirellulaceae > Laterigemmans > Laterigemmans baculatus. Next base: position 38,016 of record NZ_WRPR01000043.1, on the reverse strand, counting down.
AGAGTGTTTGCCGTAGGCCAAGACGTTTTGCCAGGCTTCATTGCGGGGCCCTACTCCCGAATGGTTCGGCACGATGTCGAAGATCAGCTGCAGACCCGCTTCGCGGATCGTTTGCAGCAGATTCTCCAGTCCTTCGCGGCCCCCAAACTCACTGCGGATGCGGTTGTGATCGATCACATCGTAGCCGTGCGTGCTGCCCGCCCGAGCCTCGGTGATCGGCGACAGATAAAGGTGACTGATCCCCAGCTTCTTCAGGTACGGGACCAGTGCGGCGACCTCGGAGAATCCGAATTCGGGGATCAGCTGGAGGCGATAGCTGGCGATCATACGGGATGTCATTGGGGGGGAGCGGAAGGGCGTGGGGAAGGAGCTTCAGTGCCGGGGCTTCAGTCAGAGTCGATCGCGAAGACGGCGGCTGCAGCAACCGGCAGGTAGAGCGAATCTCCTTCGACGCGCGGCGGCTTACCATCGCGGGCGTACTCGGCCTGCTCGGTCGAAAGTACGAGCTCCGCCCGCGGCGGGGGCAACGGCAGTGACTGCTCTCCCTCGAGGGCGACGACCAGCCAGCGGTTGCCGCGGCGGACCGTGAGGGCTCGATCGTTGTGAACCGTGACCTCCACGTCCCCCGAGAGCTGGCCGCGGTAGGCGATCAAGTCTCGGTAGAGATTCCAGATGCCCCGGTGCGGCCACTTCTCTCGCTCTTCCCACAGCAAGTGGCTGCGCTGGAAGGTTTCGGGGTCTTGCGGGTCGGGGACTTCGTCCGCATCGGCAATCGCTTCGAACTCGTGCTTCCGCCCCTCGCTGACCAGCACCCCGAGTTCGTCGTGATGGTCGGTGAAAAACTGGAAGGGAGTCGACGCGGCCCACTCCTGGCCCATGAACATCAGTGGCGTTTGGGGGACCCACAGCAACAGGGCCGAAGCAGCGCGAAACGCGCTCAGTGGCACCTCATGATGGAGCCGATCGCCGTCGACGCGATTCCCGATCTGATCGTGGTTTTGAATACAGAACACAAACTGCTCGTAAGGCAATCCGCTTGCGTCGGTGCCCCGCGGAATCCCACTCCGTTTTTGAGGTTGTCCGCTGTAGTACCAGCCGTTGCGGATCGTCACCGCGAGGTCCGCTGCCGTGCAGTCGACATAATCTCCGTAGTAGCCATGAGTGTCGCCGGCGAGCATGTGGCGAATCAGATGATGAAAATCATCCGCCCAGACGCCGTCCATCTCATAGCCCCCTTCGCTCCGCGGCAGAAGCACGGTGCGAAGGTTGCGGAAATCTTCAGCGATCAAATACCGCTCGGGACCGGGGACCGTATCGACCGCTTCGGAAAGTTCCGCGAGGAAGTGCGGCGTGCTATCATCCTGCAACGCGTTGATCGCATCGAGACGGATTCCGTCGAAGTGGTATTCGCCGAGCCAATGCAGCGCATTGTCGATGAAGAAGTCGCGGACGCCTCGACAGTGGACGTCGTCCAGATTGATCCCGGCGCCCCACGGCGTGTGGTGCTTCTCGGAGTGAAATGGCGCGTAGGCCGTCGCATACGCGCCGTCGGGGCCGAAGTGGTTGTAGATCACGTCGATAAAGACGGCCAAGCCGATCTCGTGCGCCGCATCGACTAGCGCCCGCAGGTCATCCGGAGTCCCATAGGCCCGCGACGGAGCGTAGAAGGCAGCCGGGTCGTAGCCCCAGTTCCAGCGGCCGGCGAAATCGGCCAATGGCATCAACTCCACCGCCGTAATCCCCAGCTCCTTCAGGTAGGGCAGCCGCGGGATCAGACTGCGAAAGGTTCCCTCGGGGGTGAACGTCCCGACATGCAGTTCGTAGAACACGAGTTCCTGCCGAGGAATGCCCTGCCACGCCGCGTCCTTCCAAGGGTAGGCGGACGGATCGATGATCTGCGACGGACCATGCACTCCCTCGGGCTGAAACCGCGATGCCGGATCGGGCAAGGGCTCACCTCCGTCGAGGCAATAGCGGTAGGTCGCTCCCGGCTTGAGACGCTCTACGAACAATTCAAATAACCCATCCTCGCCCGGGATCATCGGCATCCGAAGACCCGAGTCGAGTAGCAGTTCGACCGTCTCGGCGAGCGGTGCCCAGAGCGAGAACTGGACACCCTCGCCCGTCACAATCGCCCCGTGGGCGGGGCGCGTGGTGCTAGGCATTCCGTTGGAACTAGGCATTCCGTTTGGCTCCTTCGGCCTCGGTGGAAGGTTCAACCAACTCCGGGGCTAAGCGAAACACGATCACCGAGGCGGCGGCCATCGAGTACGGTTGCCCTGCCTGGAAGATTTCGGGCTCGGCGTCCGGCATACTGGTATCGAGAATCCGCTCCCAGGGCCCCTGCTCCTCGACTTCGGGCAGCGTGAAAGGGATCGGGTCGCCGTGGTCACCATTGAACAGGATCAACAGCGAATCGCCGCTGATCTGATCGCCGTGATCGTCGACGTCAATGCTGTCGCCGAACAACAAAAGTCCGAGACACTTCGAGTATTCCGTGTTCCAGGCTTCCTCGGTCATCTCAGCGCCGTGGATGTTGATCCAGGCGACTTCCGGCGCGGCGTCCCCTTCGATTGCTTGCCCATGGAAAAACCGGCGGCGATGGAAAACCGGTTGCGAGCGGCGAAGCTCGATCAGACGCCGCGTAAACTCCAGCAACTTTTCCTGGGCTTTCGTCAAATCCCAGTGGAGCCAAGTCAGTTCGTTGTCTTGGCAGTAGGTATTGTTGTTGCCCTGCTGCGTGTGGCCCATCTCATCACCGGCGAGGAGCATCGGCACCCCTTGGGAAAGCATCAGCGTCGCCAGGATGCTCCGCTTCTTACGCTCCCGCAGCTCGAGAATTTCCGGATCCTCAGTAGGGCCTTCTTCACCGCAGTTCCACGAGATGTTGTCATCCGCCCCGTCGCGATTGTCTTCGCCATTGGCCTCGTTGTGTTTCTCGTTGTAAGAAACCAGGTCGTGCAGCGTGAACCCGTCGTGGCAGGTGACAAAATTGATGCTCGCGTGCGGCCGTTTTCCGCTCCACTCATAGAGATCGCTCGATCCGCAAACGCGGGTCGCGAACTCGCTGACAAAACCGCCGTCACCCTTCCATAGATGCCGCACGCAGTCGCGGTACTTTCCGTTCCACTCGGACCATTGGACTGGAAAGTTGCCGACTTGATAGCCGCCGGGCCCCAGATCCCACGGCTCGGCGATCAGCTTGACTTGGCTGAGCACCGGGTCTTGATGGATGATGTCGAAGAATCCACCGAGCTTGTCGACCTCGTGCAATTCGCGGGCAAGCGTGCTGGCCAAGTCAAACCGGAACCCATCGACGTGCATTTCCGTGACCCAGTACCGCAGGCTGTCCATGATCAACTGCAGGACCTGCGGATTGGTCATGTTGAGCGTGTTGCCGCAACCGGTGAAATCGGTGTAGTAGCGGGCATTTTCTGGGGACAGCCGATAGTAGGCGGCGTTGTCGATGCCGCGGAACGAGAGCGTCGGCCCGAGCTGGTTGCCTTCGGCCGTGTGGTTGTAAACGACGTCCAGAATGACCTCGATCCCGGCTGCGTGCAGTGCTCGCACCATCGTCTTGAACTCCCCGACCGAGTCGAGCGATCGCGAAGGAGCGTCGTAGGCGAGCTCGGGGGCGAAGAAGCCGAGCGTGTTGTAACCCCAGTAGTTCGACAGCCCCTGATCGAGCAGATGCCGGTCGTTAAGGAAAAAGTGGACCGGCAGCAGTTCGACGGCGGTGATCCCGAGTTTCGTCAGGTGCTCGATTGCCGGGTCGCTCGCCAGTCCGGCGTAGCTGCCTCGTAGCGGCTCGGGAATTCCCGGATGCAGTTTCGTAAACCCGCGGACGTGCATCTCATAGATGATCGTCTTGTGCATCGGGGTGTTGGGACGGCGATCATCTCCCCAGGTGAAGGAGGGATCGACCACGCGTGCCAGCGGGGCGTAGGGAGCGCTGTCGCGATCGTCAAAGGTGAGGTCTTCCTCGGCACTGCCCACGGTGTAGCCGAACAGTGCGTCGTGCCACTGCGGACGGCGGGCGATCGACTGGGCGTACGGGTCGAGCAGCAGCTTGTGGGGATTGAAGCGATGCCCTTGCTCGGGATCGTACGGCCCGTGAACTCGATATCCGTACAACTGGCCCGGCGTCACGTCGGGCAGATAGGCGTGCCAGACCTGATTGGTCCGCTCGGTCACCGGAATGCGGACGCTCTCCTTTTGGGACTCGATTGAATCGAATAAGCACAACTCGATCTTGGTGGCGTTTTCCGAGTAAATCGCAAAGTTCACCCCGCGGCCGTCCCAGGTCGCTCCCAGCGGATAGGGCAACCCGGGCCAGATCCGCAGCACCGACGAAGAGAGCCCCACGCGCTCTTCCTGGCTGCGGATTCCTCGTGCACGCTTGTGCTGCCCCACAAACTGCTTTGATTCGGCGGTCGACATCCAATGCTTCCTTCGACGCTGCTGACTTCTCCGTGGGATGGATCCCGCATGCGGGGGCGAGACGTCCTCCGGAGTCACCGTCTCAGCTCCACCGCAAGGCGGAAAGCAAAGCGTGTGCCGCTTCAACCTTCTGAGCCGCACGCGCTAGCCTCGGGTGAGCCGCCGGGCGCTAGCCTGGATTATTCATCAGCCGCCGGGCGCTAGCCCCCGGTTCCCGAAAACGCCGTGATAACCGGACGCTAGCGCGTGGCGGCTGATTTAACGCACTGTTTCGCGAGGGTCCGTCGCAACTTCAAACACCACAAGGACTTGTAGCGCATTTATGCAAGCGAATGAATAATCCGAGCTAGCCCCCGGTTTCCGAAAACGCAGTGAGAACCGGACGCTAGCGCGTGGCGGCTGATTTAACCCACTGTCTCGCGACGGTCTGTCGCAACTTCAAACACCACATGAACTTGCAACACATTTATCCAAACGCATGAATAACCGGACGCTAGCCCATGGCGGCTGATTTCACTCACGGTTTCGCGACATTTTCCCCGAGTCCTGACCGGGGCTAGGCGATGATCGCTTCGATGGGGCTGCCAAAGTCCTTCTCGAGCCGCTTCCGCCCCGGGACCGTCAGTTGGCGGGGGTCGAGTCCGAGCTGGTGGAGCAGCGTCGCATGGATGTCGGTTACGTAATGCCGGTCCTCGACCGCGTGGTAGCCAAGCTCATCGGTGCGGCCGTGGGCCACGCCGCCGCGAATGCCTCCGCCAGCCATCCAGACGCTGAACCCGAACGGATGGTGGTCGCGGCCGTCGGCGAGTTGCGACCCCGGCGTTCGCCCGAACTCGGTCGCCCAGACGACGAGCGTCTCGTCGAGCAGCCCTCGTTGCTTGAGGTCTTTCAGCAGAGCCGCGATCGGTTGATCGACTTGCTGGCACAGCCGCGAATGGCCCGCTTTGAGGCCCTTATGCGAGTCCCACTGCCCGGCCCCGCCATTGTTGCCGTGGTAGACCTGCACGAACCGCACTCCCCGCTCGACCAATCGCCGAGCGGTCAACATCTGTTCGCCGAACGTCTTGGTCTCCGCTTGATCGAGCCCATACAGCTGCCGCGTGACCTGCGTCTCGTCGTTGAACTGGACGATTTCGGGAATCGCTGCCTGCATCCGAAACGCCAGTTCGTACGAGCGGATGCGGGCGCGGAGCGCTTCGTCGTCCGGATAGGCTTCGGCCGACACTCCGTTGAGCTGGCGGAGCAGCTCGAACTCGCCCGCCTGCTCCTCGCGGTAAACGTCGCCCGGTGGTTGGGCATAGGGAAGCGGGGCGACCGGATCAACATCCAGCGGGATCCCGTCGTACTGCGGGCCGAGGTAATTCGCCCGGTGCGCTTCTCGTCCGCCACAGCAGTCGGCGATCGGGTCCCCCATCACGACGAACTGCGGCAGATTGTCGTTGATCGAGCCCAGCCCGTAATTCACCCACGAGCCGATCGTCGGAAAAAAGCCGTCGACGCGATGCCGCCCGGTGTGGAACTGCAGCTGAGCCCCATGGTTGCTGTCCTCGGTCCACATCGAGCGAACGATCGCCAGGTCATCGGCGCAATCGCCCAGATGGGGCCACCAGTCGCTGATCTCCAGCCCGCTCTGCCCCCGCTTCTTCCAGCCGGTCTGCAGCGGAAAAATTTCGTTGCGAACGTGGCCGTTGTTGGGGTCAAACGCGACGACTCGCTCGTTCTTCAGAAACGGCGAGTTGAGCACGTCGCGGTGCGGCGTCTCGTCGATCGTTTTTCCCGCGTACTTGTTGAGCGCCGGCTTCGGATCGAACGACTCCAGATGGCTGGTCCCACCGATCATGAACAGCCAGATCACGCTCTTCGCTTTGGGAGCAACGCTCGCGAGCGGCAAATGATTACCGTGGCTCACCGGTGCGGCGGCCATCGCGTCGCGGTGAAGCATCGCCGAAAGCGCAACGCTGCCAAAGCCCATGCCGAGATTCGACAGAAAGTCGCGACGGGTTGGTTCAAAAGGACTCACCGGTCGTTGCCTCGAACTAGCGGAGGGTGACAAAGTCGTTGTGGTTGAGCAAAACGTGCAACAGGTTTTCGCGGGCCCTGACCGCAGGATCTTCCGCCGGAGCGAGCTGCGGAGCGGCCTTGCCCGCCGAGGCGGTGAGCTGCGCGGGATCGGCCAGCAACCGCTGTTGGCGGTCGAGAAACTCAAGACAGAGTTGCACCTCGGCGGCCCGCGGTGGCCGCGAGAGCACCCGGGCAAATGCCGCGCGAATGAACGCCTCGGCCGGCAGCAGCGGCTCGCTGGCACCCGCTTCCTCGCCGGTTGCCGCGGCATCAATCGGGGCGCTGCAGAGCTGACGGGCCAGGCGGCGGGCCTGGGTGAGGCTCGCCGTGCTGTTGGAGAGAGCCAGCGCTTGCTGCGGAAGGATGCTCGAGCCGCGGCGGTAGCACTCGTTGGGGCTGGCCGCATCGAACAGCGTCAGCATCGTCATCTGTTTTTCGTAGGCATGCTGAAAATAGACGCTGCGGCGGGGTACCGTCTCACCCTCGGTGGCCGGAATCTCGGGCCCTCCGAGCGTCAGGTCGAGGCTGCCGGAGACGAAAAACAGGCTGTCGCGAATCACCTCCGCATCCAGCCGCCGCGTGTTGGCTCGCCAGAACAAACGGTTATCGGGATCGATCTTGGCCGATTGCCGCAGTCCAACTGGCTCAGTCACTGCCAGCCCGCTCGAGGCGGCTGTATAGGCTTGCGAGTGGACGATCAACCGATGGAGGTGCTTGAGCGACCAGCCGGAATCGACCAATTCGGCAGCCAACCAGTCGAGCAGGTCCGCATGCGCAGGCCGGGGAGCTTCAAGCCCGAAATCAAAAACGCGGTCGACCAAGGGCGTCCCAAAATGCCGCAACCAAACGTGGTTCACCGCGACGCGCGCGGTGAGCGGGTTGTCGCGGCTGGCGATCCAGCGGGCCAGTGCCAACCGTCGGCCGGTGCTTTGTCGCGGGTAGGCTTCTCCCACCGCCGTGTACTCATGGCTCTCTTCACCGGTTGCGGTTTCGCCTGCCGCGGTTTGGGCTGCGGTCAAGGCTTCGCGAGCCGCTGCGAGTTCTTTGCTCGCCTGTTCGGCCGCCTTCTGAAGTTTGGCCACTGCGGCTTGCTGCTTCTTGGCGTCCGCTGCGTCCGCTGCGTCCGCCGGCTTGTCGGCTGCGGCCACTTGTTTGTCGGCAGCGGCCTGTGCGGCTTGCTCGGCTTTCTCCGCCGCCCGCTCTTTCTCCGCGACCTGCAGCTCGGCTTCCAACAGCTTCGCTTGGCGTTCGGCGGTGGCCGCCGCGGCGGCGAGTCGCTCCGTTTCCTCTGCAGGCTGGTCGGTGTGTTTCGCGCGGTCGGCGTCCCAGCGGCGAGCGAGCGATTGCTCGGCGGCCCGGGCGGCCGAAAGCTTCAGCCGAGCGAGTTCGAGTTCCCCATTCGATGCCGCGGCTTGCTCGTCGCTCGACTCTTTCGCCGGAGCTAACGCATCGAGGGCTTTTTGGGCGGCCTCGACGCGTCGAGCGGCCGCTGCGAGATCCTCGCGCTCGACGTGTTCGGCGGCGGCCGGAAAGTAGGCCTGGAGCGGTAGCGAAACAGGCTCGATGCTGAGCGGGCGATCGAAGAAGGCCGGGACCGCCGGAGCGAGCGGATGCTCTTTGTCGGGCCGCTTCTCGTTTCCTTGGATGTATAGATACGTCTCCGCCTCGGGCTCGGCGTCAAAGGCTCGCGGCAGCGCGTCCTGAGCCACGTTGGGCTGGCCGGCAATGCGGTCGGAGCGGACTCGATGCGGCTCAAAGATCGCCCGGAACGCGTAGTACTCGCGTTGGCTGATTGGATCGTACTTGTGGTCATGGCATCGCGCGCAGGCGATCGTCATCCCGAGGAACGCTTTGGCCGTATGTTCGACCGTCGCGTCGAGCCAGATATCGCGGTTGCTGTGATGATAATTGCGAGCCAAGAAACCGGTGGCGCGGAGCGTGTCGGGATCCTCCGGCGCCAGCTCGTCGCCGGCGAGCATCTCCAGGATCATCTGGTCGTATCCCTTATCCTCATTCAACGACTCGATGATCCAGTCGCGCCAGTGCCAGATGTGCCGCTGGCTGCCACGGAGTTCGTTTTTGTAGCCGTCCCAATCGCTGTACCGCCAAACGTCCATCCAGTGCCGGCCCCAGCGCTCGCCGAACCGCGGGCTGTCGAGCAACCGGTCGACGACGCGGGCGTACGCTTCGGGGGAATCGTCGGCCATGAACTCCGCGAGCTCGTCAGGCCGCGGTGGGAGGCCCGTCAAGTCCATCGTGATGCGGCGGAGCAGCGTGGCGGCGTCGGCACGCGGCGCCGCGGTGACGCCTGCTTGCTGGTGCGCGATCGCCAAGAACTGATCGATCGGATTCCGCGGCTCGCCCAAAGGATCGGCGGCTGCGGGTGGAACTTCCGGACGCTCGATTGGCTGATAGGCCCAGTGCTCTTCGGGCGGAGGCAGCGGTTCTTCCGCTTCGGGTGCGGGAAGCCCAGCGGCGATCCAGCGACGGAACAGCTCGATCTGCTCGGCCGTCAACGCTTCGCCTTCACTCTCCGGCGGCATCCGGTCCTCGCCATGTTCGGCGGTGATGCGGTCGAGCAGATAACTCTGGTCCGGCTCCTCGGCCACGACGACCTCTCCCGAATCACCCCCGTCGAGCAGCAGCGCCGCGGTATCGACTCGCAACCCGCCCTCCTGCCGAAGCGGACCGTGACAGCTGACGCACTTGCTCAGCAGCAGCGGTTTGATCTGCTCGAGATAGTCGGGCGTTTGGCCTGGAGCCGGCGAGTCGCCGCGGGCCGGCGGCGCGGCCCCCCACACTCCAACCCCCAACAGCCCGAGCAAGAACAGGCCCATCCACGGCAGGCCCATCCACGGCAGAATTGAAAGCTGGTGATGGCGCATCTCACCGCCCCCGGGGTGGTCGATCGGTGTGGAAACAGGAAGGGAAACCGCAATCGTAGCAGATCCGAGCGGAGATCGTCGGTGCTCCTACTCCCACTCGTGCTCACCGCTCCGCTGAGCAGGCGGGATGAGGCCCGGCGAAATTGGTTGAGACCGCTGTGGGCTCGCTCTACGATTGCGTGCACCCGCCTCTCGCTTTTCTTTGTCTCTCACGTCCCGTCTCTCGAGCCCGCCATGAATTGCTGTTTCCGACTCCGGTCCCCTGCTGTTCTCGGTACGCTCCTCGTCCTTGCGTTCTCGGGACTTGTCACTCCGGCGATCGGAGCGGAGGAGTTCATCCCACGCCGCCAGGAAAAGCCGCCCGGGCCGCCGCTGTCGCCGGAGGAAGCGCTGCAGAAGATGAGCGTCCCGGAAGGTTTTTCGGTGGAGCTCGTCGCCGCCGAGCCGCAGCTGGTCAACCCGGTCTCGATGACGATCGACGAGCGGGGACGGTTTTGGGTCACCGAGAGTCTCGAGTATCCGCGTCGTGCTCCGGGCCCGGGACGCGACCGGATCAAAGTCCTCGAGGACACCGACGGCGATGGGCGAGTCGACAAGACGACCATCTTCGCCGACGGCCTGAATATTCCCTCGGGGATCGCCGTCGGCTATGGAGGCGTGTGGGTGGCCAACGCTCCCGACATCCTCTTCATGCAGGACACCGACGGCGATGGCGTCGCCGATACGCGGGAGGTCGTCGTCACCGGGTTCGGCCGCGACGATACGCACGAGCTGCCGAATTCGCTGACCTGGGGGCCCGACGGCTGGCTGTATGGGCTCAACGGGGTCTTCAACCCGAGCCATATCAAGCACCAGGGCAAGGAGCACCACTTCACCTGTGCCCTGTTCCGCATCCATCCCCGCACCCGCGCCTTCGAAGTCTTCGCCGAGGGAACCAGCAATCCCTGGGGCATCGCTTGGGATCCCGAGGGAAGTGCGTTCGTCAGCGCGTGCGTAATCGACCACCTTTGGCACTTGGTTGAGACTGGTTACTACCACCGCCAAGGAGGCCCCTATCCGCCTTACACCTGGAAGATGGAATCGATCGTCGAGCACAAACACCAATTGGCCGCGTACTGCGGAATCCATTACTTCGACAGCGACGCCTACCCTGAACCGTATCGCGACAAGCTGTACATGGGGAACGTCCACGCTGGGGCGATCAACGTCGACAAATTGCAGCGCGACGGAGCGACCTACTTCGGCACGACCGAAGAAGACTTTCTGCAAGCCAACGATGTGTGGTTCATGCCGGTGGTCCAGAAGACGGGGCCCGATGGGTGCTTGTACGTCCTCGACTGGTACGACCGATTCCACTGCTATCAAGACGCCAATCGCGATCCGGCGGGAGTCGATCGTCTGCATGGGCGGCTCTATCGAATTCGCTACCAAGACACACCGCGGGCTCCCCGCTTTGATTTGGCGGAAGAGACCGACGCACAGCTCGTCGAGCGGCTGCACAGCCCGAACGTCTACTTCCGCGATCTCGCCCAGCGGTTGCTCGCCGAACGGTTGCTCGCCGAGCGGGACTCGTCCGAGACGCGGCCGCAGCTCGAGCGACTCGTGATGGACGCGTCGGTCGCTCGCAAGACGCGGATGCACGCCTTGTGGTCGCTGGTCAGCACGGGCCGCTTGGAGGAGCTATTCCACGCAGCACTCTTGCGGCATACCGACCCGGGCTATCGCGCGTGGGGCGTTCGCGCGGCGGGCAATTTCCGCAACCCCAGCCCGGCGGTCACCCGCCAAGTCGCCGCCCTCGTCGCGGATCCATCGGCCGATGTGCGGCTGCAGGTGGTGATCGCTGCGAACAAGATCGAGGGGCTCGACGCGATTGCTCTGCTCGGCGACGCCTTGACCCACGTCGGGGACGACAAGATCCTGCCGAACGTGATCTGGCAAAACCTCTACCCGCTGCTCGACTCGCAGGGCGACCGTTTTCTCGAACAGGCCCGTCGCGAGGAGTTGCGACAGGCGGCCGTGATGCGTGAGATTCTGCCGCGAGCGATCGAACGCTTGCTCGACGGCGGAGAGAAGAATGCCTCGACCGTCGCAGCCTTGCTGACCGCGATGCTCGCTGGTGAAGCGACCGACGGAACGACTGCTAGGGCGATGACCGACTTCGGCACGGCGGCCGAAACGCTACGGATGCTGACCGCGAAGATCCAGTCGGGAGAATTGGGGGGTCCGGGACTCGAGTCGCTTCGCAAGGAGCTCCGGCCCGAGCTGGAGAAGGTGTTTGCCGAGGCGGACCATCCATTACTGATTCCCGCGGCGCTGCTGGCGACGACCTGGAGCGATCCAGCCGGAGTGGCCGCCGTGCGGGCTCGGCTCGCTTCGACCGAATCGCCCGCGGCAGTGCGGCTCGAAGCGCTCGAGGCACTCGTCGCAGCGGGACACGGGTCGGTGCTCGAGGAAGTCGACGCGATCCTCAGCCGGCCACGGCAATCGTCGCCCGAATTTCGCGGCGCGGCACTGGCTGCCCTGGGACGCCTCGCGCTGCCGCAGGTGGCCGAGGTGGTGCTGCGGAATTACTCGCTTCAGGAGCCCGCGGTACAGCCCAAAGCGATCGAACTGCTCACTCAGCGGGCGTCTTGGAGCAAGGCGTTGCTCGAGCGAATCGGCCGCGACGAAATTCCAGCCACGGCGCTCCACGTCAATCAAGTCCGGCAGCTGCTCGCGGCCGGCGATCCGGAGCTCGCCGAGATGGTCCGCTCGCGGTGGGGTTCGATCCGCAGCGGGCGGAATCCCGAGGCCGACCAGCTGATCGCCGAGATTCGCGTTCAGCTCGGCCAGCAAGCCGGCAATCCGCATCGCGGCCAGGCGGTATTCACCAAGCTCTGCGCCCAGTGCCATAAGATCCACGGGCAGGGCCAGGAGGTGGGGCCTGACATCACGCTGATCGGCCGCACGACGCTCGACCAACTGCTCTCCAACGTGCTCGACCCGAGCTTGGTGATCGGCGTCGGGTACCAGCAGACCAACGTGCTGACGGTCGACGGCCGCGTCCTTTCGGGGATTGCCGTGGAGAGCAATCCGCAGCGCGTCGTGCTCAAGCTGCAGGGCGGAAAGACCGAGACGATTCCGCGTGACGAAATCGAGCAAGAAAGGCTGAGCGAGCTCTCGATGATGCCGGAGGAACTGGAGAAGCAGCTCAGCCGGCAGGAGTTGCTCGACCTGCTCACCTTCCTGGCGCTCGACAAACCACCGAGCGACCCCAACGCGAAAAGCCTTCCGGGAGTCGCCGAAATCAAGGTCGAGGCAGGGCGGTAGCTTGCTCACCTTTTCGGTGTCGGCTCTTCGTCGCTAGAATGCCCGACTTTTCCCGCACTCTCCGCGCGGTTCCGGTCGGGCCGCGCCCATCGTTCACGAAGGAACGTTGCTTTGCTCCGTACGCACACCTGTGGCCAACTCCGCCCCGAGCATATTGGACAAACCGTCACCCTCTGTGGTTGGGTCGAAAGCACGCGGGATCACGGCGGGGCGGTGTTCATCGACCTCCGCGATCGGTATGGGATCACCCAAGTCGTGGTCGGTCCCGAGAGTGGTCAAGCGAACGTCGACGCGGCCGGTCGGCTGTCGAACGAGTCGTGCATCCGCGTGCGGGGAGTCGTGGCGGCACGGCTCGAAGGCAAGAAGAACGACAAACTGGCCACCGGCGAAGTCGAACTGCGGAGCGAAGAGGTCGAGCTGCTGAACGACTGCGACAGTCCTCCCTTCGTACCGACCCAGCAGGAGCTGCCGGGCGAGGATCTGCGGCTCCGCTACCGCTACCTCGATCTGCGGCGACCCGCCATGCAGCGGTCGCTGATCCTTCGCAGCCAGATCATCAAGGAGATGCGGGACTATTTTGCCGAGAACGACTTCATCGACGTCGAGACGCCGATCCTCGGCCGCAGCACGCCCGAAGGGGCCCGCGACTATCTGGTTCCGAGCCGCGTCCATCCGGGCAAGTTCTACGCGCTGCCCCAGTCGCCTCAGCTGTACAAGCAGATCTTGATGGTCGCCGGATTTGACCGCTACGTCCAAGTCGCCAAGTGCTTCCGCGACGAGGATCTGCGGGCCGACCGGCAACCCGAATTCACGCAGCTCGACATGGAGATGTCGTTCGTCGACGCCGACGATGTGATCGGCATGATCGACGGCCTGGTCGCTCGGACGGCAAAGAACATCCTCGGAGTGGACGTCCCCACGCCGCTGCCCCGAATGACCTATGACGAGGCGATGCGGCGGTTCGGGCACGACGCGCCCGACCTGCGGTTCGGGATGGAGATCGTCGATCTGACCGAGATCGCCAAAAAGACCGAGTTCCGCGTGTTCCGTGGAGCGGCCGACTCCGGCGGTTTCGTCCGAGGGATCAACGTCAAGAACGCGGCGGGCGATTTCTCGCGCAAGCGGATCGACGAGCTGACCGAATACGTCAAACACGACTTTGGCGCGAAAGGCTTGGCCTGGTTCCGCGTCGAGCCCGAAGGCACGCTGTGGTCGCCGATCAGCAAAAACCTCGAGGACGCACACCTTGCGGAAATCGCCACCGCGATGGAAGCCGAGCCGAACGACCTGCTGCTGATCCTGGCCGATTCCTGGAACGTCACCTGCAAAGGGCTCAACGGACTCCGCAAACGGCTCGGTGCCGAGCTGAAGCTGTATGAGCCGGGCGCGCTGCACTGCTCCTGGGTCGTCGAGTTCCCGATGTTCGAGCGCGACGAAGAGGAAGGGCGGTTTGTCGCCATGCACCACCCCTTCACCGCGCCGCGGCCGCAGGACCTCGAGCGGCTGGCGAGCGATCCCGAAGCGTGTCGCGCCCAGGCCTACGATTTGGTCATCAACGGTTCCGAAGCGGGCGGCGGGACGATCCGAATCCACGACCAGGAGATCCAGCGGCAGGTCTTCGATCTGCTGGGGATCGACGAAGAAACGGCCAAGGACCGGTTCGGCTTCCTGCTCGACGCCCTGCGGTTCGGGGCCCCGCCGCACGGCGGGATCGCGCTCGGCATCGACCGCTGGGTGATGCTGTTCGCCGGACTGGAGAACATCCGCGAAGTGATCGCCTTCCCCAAGACGCAGCGAGCGTACGACAACATGACCGAAGCGCCCGGATCGGTCGACGACAAGCAGCTCAAAGAGCTCGCCCTCCGCAGCGTCTCGGTCAAGTCGTAAGCGTGTACGTCAGGCTTTCCAGCCTGACAACTGTCCTGAATATGCACTCTGGCAGAGAACCCTGTTATTCATCAGCCGCCGGGCGCTAGCCCCCGGTTTTCGAAAACGCCGTAGAAACCGGACGCTAGCGCGTGGCGGCTGATGAGACGCATCGGTTAGGCTGGAAAGCCTGACGTACGGGGCACGAAAAAACCCGGCGTCTGGGAGTGGACGCCGGGTTTGCGTTTTGGGGCGCGTCGGGAACGCGACTACTTCAGCATCGTCTTGACTTCATTCATCACCGCGGCCACGTCGAGCTCGGCCGCCTTGGACGAGTGACGCGAGATGACCTCTCCATCGCTGGCGATCACGACCGTGACTTCCGCCTTCGGATCGAGCTGGTAGGAGTTCGGTCCGTTCTCGGTGTCTTCGGCGACCACGATCGGGAAGTTTTTCGATTTGGTGGTGGTGGCGACTTTTTCTGCGTGCTTGGTCAGATTTTCCTTCTTGTCACCGATCAGCGTCAGGAAGCCGCGGAGCTGAGCGTCCTTGTTCTGCTCGACCGCCTGATCCAGCTGCGTCACCAATTCGTTGACTTTGCCGCCGGTTTCCCGGGCAAAGACCATCACCATCGGGCGGCTGCCGTACTTGCAGCGATAGCACAACTGCTGACCCTTCTCGACGCCGTCGTCCGCGGCACCGGCGACTTTCGTCACGTAGAAGGCGCCGATCGGATCGCCCTTCTTCAGCCCGTCGGCCGCTTTTTCCGCGGCACCGGCCGAAACGGCTGCGATCGTCAGCAAACCCGCCAGCGAGGCGGCAAATAGCGTGCGTACCATAGTTCCGATTTCTCCGTGAAGCCCGTGGGTAAACCGAGAGAAACAATCGATGCGGCCGGTAACATCCCGACCGCGAATTGACGATTATAACGGTTGGGCAATCGCAAGTGCGGTCGCACCCCGGCATTATTCCGCCGCTCAGCCGCCGGGCAAGGACTCCGTACCCAGTACTCCGTACTCCGTACTCCGTACTCAGTGGCTCTCGGCTCTCTGCTCGACGATGCAGGCAGTCGCGTGCGGGGCTTCTGGCAACAGCGGACGCACTTCTCGGCATCCCGCCTCCGCCAGCGGGCAACGATCGACGAACGAACAGCCCGGGTACTCGCGGTCGGGCGAGGGAACTTCTCCTTTAAGAACGATCCGCTGACGCGTCGATTGCTGCCGCGGGTCGGGGGTGGGGACAGCCGACAGCAGGGCCTGGGTGTAGGGATGCCGCGGGTTGTTGAACAACTCGTCGACGGCCGCCGTCTCCACGATCCGCCCCAAATACATCACGCCGACGCGATGCGCGATATGCCGCACCACGCCAAGATCGTGCGCGATGAACAGATACGACAGCCCCAAACGTTGCTGGAGATCCATCAGCAGATTGATCACTTGAGCCTGGATCGAAACGTCCAGAGCCGAAACCGGCTCGTCGCACAGGATCAACTTGGGCTGGACGGCCAATGCCCGTGCGATCCCGATTCGCTGCCGCTGTCCGCCGCTGAACTCATGCGGGTAGCGATTCAAGAACCGAGGGTTGAGACCCACCAAGTCCATCAAGCGAATGACTTCCAGCTGGGCGTCGCGGCCCGCCGCCAAGCGATGGATCTTCAGCGGTTCGCCAATGATATCGCCGACCGTCATCCGGGGATTCAGCGAGGCGAAAGGGTCCTGGAAAACCATTTGGACGACCCGCCGCAGAGGACGCATTGCGGCATCGCCGAGGCCTGCGATGTCGCGGCCTTCGAGCAGCACTCGCCCTCCGGTCGGGCGGACCAAGTTGATGATGGCCCGGGCGGTGGTTGACTTTCCACAGCCCGATTCGCCGACCAACGCGAAGGTTTCTCCTTCCCCAATCTCCAGATCGATTCCATCGACCGCGCGGATAAAACCCTTCTGGGGCCGCAGCAACGAACCGCGGCTAAAGGGGAAATAGACCTGCAGGTCTTCGACGCGCAGCAGTGGTGTGGAAGAAGCAATCATCGAGCGCTCAGGCAATCAGCAAGAATTTATTGAGGGGCTCGCACGGGGCACGCCGCGGCGCGATCCGAGTCGGCCCCGAGCGTCACCAGCGGCGGATCGACCAAGCGGCACTGGTCGATCGCGTACTCGCAGCGAGGTTGAAAGGCACAGCCGGCGATCGCGGTGGCCAGATTCGGCGGCTGACCGGGAATCGCTTTCAGCTGTTCGCTGCCCCGCTGATCCCACCGCGGAATCGAATCGAGCAAGCCTTGGGTGTAAGGGTGTTGCGGAGCGTCGAACAGCTCCTCGACCGAGGCCGATTCCACGATCCGTCCGGCATACATCACCATCACGCGTTGGCAGATGTTGGCGACCACGCCCAGATCGTGCGTGATCATGATGATCGACGTTCCTAGGCGGTGCTGAAGGTCGCGAAGCAGATCGAGGATTTGAGCTTGAATCGTCACGTCGAGCGCGGTGGTCGGCTCGTCGGCGATCAACAGTTGCGGATCGCAGGACAGCGCCATCGCGATCATCACGCGCTGCCGCATCCCGCCGCTGAATTGATGGGGGTAGTCGCGGAGTCGTTTGGCGGGCGAACTGATCCCGACCGCTTCGAGCATCTCCGCCGCTCGGTCCCGGGCTTGGCGGGGATTGAGCTTGAGGTGCTTGCGGGTGACCTCGGTTAATTGCTGCTCGACGGTCATCAGCGGATTGAGCGCCGTCATTGGGTCTTGGAAAATCATCGCGATCCGGCGGCCGCGAATCGTTTCCAGTTCCGCATCGGGAAGCGCCAGCAGATCGTCTCCGTCGAACCAAGCGCGCCCCGAATCAACCCTTCCCGGCGGGCGTGGCACCAGCCCCATCAGCGCCAGGTTCGTCACGCTCTTGCCCGAACCGCTCTCGCCGACCAGCCCCAAGCATTCTCCAGGCATGACGTCGAACGAGACGCCGCGGACGGCGCGGACCTCTCCCTCGTCGCTGCGAAAGCTGACGCGGAGGTCTTCGACAGCCAGCACGGGCTGGGGCGGTGCGGTCGCTTCGGTGCCGCGATTCACAGTGGGCAGGGTCGACATGAGCGTGCGTGTCCGTCGCGTTAGTCGCGATTCTTCATTCGAGGATCTAAGGCGTCCCGCAAACCGTCGCCTAAAAAGTTCAACGCGAACAGCGTCATGGCCATCGCAAGCCCGGGGAACAGCGCAAGCCACCAAAAGGTTTTGACGCTCGAGAGTGCCTTGACGCCCTCATCCATTAACAGTCCCCAAGAGACGTCGGGCGGTTCCACTCCAATCCCCAGGAACGACAAAAACGCCTCAAACAACATCACAGCAGGAATCGTCAGCGTCATATAAACAATGACGATGCCCAACACGTTGGGAACCAGATGGCGAAAAATGATTCGTCCTTGGGGAGCCCCAATCGTTCGTGCCGCTTCAATGAATTGTTCATGGCGGAGGGAGAGGACTTGACCTCGGACCACGCGTGACATGGTCAGCCAGTAAATCGCACCGATCAACAAATAGAAGATCGTCATCCGGCTGACCCCGACCGATTCCAAGTACGCTTTCGTCTTGTCGTCTTCCAAGAACGTGAGCACGAAGATGACGACGAAAATAAATGGAATCGAATACAGCAAGTCGACGATCCGCATCATCGCCGCATCGATGACGCCGCCGAAGTAACCCGCGATCGCACCGTAGCTGACGCCGATGACGAGGCTGACCAGCGTCGCGACCAGCCCCACGATCAACGACACGCGGGCTCCCCAAAACACGCGGGCGAGCAGATCGCGGCCGAGATCATCGGTGCCAAAAATCGATGGAATCGCCCAGTCGCCAAAGATCGCGATCCGGACCTGGACCATCGCCCAGCTGACCGGGCCGAGATCGTGCCACAGTTGATGGAACGGATGGTCGACCTCGACCCGTTGGTCGATCTCCACCATCCGCTTCTCCCGCGCCGCCGGGTCGACGATCTGCGCTGCTTCAGAGCGAAGTTCGGCGATTCGGGTTTCGAATTCCGCCAGTTCGGCGGTCAGCCGGTTGTCGGCAAATTGCAGGCTCGGCCGGTCACCCAAATGCGCCGCGGCCAAGTTGGGCGGCAGAAAACGGCGGTTCTGCAGATCTTTGTCGACCGGGCTCTGCAGCGGTAGCAGCGGAGTGATGAACGCCAGCAGCGCCACCGTCGCGAGGAGCCACAGCGAGAAAATCGCCACGCGATTTCGCTTCAGCCGTCGCCACGCGTCTTGCCACAGCGAGACGCCACGAATGTTGCGCGACTCCTCGAGGAGCTGCTCGAGGCGTTCGCGTTCGGCGCTCTCACGCAGTGCCCGCTGCGCCGTGGCGGCGTCGGGCTGACCTGCACCGGAAGCGGGGCCTACACCGGAAGTGGGGCCTGCACCAGAAGGAGAGCCTTGAACCGGGTCGGTTGGGGCGGCATCCACACTCACTGCATTTTCACCCGTGGGTCGATAATCGCATAGGAGATGTCGACGATCGTGTTCATCGTGAACAGCAGGACGGTGTAGGTTAGCACCATCCCCATCGAAAGCGTGAAATCTCGCTGGAGTGCCGAGTTGACGAAGTGACTCCCCATGCCGGGAAGTGCAAAGATTTTTTCCAACACCAGCGAACCGGTCAGCACGCTCGCCGTCGCCGGGCCAAGATAGGAGACGACCGGCAGCAGCGCTCCGGGCAACGCGTGCCGAAGCACGATCGTTCGCTTGGAGAGCCCTTTGGCGGCGGCGGTCCGCACGTAATCACGGCCTAATACTTCCAGCATCCCGGTGCGCGTCAGCCTCGCGATATAAGCCGCGACGGGCAACCCCAGACAGATTGCCGGTAACAAAATCTGACGAAAGGTGCCCCAGCCGGCGGCGGGAAAAATCGGGATCAGAAACACGAATAATAGAATCGCCAAGCTCGCCAAGACGAAGTTCGGTATGGCGATCCCGAGCACCGCGGCCGACATCATGCCGACATCAGCGACCGATCCGCGACGGACTGCCGAGATCACCCCAGCGGTGACGCCCAGAATCACGGCGAAGACGAGGGCAAAAATTGCCAGCGAAGCCGAGATGGGAAAGCCTTCGGCGATCACCTGCGCGACGCTGTAGTCTTCGAGCTTCATGCTCCAGCCGAGATCGCCGTGAAACACCAAATTGCCGAGGGCTTGCCGATACTGCTCCAGCGGCGTCCCGTCCATGTTGTAACGAGCTTCCAATTGTCGGCGGATCGCCGGCGCCACCGCCCGCTCGCCATCGAACGGATTGCCGGGAACGGACCGCATCAACACGAAGGACAGCGTGAACACCGCCCACAA
The DNA here is from genome assembly GCF_010367455.1 of Candidatus Laterigemmans baculatus. Lineage (GTDB taxonomy): Bacteria > Planctomycetota > Planctomycetia > Pirellulales > Pirellulaceae > Laterigemmans > Laterigemmans baculatus. Next base: position 18,128 of record NZ_WRPR01000043.1, on the reverse strand, counting down.
CGTCAGCAGCATCCACCCCAAACGCTTTAGCAGGTAGCTGGCCAAGTCTTGCATCAGTCCTCCTCGGACGGTTGGCGGTACCGCATCAAATGCAGGGGGTGCTTATCTTGAGCCGAGGGGGCGAATCCCTCGACCTCCGGTTTCACCATGTTCAGCGACGTGTAGGAGTAGACCGGAATGACCGGCATCTCCTCAATCCAAATCTCCTCGGCCTGTCGCAGCAACTCCATTCGCTTGGCCGGATCCCCTTCGAGTCCAGCGCGGCGAATCAGATCGTCGTACTCGGCGTTGCTCCATCCCGTGCTGTTCTGGGGACCGTCGGTGACCCACATATCCAAAAAAGTATTCGGATCGGGGTAGTCAGCGATCCAGCCGGCGCGGGCCATCTGGTAATCGATCTGGAAAACTTTATCGAGGTAGGTGCCCCACTCCATGTTTTGCAGACCCACGGAGATGTTGAGATTGTTTCGCAGTTGCTGTTGGATCACTTCGGCGATCGCCCGGTGACCCTCGCTGGTGTTGTAGAGGATAGTGATCTTGGGCATCCCTCGGCCGTTCGGGAAACCCGCCTCACTGAGCAGTCGCCGCGCTTCCTCGACGTCATAAGTCAGACCCGTCGCCTTCTTGTACCCAGCCAGCCCCGGTGGGACGGCGGAGAACGACGGAAGCTGGCCGCCCTTGGTGACCTCTTCAACGATCTCCGTGCGATCGATCGCCATTGCGATCGCGCGGCGGACCCGCACGTCATCGAGCGGCGGACGCGTCGTGTTGAGGCGATAGAAGTAGACCGACAACTGCGGAGCGCGGATGAAATCCTCCCGCGAACGGAGCTCTTCGAGCAGTGCTGTCGGAGGCGCCGTGACCCACTGGATTTGGTCGGTCTCGTACATATTCATCGCCGTCGTCTCGCTCTCGACACTGAGAAAGTCGACGACCTCGAAACCCGTCACCTCGGCGTTCCAGTAGTTTTCGTTCTTGACCAGTCGCAGGCGATCGCGGAGCCGCCGCAGCTGGAGCACGTACGGACCGTTGCTGACGATCGCTCCGGGCTGCGTCCACTGGGGCGAGCCATGGTCTTCGACGCAGCCGCGATGGACCGGATAGAGCGAGTAGAAGGCGACGACGTGGGGGAAGTAGGGGACGGGGTTCTCGAGGTTCACGACGAAGGTGTGATCATCGGGCGTCTCGAGAGCGCCGAGACGGTCGAACGCGACCAGCACGTGGTGCACCCGCTCCACGCCGTCGTCGCGCCGCGCGGTGGCGTAGCTCTGGGTGAAGCGGCGGAGCTCTCCGGGCGTCTCCCAATCGATGCTGCCGTCGGCGTTTTCCAAGCGCGTCTCGACCTCATAGACCCACTTCTCAATCCACTCGCCCCGCAGCCGCTCTTGCGCTTCCTCCGCGAGGCCTTCGGGAAACTTCGGCTCCTCGGGCTTGAGGATCTGCTTGAGGACTCCGTAGACCAAGTCGCCGCGGGGAAAAGGTTGCACGTTCCCCTGCTCCGCTGCGCTCTCGCCGGGCCGCGTCCAAAGCTCGACCTCAACCCGGTCGCCCGTTTCGACTTTCGCCAGGTTGTATTCCTCGGCGTAGGGGAGCGCGTGGAGGTGAAACGCGTACTCGCTGGCCGATTCCGGATGCAGCAACCGCAGCCACGACCAGCGGAAATCGTGCGAGGTTACCGGATCGCCGTTGGACCAGCGGGCGTCGCGGCGGAGGTGAAACGTGTAGGTGCGGCCATCCTCGGAAACCTCGTACGACTCGGCCATCGCCGGTTGGGGCGTTTGCGGCTGGACCCCGGTCTCGGGATCGACCGGGCCATCGGGAAGGGTCCGCAGGAGTCCTTCGAACAGAGCGTCGAGCAGACGGCCTTCGATATTGCCCGTCGCTCGCGCCGGATCGAGCGTCTTGGCGTCGGTCCCGCTTTGCAGCGAGAAATCGGCAGGCGGGAGGGCATCGAAGATCGAAGCCCAGACGACAGCACCGACCACCAATGCGGCACCGCAGAAGAGAAACGCGCGACGGATTTCTGGCGGCACAGCCTTTTCTCCCTCAAGGCAATTCGTGAAGAGGCACCCGGAGCCTCATCCTACGCGATCGGCGTTTACTCCGTTCGCTCGACCACGTGTAGATTTGTCGCCAGGTCGTCGCGGATCCGCTGGTCCAGGGGGTCGCGGCGTCCCCGCATCTCGACCGTCAAGCGATGGTAGGTTTCCGAATCGAGCCGTCCCAGGTTGCAGATCGGCTCGCCGGGGCTGACCGCCGGAAGGGTCGTCATCCCGATCACGACCGCGTCGAATGGGGCGACCAGCGAATCGCGCTCGGCGCCAAGCAAGCTGGTGTTGGTCGCCAGCGGCTGCCCTTCGGCGACGATCTCGCCCGGAGCCGTATGGAATTGCAAGAACCCTCCCCGGTCGGCGCGAGCCCACCACGTCTTCTCGATCACCACCTGGACCGGAGGCCGTTGCGGCTGGAGATCGATCATCCCCAGCTCGGAGAGGACGTTCTTGACCCCCCGCTGGGCCACGGCGGCGACCATCGGTTCGACTTTCCAGACCTCGCCCGCTTCGAGAATGATTGTCGGGCAGCCGGCCCGGGTCGCTTCGCGGCGGAGCGAGCCGAGCGGACCTTTGCCCGAGATGATCCACTCGCAGCCAAAAGCTTCGGCCAGCCGCCGGACCTCGGGATTGCTCAGGTCACCGCGGACGTTGGGGAAGTTCGTGCGGCGAACCGCGGCGGTGTGCAGGTCGATCCCGTAGTCGCAGCGGAGGACGATTTCGTCGAACAGCGTCCGCGCCATCCGGGCGGAAAGGCTGCCGGTGGCCGAGCCGGGGAAGCTGCGATTCAGGTCGCGGCGGTCGGGCAGATAGCGGCTGTGGCGGTCGAAGCCGAGGACGTTCACGACTGGCACCATCAACAGCGTGCCGGCTGAGAGGGCAAAGTCGGGATCGGCGATCAAGGAGCGGATCGCTCCGGTGCCGTTGATCTCGTTGCCGTGCAGGGCGGCGGTCAGAAAAACCGTGGGCCCGTCCTTGAGACCTCGCTCGACGAAGATCGGGATGTGGACCGGCATCCCGCTGAAACTTTCCGAGCTCGCCAAGCGGAAGCAGCGATCGCCCCCTCGGGGGACCGCGGGAATAATGTCAGCGAGCGTGGAGACCGTCTCGATGGGAGAGGAGAGGCTGTCCATAGTCAATCGATGCGTGGTTGCGGGAACGGATTGAGGAGGTGGATCGCGTCACGGCGATTTCGGCACGGGCCGCTCGAATCGTTCGATCCGACGAGCCAAACCGGTCTCCGTGTCGATCTCCACCAAGATGCCGCACAGGCGGACATCCTCCGTGGCGACGTAAAAATGAGTCGGTTCAAAGGTCAACGTGGTCTGGGTGACGCGGCTGATGCTGCGGCCGATGATCGACTCGTAAGGACCGCTCATCCCCGCGTCGGTCTGGTAGGCCGTTCCTCGAGGCAAGATGCGGGCGTCGGCGGTTGGCACGTGCGTGTGCGTCCCCACCGCCACAGCGACCCGGCCATCCAAGTGCCGGCCCAGCAACTGTTTGTCGCTGGTCGCCTCTGCATGAATATCGCAAAACCGCACCCGGACGCTATCGGGAATTTCCGCCAGCACCCGATCGGCCGCGGCAAACGGGCAGTCGACCGGACGCATGAAAACCCGTCCGAGCAGGCTGAAGACCGCCACTTCGGTGCCGCAGGCCGCGCGAAACGTCGTCCACGTGCAGCCAGGAGCATCGGCCGGATAGTTGGCCGGTTTGACGATCCGCCGACCCTTTTGCAGCGTGGGAACCAGTTCGCTGCGGCGGTAGATGTGGTCCCCCATCGTTATGCAGTCGACCCCGGCGGCGAGCAACCGTTTGTACTGGGCGACCGTCAGCCCCGAGCCGTCCGCCGCGTTCTCGGCATTGGCGACGACCGCGTCCAACCTCAATTCACCGCGGAGCTCGGGCAGTAACCGGACGACGGCTTGCATCCCCGGTTTGCCAACGATGTCACCGAGAAAGAGGAGATTCAAGGGAAGGTTTTAGGGTTTAGGTTTCAGCGGATTTGAAATCTCAGAATTGAGATTTGAGATTCTTAAAACTCGTACTCGTACTCAGCGAAGCGGTACTCGTACTCGTACTCGAATCCAGCACGACGCTTTGGCCCAGGGATCGAGTACCGCTGCGCTGAGTACGAGTACGAGTACGAGTACGAGGAGAAAACCTGCTCGCCTCTCACCTCGCTGTTGCGGTGTAGCGGCTTTCGCGGACGACGGTGACTTTGATCTCTCCCGGGTATGTCAATTGTTGCTCGAACGCTTTGGCGATCTCACGGCAGATCTTGGCGGCTTTGGCATCATCGGTTTGCCGCGAATTGGCGATCACCCGCAGCTCGCGGCCGGCTTGGATCGCGAAGGCTTGCTCGACTCCTTCGAATCCGGTGGCGATCGATTCGAGCTCTTCCATCCGTTTGATGTACCGCTCGAGCGACTCGCGGCGAGCTCCCGGACGGCTCGCGCTGCAGGCGTCGGCGGTGGCTACGAGCATTGTGTAGGGATACTCGGTGACGATCTCATCATGATGTCCCAGAGCCGCGTGGACCACCTCGGGCGGGGCGCCGTTGCGGCGGAGCAGGTCGGCGCCGATCTTGGGGTGGCCCCCTTCGAGCTCGTGGTCGGCCGCTTTGCCGATGTCGTGGACCAATCCACAGTAGCGGGCCAAGTCGCCGTCGAGGCCGATCATTTCGGCCAGCATCCCGGAGAGGAACGCGACTTCGACGCTGTGCCGGAGCACGTTTTGGCTGTAGCTGGTGCGGAAGTGGAGTCGCCCGAGCATGTGGATCACCCGCTCGGGGAGCCCCGGCACGTTGACTTCGTCCGCCGCTTCGCGTCCTTTGCGTTTAAGGAATTCGTCGATCTGCGTTTGCGTTTGAGCGACGACTTCTTCGATCCGCGAGGGATGGATGCGGCCGTCGCTGATCAGCGTGTCGAGCGCTTGGCGGGCGATTTCGCGGCGGACCGGATCAAAACCGCTGACGATCACGACGCCTGGCGTGTCGTCGATGATCACGTCGACCCCGGTCGCCTTTTCAAAGGTGCGGATGTTCCGTCCCTCGCGGCCGATGATCCGCCCCTTCATGTCGTCGTTGGGGATGTCGACGGTGCTGGTCGTCGATTCGGCCGTGTGAGCGGCCGCGTAGCGTTGGATCGCCGTCAGCAGGATCTCGCGGGCTTTGCCGTCGACCACTTCGGTCATGTGCCGCTGGTGGCGAAGGATCGCGTGTCCGATCTCCTGTTCGAGCTCGGTTTCGAGCGACTTGAGCAACCGCTGGGCGGCTTCCTCGCGGCTCAGCCCGCTGATCTGCTGCAATGCCTGCTGCTGCTGTTCGACCAGCGCGGTCATCTCCGCCGAGCGGTGGGTGTAGGCCTCGATCTGGGCGGTCAAACGCCGCTGAGTGGTCTCGACACCCCGCTCTTGCTTGCGGAGATCCTCGCTCTGTTGCCGCAGCAGGTCCTCGTTCCGCTCGAGCTTCAGTTCGCGTTTTTGCAGGGTCGCCCGCAACTCGCTGATCTCTTTCTCCGCCTGGGCCTTTTGCTGCAGCAACTCCTCCTTGGCCTTCAGTTTGGAGGTCCGAAGTTCCGCCTCGCTATGGGCCTTCGCCTGCTCGACGATCCGCGCCGCTTCGCTCTGAGCGTCCTTGCGACGGAGCGAGTCGACCCAACGAAGCACCGCAAACACGCCGCCACCGCTCAGCAAGATGCTGACCAGGAGCAGCAGAAGCCATTGAAAAGTAGTCATCGTGCGAGCCAATCCAGCTGAGGATCGTCACCACGCAAGCACGCGAGCCGGGGCGCTCGGGAGGAATCTCTCGAGGCGTTGCTGCCGAGGACAGTCGATTGAAGCGGAAGGGTCGAAGTGGATACTGTCGCTTCCCGGCACCCCTGGCGCACGGAGCTCCCGCCAGTGGGAATCCCCCTAGACGAGCTCCCGCGAGCCGAGCGGCCCAAAGCCTCGCGGTCGGGGCGCTCCGGGAACAGCCGCGCTGCGCCGAGCGGCGTTGCGCGTGAACCCAGGGGACCGCGATCGAGGTGGTCCCGAGAAGAGCAACAAATAACAACATCAGATTGAGAGCTGCTTCGTTTGGGTAGACTGCCCGGCCAGACGCCCTGCAGAATCGCGGCAACTTGAAAATCGTCCGCGGTCGCTTGGGTGGTGTCAGGTTTCAATTTGGGACGAATCAACCCGCTTCGGTCACGACTCAAAACGCTGCCGAGGCAGGCTCCAAGAAGATCCGAAGCAGTTTAAAAAAGGACCAAACCGGTCCTGGGCAAAAATGTAACAGAGCCGGAATCGCGCCGATAGCATCCTCGGAAGCGGGGGTGACGGCGGGGGGACCGGCTCCCGCCGCTCGCGGTTGCAGCCGCTCGCGGTTGCGGCCGCGCGTGGTTGCGGCCTCGCGTGGTTGCTGGGGCACACGAACCAGCGGAGCGATCCGTTCGAGAGTCAGGAATGCAGATGGGGCGAGCCAGCGGCTGGGGAGCGGAAAACGGCGCGGGGGCCGACAAGGGCGCGGGGGCCGACAAGGGCGCGGGAGCCGACAAGGGCGCGGGAGCACTCGACGCCCTCGGCGAGGCGCTGACGCGGGCATGGCCGCTCGAGCGGTTCGCCGAGGTGACGACGATGGTCGCGGTCAGCGGGGGGGCGGACAGCGTGGGGTTGCTGCGTGCGCTTCTGCGGTTGCTTGGCAGCGACGCACCGCGACGGCTGATCGTGCTGCACTACAACCACCGCCTCCGCGGTCCCGACTCCGATGGCGACGAAGCTTTTGTGACCGCCCTCGCCGCCGCGCATCACCTGGAGTGCCTCGTGGAGCGGGCCGAGCGACCTCAACCGCTTCAGCTCGATGCCCCAGCCGAGTCGCAGCGTGCGGACGAGTCGCAGCGTGCGGACGCGTTCTGTGGAGTCGACGAGGCTTCGCTGCGACACCAGCGGTACGCGTTTTTTGATGCGGTCGCCCACCGCCGTGGAGCCCGCTACGTCGCGACCGCCCATACTGCCGACGATCAGGTTGAGACTTTGCTGCACCAGCTGCTCCGCGGCACCGGGCCGGCCGGCATGACCGGGATTCCGTCGCATCGCGATCTGGGCGCCGACGTGGTGCTCGCCCGACCGCTGTTGGCGGTCCGCCGGGAGCAGATCCGCCGGGCACTCATGGCGATCGGTCAGCCGTGGCGGGAGGATGCCAGCAATGGCGACGAGCGATGGCAGCGGAATTGGATTCGCGGCCGACTGTTGCCTGCAATCCGTGGCCGCTACCCCGATGCTGACGCCGCGATCGCGCGGCTTGCTCGGCAGCAGTCGGAACTGATCGAATGGCTCGAGGTGGACGCGCGGGCCTGGGCCGCGCGGCATCTCCACGCCAGCCGCGGCGGACCGCTGCGGATCGAGCTCGCACCAGCCGGCCTCGCACCAGCCGGTCTCGCACCAGCCGGCCTCGCACCAGGCGGATCTGATCCTCCGCCGCTCCCGCCTCGCCCGGTCGTGATCGCCGCGCTTCGCAGAGCCTGGGACGAGTGTGGGTGGCCGAGGGGAGCGATGAGCGAGAGGCACTGGCATGTGCTGGCCGCCGCGATCGCCCACACGAGCGGGGTGCCGTTGCCGATCGATCTTCCCGGCGGCGTCCGCGTTCGCCGGGCCGATCCGCGGACGGTGGTGGTCGCGGCCATCGGGGGCGATTAGCCTGGAGGAAACCGCTCCTGCTGGAGTTCCGGTGACGAAGCCCTCCCACCCCGCCCTTCCCCACCTTCGGAACGAGTCTATTGCAATGTCGACGTTTCGCCTTTCACTCCCGCTGCTGCTGTCGGTCGTTCTGATCGGATTGGTCCCCGCTCGGTTCGCTGCGGTGGCCGATGAGCCCGCCGCCGAAGCTCCCGCCGCACCGGCCGAAGAAAAACCGGCAGAGGACAAGCCGGCCGAAGAAAAACCGGCCGAAGAAAAACCGGCTGAGGAAAAACCGGCTGAGGACGCTGACAAGGCCGCTGCTGACAAGGCCGCCGCCGAGAAGGCTGCTGCGGAGAAGGCGGCTGCCGAGAAGGCTGCTGCTGAGAAGGCTGCTGCGGAGAAAGCGGCGGCTGAAAAGGCTGCTGCGGAGAAAGCGGCTGCGGAGAAGAAGGCGGCCGAGATGAAAGCGGCTGAGGAAAAGAAGGCGGCCGAGGAGAAAGCGGCGGCGGTCAAGCTGTTCCCCGATCCGGGGCTCGAAGCGGCCGTGCGGGCGGAGGTTTTTGAGAAGCGGTACAACACCGAGCCGATCACCAAAGAGGATGTGGCGCAGATTTCCCGCGTCGTGGGAGTCGGCAAGGAGATCAAGAGCCTCGAGGGGCTCGAGCACTGCACGTCGCTGATGCTGATCGACTTGGCCCACAACGCGATCAGCGACTTGAAGCCGATCGCGGGGCTCAAGCGGCTGCAGTCGGTGACGCTCGCCGGCAATCAGATCAGCGACATCCAGCCGCTGGAGAACCTGACGGCGATCCAGTTGCTCGACCTCTCGGGGAACAAAGTCGCCTCGCTCGAGCCGCTCAAGAAGATGAGCAACCTGCGGTCGCTGTGGATGGCCGACAATCAGATCAAGACGCTCGAGCCGATTGCCGGGCTGTCGAAGATCTGGTCGCTCGACGTTGCCGGCAACGGGCTGGCCGACATCACGCCGGTCGGCAAGCTGGCCTGGCTGACGAACCTCGATCTCGACCGCAACGCGATCACCTCGCTCGAACCGCTCGCCCCGCTGACCGAGCTCGATCTGCTGCTGGTCCGCGAGAACAAGCTGGAAGACCTCGCTCCCCTGGTGGAAATGTGCCGTAAGGACGCCGAGGGAGCGAAGCGGTTTGCCCCCTATTTGCGGGTTTACTTGAAGGGGAATCCGCTGAGCGAGGCAGCCGGCGGCGAACAGCTCGAGCAACTCCGGAAACTCGGGGTGCGCGTGGTCATGGAGTGAGCTGATCGGGCGATTGCGTCATTGACGCTAATCCGGCCCCCCTCTACATTCGCCGGTTTTCATGGCGGGCAGAATCCGTCGGCAGGGCGTGTGACGGTCGCGCGGCGACCGTCCGTCCGCCGCGATCTAGGGCTCCTCCCACGCCACGCCGGTCGACCCTTGATTGCGATGCGGTCGATTCAACGAAACACCTGCAGCACCCTTGAGGGGACTACCCGATGGCAAAGACAGCCCGTGGCCAAGCGGCCAAGCCGGCCAAGATGGTCTACTACTTCGGCAAGACCAAGACCGAAGGCAAAGGTTTAGGCAAGCCGCTGCTCGGCGGGAAGGGCGTGAACCTGGCGGAGATGACTTCGATCGGGCTCCCGGTCCCTCCCGGTTTCACGATCACGACCGAAGTCTGCGACCAGTACTATAAGGCGGGCAAGAAGCTCCCGGCCGGGCTGATGGACGAGGTCCACCAGACGATCGCCATTCTCGAGAAGGAACTCGGCAAGAAGTTCGGCGACGACGAAAACCCGCTGCTGTTCTCGGTCCGCTCCGGGGCCGCGGTCAGCATGCCGGGGATGATGAACACGATCCTGAACCTCGGGCTCAACGACGCGGCGACCGAAGGGCTGGCCAACGCCACCAAGAATCCGCGGTTCGCCTACGACGCTTACCGCCGCTTGATCAACATGTTCGGCGACGTGGTGATGGAGATGGATCACCACCAGTTCGAGACCGCCTTCGACAAGATCAAGCAGAAGTACAAGGTCACCGAGGACACTGACGTTCCGGCCGAAGGGCTCAAGGACCTGTGCGACGCTTACAAAGCGGTCTTCAAAAAGCACACCGGGCAGGAATTCCCCCAAGATCCGTACCGCCAGCTGGAGCTCGCGATCGAGGCGGTGTTCGGGTCGTGGAACACCAACCGGGCGGTCCGCTACCGGCAGATCGAAAACATCCGCGGGCTGCTCGGCACGGCGGTCAATGTCCAGAGCATGGTCTATGGCAACATGGGCGATGACTCGGGCACCGGGGTCGCCTTCACCCGCAACCCGAACACCGGCGAGAACAAGTTCTTCGGCGAGTTCCTGATCAACGCCCAGGGCGAAGACGTGGTGGCCGGGATCCGCACGCCGCTGCCGGTTGCCGAGATGCCGAAGTGGAACAAGGAGATCCACAAAGAGCTGCTCGAGGTCAAGGAAACTCTCGAGACGCACTATAAAGAAATGCAGGATATCGAGTTCACGATCGAACGCGGTAAGCTGTTCATGCTGCAGACCCGGACCGGCAAGCGGACCGGGGTCGCCGCGGTCAAAATCGCGGTCGACATGGTCAAGGAAGGTCTGATCGACGAGAAGACCGCCGTGCTTCGCGTCCCGGCGAACGACTTGACGCAGCTGCTCCTGCCGAGCTTCAAGACGACCGCTCGCAATGCGGCCGATGTCCTCGCCCGCGGCCTGCCCGCTTCCCCGGGAGCCGCGGTCGGCAAGCTCGCTTTCACCGCCGAAGAAGTCAAGGAACGGGCCGCGGCTGGCGAAAAGGTGATCCTCGTTCGCCGCGAAACCAGCCCCGAAGACGTCGAAGGAATGCACGCCGCGGCTGGGATTCTGACCAGCACCGGAGGGATGACCAGCCACGCGGCGGTCGTCGCTCGCGGCTGGGGCAAGTGCTGCGTGGCCGGTGCCGGTGAGATCTCGATCAACGAGAAAGCCAAGAAAATCACCGTCGGCGGCAAGTCGTTTGGCGTCAAAGACACGATCAGCCTCGACGGGACGACCGGCGAAGTCATGGTCGGCGAAGTCGAAACCCAGGAACCGACTCTGGCCGGCGACTTCCGCAAGCTGATGGAATGGGCCGACCAGTACCGGCGGCTCCGCGTGCGGACCAACGCCGACACGCCGGCCGACAGCAAGCGGGCTCGCGACTTCGGTGCCGAGGGCATCGGCCTCTGCCGCACCGAGCACATGTTCTTCGAATCCGACCGGATCATGCACATTCGGTCGATGATCCTGGCCAATAACGAAGACGACCGCCGCAAGGCGCTCAAGAAGTTGCTGCCGTTCCAGCGGAAGGATTTTGAGGGCATCTTCAAGGCCATGCAGGGGCTGCCGGTCACGATCCGGCTGCTGGATCCCCCGCTGCACGAGTTCCTCCCGCACGATGCCAAGGCCCAGAAGGAAATGGCCGAAGAGCTCGGCATCAAGCCCGCCGAGGTCAAGGCTCGGGCCGAGCAACTGCACGAGCAAAACCCGATGCTCGGCCACCGCGGTTGCCGGTTGAGCGTGACGTATCCGGAAATCCTCGAGATGCAGGTCCGGGCGATCGTCGAAGCGGCGATCAACTGCGCCAAAAAGGGAACCGCCGCCGAGCCGGAAATCATGATCCCGCTGGTCGGAACGGCCGCCGAACTCGAGCTGCTCCGCAAGCAGGTCGAGGCGACGATCGAGCAGACCAAGAAGGACAAGAAGCACGAGGGCGATCTGCCGATCCTGATCGGCACGATGATCGAAATCCCCCGCGCTGCCTTGACGGCCGACCAGATCGCCGAACACGCCGACTTCTTCAGCTTCGGGACCAACGACTTGACCCAGCTGACGTTCGGCTACAGCCGTGACGACGTCGGTACGTTCCTGCCCGATTACCTCGCCCAGGACATCCTCCACGTCGACCCCTTCCAGTCGCTCGACGCGACCGGGGTCGGCCAGCTGGTCGAGATGGGCGTGAGCAAGGGACGCACCGAGAAGCAGAAGCTCAAGTGCGGTATCTGCGGCGAGCACGGGGGCGATCCCGCCTCGATCCACTTCTGCGACGGAGCCGGACTGGACTACGTCAGCTGCAGCCCCTTCCGCGTGCCGATCGCCCGCTTGGCCGCCGCCCAGGTGGCGCTCGGTAAGAAGGTCAGCGACATGTAAGTCGGCTGCGGCTGCCTTACGGTAGGATATCGGCGGGGGCGTGAATCAGTTCACGCCCCCGTTTTTCATATTTCCCCTTCCTCTTGCGCGATTTCCCCGCCATGTCCGATCCCCACGCCGCCTACAGCGAAGCGGAAAAGTTCATCGACGCCGAGCAGAACGACGAGGCCCTCGAAGCGTTGCTCAAGCTCATCGACGAGCACCCCGATTTCACCCTCGGACATCTCGCCCTGGCACGCGTCCTCACCAAGCTGGGCCGCCATCTCGAAGCGGTCGAGCACAGCAAGAAGGCGTGCGAGCTGGAGCCGGAGGAATCGTTCAACTTCACGGCGATGAGCGTCACCTGCCAGAAAGCCTGGGCCGGAACGCAGGACAAGAAGTTCATCCAAATGGCCGAAGACGCAATGGCCCACGCCCACGCCCTGCAGGGAAGGTAGGGAAGGTTTCAGGTAGCAGGTTCTCTTTCGTACTCGTACTCGTACTCGTACTCAGCGGAGCGGTACTCGTACTCGATCATTGCGGCCACTCTTTGGATCAGACTCCAGCGGCGGGTGCCAGCGCGGTTGCGAGTACGAGTACCGCTTCGCTGAGTACGAGTACCGCTTCGCTGAGTACGAGTACTGCTTCGCTGACCTGAAACCTGCAACCTGAACCCTGCCGCCCTCTTCCTTCCCCTTCCCTGGCTGGGTTTTCTGGGCTGTTTTGCGGATTCTTCCGGAAAACCCGCAAGACCCCTCCAAGTTGACACGATAGAAGAGGTAACCGACACCGTATGCGGCGGTGCTGGGATTGGATTAACAGGCCGTCTCGGAAGACCCCGCGATCGTAGTGTCGCCTCCGGGGGAGCTGCTCAAGGGAAGGGCGAAACATGACGCGTTACGGTTCCAAAACGTTGCTGGGCTTGCTGGCCGGCGTCGCCGCCATCAGTAGTGCGGGCTGCAATGGACTGAACACCGGAACTCTGCCGGTGGTCTTTTCATTCCCGATTCCGGTCAGCCCTTACTTCCAGCAGAAGCAAGAGGACAAGCACGAGTGGCACGAGATGTACGATCGCGTGCCGATCCTCGGGCCGACGACCGCTGGCGGGCCTCCGGTGGCACTCGATCCGCCGAGCGACCACGAGGTGATGATGGCGCTCGAGAAAGCCCGCCCGGTCCAAGGGGGCGTGCCGCTGATCTACGAGAAGCAGCGGAACAACGTCCGGATCGTCAAAGAGAAGATCGCCGATTACGTCGATCCGCCGCGGCACTACCCGCTGCTCGGACCGGCCCAGCTGCACCACGCTCACTACAAGTGCACGATCTACTCGTCCGAGCGTGAGATCGTCGGTTGGCCCGTGCCCCACACGCTGGAGGATCGGGAGTCGGTCGAAGTGATCTACATCGACCACAACCACTTCCACATGGTCGGCAATGTCGACGAGGGCCCGCTGCCACTCAACTGATCGGCGACCAACGATGCGTCCTCTCGATCGACACCACGTGGTGGTCACGGGCAGCAGCAGCGGGATTGGGCAAGCGATTGCCACGGCCGCCGCTCGCTCGGGGGCCGAGTGCCTGATCCACTATCGCAGCAACCGCGAGGGGGCCGAGGCGACGGCCGAGGCGATCCGCGCCGCTGGAAGCGAGCCGCGACTCGTCGCCGCCGATCTGGCCGATCCCCGCGATGCCGAGCGGCTGGTCGAAGAAGCCTTCGCCTGGTCGCCCCGGATCGATGCCTGGATCCACAACGCCGGAGCCGACGTGCTGACCGGGGCCGCCGCGCGGCTCTCGTTTGACGCCAAGCTGGCTCGGCTGTGGGAAGTCGACGTGCAGGGGACGATCCGCCTGGCCCGGAGCGTGGCCGCGAGGATGCTCGAAGCGCCGCCAACGCCCCTCCCCGCTTCGATGCTGTTCATCGGCTGGGACCAGGCGGTGCACGGGATGGAAGGCGATGCCGGACAGCTGTTCGGACCGATCAAAGCCGCCGTGATGGCGTATGCCAAAAGCCTCGCCCAAACCCTCGCTCCCCGGATCCGCGTCAACTGCGTCGCTCCCGGCTGGATCCGCACCGCTTGGGGCGAAAACAGCGACCCCTACTGGGACGCTCGTGCGCGAAACGACGCCCTGATGCACCGCTGGGGAACTCCCGAAGACGTCGCCGCCGCGGCGATGTACCTGATTTCCCCCCAAGCCAGCTTCATCACCGGGCAAGTGATCGAAGTCAACGGAGGCTGGAATCGGAAGCCGGTAGCCGGTAGCCGGTAGCCGGTAGCCGGTAGCCGGTAGCCGGTAGCCGGTAGCCGGGAGGTTAATCGTTTAACGGCAAGCCGCAGGCGACTGCTTTTCAGTTTTCCGTACTCCTCCGCGCTCCTCTCACGCGATGCCTAGTGCTTCGCGCTCCTTGTGGTGGTCGTCCACTCTTTGCACTCGTAGGAAAAGCAGTCGCCTGCGGCTTGCCGTTAAACGAATTGTCGGTAACCTGCCCCGTGCTGGCTGAAACGTGAAACCTGCTCCCTGAAACCTACTGCAATGACTGCTCGCATTCTCGACGGAAAACAGATCGCCTCGGAGATTCGAGCCGAGATTGCTCGCGACGTAGCGGCGCTGCTCGAGGCAGGCGGACCGCGGCCCGGATTGGCCGCAGTGCTTGTCGGAGACAATCCGGCCAGCGAGGTCTATGTGCGGAACAAGCAGCGGGCGTGCGAACGGGCGGGCATCGATAGCCGGCTGCATCGCTTGGACGCGGCGGCCGGGGACGCTCGCCTGTTGGAGCTGATCGAGCAGCTGAACGCCGACCCGACCGTGCACGGGATTCTGGTCCAGCTCCCCCTTCCCCGCGGCTTCGAGGAGCGCGCGGTTCTCGATGCGGTCGACCCGCTCAAGGACGTTGACGCGTTCAGCCCCGAGAACGTGGGGCTCCTGGTGCAGGGACGGCCTCGGTTCCTGCCCTGCACGCCGCACGGCGTGATCCAGCTCCTGCACCGCTGCCAAATTCCGGTCGCCGGTCGACACGCGGTGGTGGTGGGAAGGAGCGAGATCGTAGGCAAACCGATGGCGCTACTGCTGGCTGCTCGCGACGGCACGTGCGGTCCCGAGGCATGCAACGCCACAGTCACCCTCGCCCACAGCCGCTCGGAGAACCTGGCTGAGATCGTGCGGTCGGCCGACATCGTCGTCGCCGCCGTCGGCCGTCCGCAGATGATCCGCGGCGAGATGCTCAAACCCGGCTGCACCGTGATCGATGTCGGGATCAACCGCGTTGGCGACGCGCTCGTGGGCGATGTGCATTTTGAGGAGGCGGCCCAAGTCGCCGGAGCGATCACGCCCGTCCCCGGCGGAGTGGGGCCGCTGACGATCGCCATGCTGCTCAGCAATACCCTCGCCTCAGCCCGCAAGGCTGTTAACTCTTGAGCCGCCATAGTCGCCTTTCGCTCCGCGAAAGTAGCGCAAGCAGAGTCGCCTTTTGCTCCGCGAAAGTTGCGGGGGATACGCTACTTTCGCGGAGCGAAAGGCGACTATGGCTCCTCTACCGCGGATGCGAAGCCGCGGTGGGGACTTTGGGGAGCCCCGAGGCGGCCGTGTAGGAGTTGAGCTTGGCGCCGACTCCCACCGGTTGCGGCTTTCGCTTGTGCGCGGTGCGGGCGGCGACGAGCGTGACCAGCGAGCCCTCTTGCAGAATCTGACCGGCGGCACTGATCAAGCGGCGGTGCCAGGTCACCCGGCCCGCTCGGCGGCCGTGCGGTTCGAGATCGACGATCTCCGTCTCCACGTGAACGGTGTCGCCAAAGTAGAGCGGGCGGCGAAATTCCCAATTACCGAGGCTGACAAGCGCTAAGGTCTGCACTCGGGGGTGCTCCGACGAAAGGCCGGCGAGCACCGAAAGGCCCAGCAACCCGTGGGCGACCGGCCGACCGAACGGCGAACTCGATTCACCTGCGGCATTCGAAGCGTGCAGCGGAGTGTGGTCTCCGGTCAGCTCCGCAAAATCGGTGACGTCGTCCGCCGTGATCGTCCGTGCGGGACTCAGCCACCGCTGACCAACCTGTAGGTCTTCGAAGTGAAGCGTCTCAGCCAATGCGTCATCCCCGCCGTGGAACTCGGTTTAGTTGCACCAGCGTAGAGCATCCAGCCCTCCGCCACAGGCGAACTTGACAAAATTTTAGACGAAAATCCGCTCGAGAAGGGGGAACGCGGCAAGCTCTCCGGCCTGGGGGGGCTGTTTCTCGCAGGAGAACCTCTGGGAGACGCTGTCGAGTAAGATAAACCGCGACGTTGTTGCCCCGACAACGGCGGTTCCCCAGCCGCTCACCTCTCCCCCACCCCGTCTCCTCCCTTTCCGACAACTGCCGAGGACGCTCGATGTTCGACTCAGGAAACGCAAATCGTTCCCGATATGTGCCCGCCCGCAACCGCGATGCCCGCAACCGCGATGCCCGCAACCGCGATGCCCGCAACCGCGATGCCCGCACTGGCCGACGAGCCTCGCGGCATCGTGTCGGACGGATGTTCGCCCTCCTCGTTGCGGTTGCCGTCACTTCTCCCGCGTTGGATGCGACCGCGGCTGAGCCGGCAGAAACGCAGACCGCGAGCTCCGCCGCGACGGACCACCCGATCGAGTTCGATGTCCGCCTGCTCACCGTCGATGCCAACGAAGGCATTGCGGCGGCCGATATCGACGGTGATGGAAAAACCGATCTCGTCGCTGGACGCAATTGGTACCGCAATCCCGAGTGGACTCCGCGGCCGCTGCGGATCATCGAAGATTGGAACGGCTATGTCCAAAGCAACGGCGACTACATCATGGACGTCAACCAGGACGGGCGGCCGGACGTCGTCGCCGGTTCGTTCATTCCGACCGAAGTTCGGTGGTTCGAGAATCCGGGCCCGGAAGCGCTGCGGCTAGGAAAAATCTGGCCGGCCCACGTGTTGGTCGACACCGGCAACAGCACCAACGAAGGACAATTGCTCGAGGACGTCGACGGCGACGGGATCGGCGAGTGGGTCGTCAACAGCTGGAGCAAGGACGTGCCGATGTTCCTCTGGCGGTTCGTCCGCGAAAGCGAGAACGGCCCGCTCACGATGAAGCCACACCAGCTCGGTTCGAGCGGCAACGGCCATGGCGTCGGCGTCGGCGATTTGAATGGGGACGGCAAGGCGGATGTGCTCGTCGGCCAAGGCTGGTACGAGCAACCCGCTGCGGATCCGTGGAGCCAGCCCTGGACATTCCATCGCGACTGGGACCTGCACTCCAGTCTCCCAATGCTGGTTCGCGATCTCAACGGCGACGGCAAAAACGACATCGTGTACGGAAACGGGCACAACTACGGACTGTTCTGGTGGGAACAGGTGGGCCGTGAGGCGGACGGCAAGATCGTCTGGAAAGAGCACCTGATCGATCGCGGCTTCAGCCAGCCGCACAGCATGGTCTTTGCCGATCTCAACGGTGACGGCCAAGACGAATTGATCACCGGCAAGCGGTACTTTGCCCACAATGGAAAAGACCCCGGCGGCATGGAACCGCCCTGCCTGTACTACTACACCTGGGATCCCAAGGCGGAAAAGTTTGAGCGCCACGTGATCGACGAAGGCCGCGTGGGGACCGGACTGCAGATCGTGGCTGAAGATATTACTGGCGACGGCAAAACCGACATCGCCGTGGCTGGGAAAAGCGGAACCTATCTGCTAACCGCGGGGCCGGCCAATGACGAAGGCTGAGGAGACGGGGGCCGATGGCGCCTCGGCAGAACTCACGGTCGCCGAGGCGCAGCGGCAGGTCGACCAGTGGATTCGCACGATCGGAGTCCGCTACTTCGGCGAGCTGACGAATCTCGCACAATTGGTTGAGGAGGTGGGCGAAGTCGCTCGGATCCTCTCGCGAAGCTGCGGCGAACAATCGTCCAAGCCGGGAGAGCCGCTGGGAGACTTGGGTGACGAACTCGCCGACGTGCTGTTCGTCGTGATCTGTCTGGCGAATCAAAGCGGAATCGATCTCGAAGCGGCCCTCCGCCGAAACCTCGAGAAAAAGACCCGCCGAGACGCCACCCGCCACCAGCAAAACGCCAAGCTCCGCAGCCCGTAGCGGCGATTCATTCATCAGCCGCCGGGCGCTAGCCAGGATGCTTCATCAGCCGCCACGCGCTAGCGTCCGGTTTTCCCGCCGCTGTCGAAAACCGGGGGCTAGCCCGGATATTTCATCCGCTGATCAGCGTAGGTATCTAGCGCGAGAGCCTTAGTTCCGGTAGACATTGGAGTTACCACACTT